>JAGWMQ010000164.1 GCA_028873125.1 Verrucomicrobiota bacterium | reverse complement strand
AACGCGAACAACGCTGCGGCCATTGCGCTAATACGCCTCCCAAAAACCGTGTTGCGCGGGCCAATCTGGCCGAAGCCGTCGCCATGGTGCTGGAAGCCAATCGTGAACTGGCGGAAGATGAATTTGCCGTCAATGCCGTGGTTGGCGCCTTTCTTCTGCTCGACGGGCCGCGCGCTGACCAGGCCGAGCGCCCACCATTGGAATTGATATTTGTCCTCCTCGGCGAGCGTGGCGGCTTCGTTCGGCGTCGTCGGCTCGCCGATGATGCGGACGATTGAGATTTCGGGGAGCGCGGGCGTCCCGCCTGCTGTCATCGGCGTCACGCCGATGACTCCGGGCGCGTGGGATATTTCTTGCATGCTGGATTGTTTGTGCGCCCTCGATGTGTCCGATGTCTCCGGCGCGACGCCGGACTCGGCACGCGGGACGCGTGCGCCCCCCTTTTCATTTGTCGATTCGGAACCGCTCAACGGATCTCAACCAATGGCCGCAGGCGTCTTGCAGGCGGTTCTTGATGGGGGAAACGCCCAGTTACATGACGTCCATGCCGATCCACTCGCGGCCGAGTTTCGCGGCGGCGTCAATCGTCGTGCCGCAGCCGTAGAACGGCGCGAACGCCTGCATCACGACGAAGAGCTTGCCGGGCTGCTTGTTTTGCGCCGGAAATTTGGCGGCGTCAATTCAGAGAAGGGAATTTTCTTCCGTGATCTTCGCGTTCTTTCGCGGCAATTCAAAGTTTTTCCGCGGGCGTGAACGGCAGGCCGCATTCGCCGTTCAAGAGCTTTTTCAGCCGCCGCTCGCTGGAGTCGCTTTTGCGCCGGTTGATGCCGGGCGCGACAAGCTGGCTGCTCTCGCGGTGCGCGCGCCGGCCTTTCAGCCAGTCTTCATAGCTGATAGCGCCTTCAATCGGAATGCAAGAGACTTTCGATTTTGAACCCATCGGCGACTTCTTTCACCCATTTCACGCTCTCTGGAAGGTTACGATGTTCCGGCAGATTCGCAACCCACCGCCCGCGCTTCCAAGACTTGACACGAATTTCACCAATTAACGCGAATTTAATTCGCGCCTATTCGCGTAATTCGTGTCAGAAAACTTTAGAGCCGCACCGGAATTTTTTTCCCCGCCAAAAATTTCTTCACGTCGCCGACGGTGTAGGTGCCGAAATGGAAAATGCTCGCGGCGAGGACGGCGTCGGCCTTGCCTTCTAGCAGCACCTCGGCCATGTGCTCCAGCTTGCCCGCGCCGCCACTGGCCACCACCGGCACGCCCACCGATTCGCTGACGCGCCGCGTGATGACAAGGTCGAACCCGGCCTTGGTGCCATCGGCGTCAATCGAGTTCAACACGATTTCGCCCGCGCCGAGCGAAACGGCGCGTCGCGCCCACTCCACGGCGTCGAGACCGGTGTCCTTGCGGCCGCCGTGCGAGAACACGCGCCATTGGTCGGGCGCGATTTTCTTGGCATCAATGGAAACCACCACGCACTGGCTGCCGAATTTTTCCGCGCCTTCGCGGATGAGTTCGGGCCGGGCCAGCGCGCTGGAGTTGATGCTGATCTTGTCGGCCCCGGCGCGCAGCATGGTGAACATGTCGTCCACCGATTTGATGCCGCCGCCGACGGTGAGCGGCATGAAGCATTGGTCGGCGGCGCGTTCAATCACGTCCACCATCGTGGCGCGTCCGTGAGCGCTGGCGGTGATGTCGAAGAACACCATTTCGTCCGCGCCCTGCTCGTTGTAGCGGATGGCGAGTTCCACCGGGTCGCCGACGTTGCGCAGTTCGCCCGCCTCGGCCTTGCCGAACCGGACACCGCGGGTGACTTGGCCGGCGTGGACATCGAGACACGGAATGACCCGTTTGGCAATCATCGCTTTCATTGAAAACGCACCGGCCCCGCAAAGCAAATTATTCCGCGCAACGAAAACGGATGACAGTTTTGCCTTCCTGCGCCGCCGCGGCGGCCGCGCGCGAACCAAAGCCGGATTTGACCGCGTGGCGGTTTTTTCGCATCCTTCCACCATGGCCAGCAGCTTCGGGCGATTGTTCCGCATCACGACATGGGGCGAATCTCACGGCGGCGGCGTGGGCGTAGTCGTGGACGGCTGCCCGCCGCGCCTCAAGCTCACCGAGGCGGACATCCAGCCGGATCTGGACCGCCGCCGGCCCGGCCAGTCCAAAATTGTCTCCCCGCGCAAGGAATCGGACACGGTTCAAATCCTTTCCGGCACGTTTGAGGGCAAGACCCTCGGCACGCCGATTTGTCTCTGGGTCAAAAACGAGGACGCGCGCCCGGAGGCCTACTTGGAAATGAAGGAAAAATTCCGTCCGTCGCACGCGGATTTCACGTATTTCGCCAAATACGGCGTCCGCAACTGGCAGGGCGGCGGCCGCGCCAGCGCGCGTGAAACCGTCGGACGCGTCGCCGCCGGCGCCATCGCCCGGAAGATTTTGCTCGAGCGCTTCGGCGTGGAAATCCTCGCCTACGTCAAACAAGTCCAGAAAATCATCGCGGACGTGAATCCCGACAAGGTGAAGTTCAAGGAGGTTGAGTCGAACATCGTCCGCTGCCCGGACCAAACCGTGGCGGCGAAGATGGTCCGGCTCATCGAAAAGATGCGCCGCGCGGGCGACACCGTCGGCGGCATCGTCGAAGGCGTGGTGCGCGGCGCGCCTCCCGGCTGGGGCGAACCGGTGTTCGACAAGCTCGAAGCGGACCTGGCCAAGGCGATGCTGAGTCTGCCGGCGTCCAAGGCGTTTGAGATCGGCTCCGGCTTCGGCGGCATTTTGCTGACGGGCCGGCAACACAACGACCTGTTTCGCGCGCGGAACAAAAAGGTGTTCACGACCACGAATTTTTCCGGCGGCATCCAGGGCGGCATCTCCAACGGCCAGACCATTTTCTTCCGCGTCGCCTTCAAGCCCGTGGCCACCGTGATGCACACCCAAGATACGGTGGACGCGGCCTTCCGCAACACGACGCTCAAGGCGCGCGGGCGGCACGACCCGTGCGTCCTGCCGCGCGCGGTGCCGATGGTGGAGGCGATGACGGCGCTGGTGCTGGTGGACCACGCCTTGCGGCACAAGGCGCAATGCGGTTGATTTTTTCGCCCGGCGTGGCGATTTTATTCCAGCAAACCAAATCTCATGGCAGAAAAAGACGTCAGTGAAATCTCGCGCGACGCGCGGGTGCTGTTCACCCGCGCCAACGAGGCGGCCCAGCGTGAAAATCTGGACTACGCCATCGCCCTCTACAACCAGGTGCTGGAAAAGGAGCCGGGCTTCTTTGAGTGCCGCAAGGCGCTGCGCGAAACGCAGTTCCGAAAGGCCGGCTCCGGCGGCGGCGGCTTTTTCAAGAAGATGTTGAGCGGCGCCGGCTCGTCGCCGCACATCGCCAAGGGCCAGCTCGCCCTGCGCCGCAATCCGGCCGAGGCGCTGGCCATCGCCGAGCAGGTTTTGAACGGCGACCCGAACAGCGCGGCCGCCCACCGGCTCATCGTCCAGGCGGCGCAGGCGCTGGAACTGCCGCACACGGGCGTGTTGTCGCTGGAAATCCTGCTGAAGAATTCGCCCAAGGACAAGGCCCTGGCCGTCGAATTTGCCGAGGCGCTGGGCACCGGTGGCGGCGACGCCAGCCGCGGCGAGAGAATCCTCGCCGACCTGCTGCGCGAGTTTCCCAACGACGGCGAATTAAGGCAGGCGCTGAAGAACCTGTCCGCGCGCAAGACCCTGGACGAGGGCGGCTACGGCGCCCTGGAAGGCGGCCAGGGATCCTACCGGGACATCCTGAAAAACAAGGAGGAGGCCGTCTCCCTGGAACAGGAACAACGCGTCGTCAAAACCGAGGACACGGCGGAACGGCTCATCGGCGAATACGAAGGCCGCCTGAAAACCGAGCCGGACAACTTGAAGCTCATCCGCTCCCTCGCCGAGCTTTACACGCAAAAAAAGCAATTCGAGCACGCCCTCCAACTTTACGATCGGGTGAAGAATTCCGAGATGGGCAACGACCCTTCGCTCGAACGTTCCATCGCCGACACTTGCGTCCGCCGGTTCGATTTCCAAATCGAACAGCTCGACCCGGCCGCGCCGGACCACGACGCGCAGGCGGCCAAAATCCAGGCCGAAAAGTTGAATTTCCAGATGGCCGATTGCCAGAAGCGGGTGGAAAAGTACCCCACCGACCTGGCGATCCGGTTTGAAATGGGCCAGCTCTATTTTCAGGCGGGCAAGGTCGGCGAGGCCATTCAGGAATTCCAGAAGGCGCAGCAAAATCCGCACAAGCGCCTCCAGGCCATGAGCTATCTGGCGCAATGCTTTGCGAAACGGAAGATGTTCGACCTGGCCTCCCGCACCCTCCAGAATGCCATCAAGGAAAAACCCGTTTTCGATGACGAGAAAAGGGACCTGATCTATCACCTCGGCTGCGTCCTCGACGAAATGGGCAAGAAGGAGGAGGCGGTCGAACAGTTCAAGCTCATCTACGAAATTGACATCGGCTACCGCGACGTCGCCGCCAAGGTGGACGCCTTTTACGCGGGCCGGTGAGCCGCCGACCGGCCACCGGGCAATGCGGTCGGAGTTGCGTGCCGGCAAGAACGGCCCGGTTCCGCGCAGACCCGCGCACCGCGCGGTCGGAAAAATTCTTTAGCTTGGACAGCCTTTGTCCAACCCCCTCGTCCAGAATGTCGCGTAACGAAAGGTCAATTATGGCAAACATGACAAACGCGACAAATGAACAACTCGAACTGGGCTTCAACGGGCTGCCGCTCCGGATGCCCGGCGCGCGGCGCATGGGCCGCATTGCCCGCGCCGGCTGGTGGTTCGCGCAGATGCGCGGCATCGTGGAACGCGCCATGGACCGGGAGGCGGTGGACGCCTCGCGCCCGGAGCAAATCTGGATTCCCGGCGCGCGAAGCGAACTGAAGGTTTAATAGCCCGCGGCCACAAAGTCCCGGATGACGGCAATTTCCTCCTCGCCGTGGACGGCGTGGGCCTTCGGAAATTCGCGCCACTTGACGTGGAGTCCGGCGGCGCGCAGCAGCGGAATCTGCGGGCGCACCTTGTCAATCGGCACCAGCGGATCGTCCGTGCCGTGCGTCATGAGCAGACGCTGCGTGTGGGCGACCGGCGACAACTCCTGCCACGCCGTCTCCGCCTCGCAGACCCAGCCGCTGATGCCGACGATCCCGGCGAGCCGGCGCGGATAACGCAGCGCCGCCTCGATGGACATGACGCAGCCTTGCGAAAAGCCGCCGAGGGTTGTGAGTTCGGCCGGAAAATTGTTTGCCGGCAGGTCGTCGAGCAACTCAAACATCTGCCGCCGGCTCCGTCGGACTCCGGGGACGACGTCGTCCACGTCGAACCACGAATAGCCGCCAAAATACGGGTCGGGCGCGTTGACCAGCAGATAATTGAGCCAGGGGAGGTTCATCGCTTCCGGCAGCCAGCGCCAGCCTTCGGCGCTGTCGCCCAGGCCGTGCAACACGACCATCAGCCGCCGGGAGTCCTTCGCCGAGGCGGGAACGAATTGACTGTGCAGCATGAAGATTATTTCACCGTGGCCGCTGAGGTTTTCAAGCGCTTGGCCTCCTGATCGGCCCATTGAATCAACTGCTGGCGTTGGGCGCCGGTGAGCCGGGCGGCAGGATGCATCCAACGATATTGGACGGGCGGCATTTCGTTGTAGCCCAGTTCTTCGCTGACGTTTTCCCACCGATGCGCCGCCGAGGCGGGATGAGCATGAGGCCATTCGGAGAAATTCAAACGCCGGCGCCCTCCCTTCACGTCGCTGGCGATCAGCCACGACACGGGCGCGACGTGCGAATACCACGGCCATTGCGTCTGGTAGGAATGGCAGTCGTAACACGCGCCGTGCAGCAGCGCGGCAACCTGCGGCGGGGGCGGATTGGTGGCCATCAGATCGTGCCCCGGCAGCACCGGCGGGTTGGTGCGCGCCGGGTTCGTGAGCTGCAGCGCGGCGAAAACCACCGCCGCGCCCGCGCCGACGATCCATTTTGTCTTCTGTTTCATTTGAGTGAGACACTTCAACGCCAA
>JAGWMQ010000001.1 GCA_028873125.1 Verrucomicrobiota bacterium | reverse complement strand
GGGTGGAGCGTATCGGAGGGGATCACCAACTCGCTCCCTTTACCAATTTGAGTTGCTCATTCGGCTCTGCCGTGAATTGGGATTCTATTTGGCCCAGGAATGTTACCATTACAACCCGACACGACTGCCGACACCAGCCGAATGGGTCACCGTCAGGCGGATTCGACTGAAGGATTCGATCAATGTGGTCTGGTGGTTGAGCAAATCGCAGCACCCCAAAAGCGATAACCGGAAAGTTCTGCTGGCATACAGCGATGCCATGCGGGATTTGCTGAAGCGTCAGACTTACAATGCAGGCCGCCGACCGTCAGAACATGACATCAGCCCGACCTCATTCCTGACGAACAACGGCGGAGCCATCGCGCCAAATGTTCTCGCCTTGGCCAATTCAGATAGCAACAGCGGTTACATCCGCCGCTGCAAAGAAAATAATTTGCAACTCCATCCCGCGCGATTTCCGGTGGAGTTCGCCGAGTTTTTTATCCGCTTCCTGACGGACGAACACGACATGGTTCTCGATCCATTTGGCGGTTCCGGTTCCACCGGGGAGGCCGCTGAGCGACTTGGCCGCTATTGGATAACCATGGAAATAAACGAAGAATACGTTCGAGGTTCGCAAATGCGGTTTGAGGACGACCGCCAACCGCTTTTGCTTAAAGAAGCGAAAACATCGTATGGCAAAAATTCTCAGAAAGCCACGGCTACTCGATCTCGTCATTAAAGCCATCCATCTTTGCGGGTGGGATGTTTTGATCCTCTCGCCGCAAGGCGCACATCCTTTCGCCTTGTCAGTCTTCAAAGGCGATTCAAAAGTTTCGCTCTTGGTTTACATCTGGAATTTGACCTATGGTGGTTATCCGCGAGACTCCAATGAGTTTCGGATTCAGGTAACTGGTGTTGATCAAATCGAAATTCGGGAAGGATTTCAGACGTTGCTTCTTGGATGGGCTGATGACCTGGGAGTGTTTGCCGGCTTTGACGCGACCAAACACCAGGTTCCCATGTCAGGCCGGTCGCCGTCAATCCAGATACGGAAGGAAGCACTCGAAAAAGCCGTGAAAAATGGATTCGCTCCGCAGGCGCGTGACAATAACGAAATCGCCATTGCCTTCCGCCCCGGCTTTTTCATTTCCTATGTCCTCGGTGCTTCCGATTTGCACCAAACTTCTGCTGCGGTTTTGGAATCCAAAGCGTTGGAGCGAATATCGAAGGCTGAGGCCGTGGATTTCGATCTCGCGGATATTCAGCCACAAACTAGGCGGCAAGTCTTACAAACAATGAACCGTAAAATTCGCGATGCCCGTTTCCGGGCGAATGTGCTTCTCGCTTACGGTCATCGTTGCTGCGTCTGTGGCCTCCAGTTGGATTTGCTCGACGCGGCGCACATCATTCCTGTCGAACATGAACTCGGAACAGACGAGATCAAAAACGGACTCTCCCTGTGCGCGCTGCATCACCGGGCTTTTGACCACGCCCTGATTGCCGTTCGGACTGATTACACCATCGCTTGCAGCAACAAGGAATTTCAGCGTTTGCGATCCATTGGTTGGCACGGAGGCGAATCGGAATTCAAAGCCGCATTGCGAGACCAAATTTTGTTGCCGCCGAAAAAGGAAATTCACCCTGCGCCGGAATACTTGGAATTCGGACAGAAACTGCGCGGCTGGGCGAATTAGAAATGAATCCGCTTCAGAAGCCTGTTCCGCTGTTGGACCCCGCGCAGAAAATGAAGCTGGCCGAGTCTGCCGGTAAGCTGTTGAAAAATCCGCGCGACGTAAAGGAGCGCGTGCTTCTGCAAGCTTCATCGCCCGCGAGATCTATGGCTTGTCGCCCGATGACTGGAAACATCTCACCGGCACGTTCACCTTCGGCAGCGGCCAGAGCAAGGCCGAGTTGGACGAAATCATCCGCCAATCGCTTGCGCTCTGGTGATGCAAATAGCCGGTACTCTTCGTTCCGGCTTGTGACTTGAAGAATCAGGTTCGCGCCGCCGGCTTCTTGGCCGCCGCGTTCAGGATCGTGTTCAGCACGCCGGCGGGCACCTGCTCGAACGTCAGCGGCTCCATCGAATAGGAGGCGCGGCCCTTGGACAGCGACCGGATGGCCGTGGCGTAGCCGAACATTTCGGCCAGCGGAACCTGCGCGTTGAGGATCGTCTGGCCGCCCTTGGCCTCGATGCCGTGGATGACGCCGCGCCGGCGGTTGATGTCGCCCAGCAAATCGCCCTGGTATTCGTCGGGCGTGGTCACTTCCACCCTCATGATCGGCTCCAGCAAAATCGGATTGGCCTTCTTGAAGGCGTCCTTGAGCGCGAAAATGCCGGCCATCTTGAACGCCAGTTCGCTCGAGTCCACTTCGTGAAACGTCCCGTCCACCACCTGCACCTTGAGGTCAATGACCTGGTAACCGGCATAGACGCCGCCCTTGATGGCTTCCTCGATGCCGTCAATGACCGCCGGAATGTATTCCTTGGGAATGGCGCCGCCGACGATTTCATTTTCGATTTCGACGCCCTTGCCGCGCTCGTTGGGCTGGACCTTGATGCAGGCGTGGCCGTATTGGCCGCGGCCGCCGGATTGGCGGATGAATTTGCCCTCGCCGTCGGCCGGCGCGGTGATGGTCTCGCGGTAGGCAATCTGCGGCGCGCCGGTGTTGGCGTCCACCTTGAACTCGCGTTTGAGGCGGTCGCAGATGATTTCCAGATGCAGCTCGCCCATGCCGGCGATGATGAGCTGGCTGGTCTCCTCGTTGGTGAAGCACCGGAAGGTCGGGTCCTCCTCGGCCAGCCGCTGCAGGCCCTCGGACATCTTGTCGCGGTCGGCCTTCGTCTTGGGCTCGACGGCCATGCTGATGACCGGCTCCGGGAACGTCGGCGGCTCGAGCGTCACGTTGAAGTCCTCGTCGCACAGCGTGTCGCCGGTGGTGATGTTGCGCAGGCCGACCAGGGCGGCGATGTCGCCGGCATAAACCCGCTCGATGTCCTTGCGCTCGCTGCCCTGGATGATCATCAGGCGGCTGACGCGCTCGCGTTTGCGCGTGCGCGGGTTGTAAATCGTGTCGCCCTTTGCCAACTGGCCCGAATAGACGCGGAAAAAGACCAGCTTGCCGGCGTAAGGGTCGGTCCACAGCTTGAAGGCGAGCGAGCAGAACTGGTTGCTGTCGCTGGTTTCCACAACCACCTTGTTGTCCGTGCCCGGCTCGGCGCCTTCGGCGAGCGGCACGTCCAGCGGGCCGGGCAGATAATCCAGCACCGCGTCAATGAGCGGCTGCACGCCCTTTTTCTTGAAGGCCGAGCCGCACAGGACCGGCACCAGTTCAATCTTGCAGGTGAGCCGGCGGATGGCGGCCTTCAATTGCGCCGGCGTGACCGGCTTTTCCTCCAGGACCAGCTCGGCGATCTCGTCGTCCTTGTTGGAAACGGCGTCAATCAACTCCTCGAGCGCCATCGCCGCGCGCTCCCGATGTTCGGCGGGAATTTCCTTGATTTCGTAATTCAAGCCTTCGTTGGCCACGTCGCCCGGTCCCCAGACGATGGCCTTCTGGTTCACCACGTCAATCACGCCGGCGAACTGGTCCTCGGCGCCGATGGGCAGAAAAACCGGGTAGGCATACGCGTTGAGCTTTTTGCGCATGTCATTGAGCGCGTTTTCAAAGTTCGCGCCCGTGCGGTCCATCTTGTTGACGAAAGCGATGCGGGGGACCTTGTATTTGGTCGCCTGGCGCCAGACGGTCTCGGACTGCGGCTGCACGCCGGCCACGCCGCAGAACACGGCGATGGCGCCGTCGAGCACCCGCATGGAACGCTCCACCTCGGCGGTGAAATCCACGTGACCCGGCGTGTCAATGATGTTGATGCGGTGCGGCACGCCCAGGCAGGCCTTGTAAATCTCGTTTTCGCCCGGCTTGGTCTGCTTCTGGGTCCAGAAGCAGGTGACGGCGGCGGAGGTGATGGTGATGCCGCGCTCGCGCTCCTGCTCCATCCAGTCGGTCACCGTGTTGCCGTCGTCCACGTCGCCGATCTTGTGGATGAGGCCGGTGTAGAAAAGGATGCGCTCGGTCGTCGTCGTCTTGCCCGCGTCAATGTGGGCGGCGATGCCGATGTTGCGCGTGCGCTCCAGCGTATATTCGCGTCCGGGCGCATTGACCGGCTTGGCCTGCTCTTTTTCCAAAACTGCGCTCATGATCTCTTCGTTAACGTGTCAAACTGTTGAACCGCCAAACCGTTTGCGCCGTGGCGCACTGCCGCAATCCACTTGACGGCTCAACGAGCCGGCAGTCCCTGCCAAACGGAACGTTGAATATACGCGATTAGCAACGCGAGGCAATGCTTTTTTGGAGGAAATTCGGGAAGGACGGGAGTCGCGATGACCGCGGTCCCGCCCGTCGAATTGGCTTCCGTGGACGGCGGTTGAACTACGCGACAACGCGCGACGGGTCGGCAAATCAACGAAGCGGTTCCATCGTGCAGATCAATTCCGACGGGATTGAATCATTCAGCCCGGCATTGCCGATAACATCGGCTGCGCCGGGTTGATGGTCAACGATTCCAATCAACCCTGAAGGGGGTTGGATCTCATCTGCGCCGCACAGCCGGAAGCTCGCGGAGCGGCTTTGAAATTCGAAATCAGGTTCTGTTGGTTCACGCCAGGCTGAAAAGGCAATCCCGTCTCCGCAGCGCCGGCCCAACTTCTGTGGGCGCGCAATTGGCCGGATTCGCGCCCATTCACGCGCATTGCGACAGAAGGATATTTCGTGAGGAAACCACAAAGTTGGTTCCGCGCCCACGCTTCACGTTTCGGGTTCGCGCACCCGCACGCGCGTAAGAAATTCCGCAAGCGACCCAATGCCAGAGCGGGGATCAACCGGTTGCTCCAGTTGCCGGGGTCCTGGCCGTGCGCAGGCGAAACTCGCGCACGCCCGGCCAATGGTTGGCCCGTGGTTCTTTGATGAAGATTCCAAACATAATTTCGTTCTCTGTGGTAAAACGATTACCACAGAGGCGGCCAACTGTCCGGAGAAAAATTTGTTGAATTCTATTCCGCGCTGATCCTTTGTCGCGCCGCCTTCTTTTCCGCGTGACGCGCTTTGTCGGCCAGCATCCGCTGCTTGGCGCGGCGGGAACGTTTGCGTTTCTGGCGGCGGATGCGCTCAATCTCGGCGCGGCGCGCGGCGACGAATCCCTTTTGCCGCTCTTCAATCTTGTCCAGCAACAACCGCCGGGCGAGGAAGCGATTGAGTCCCTGCTGGCGCGTGGCCTGGCATTTGACCTGCAATCCGCTCGGGCGATGGACCAGCATCACGCAGGTGGAGGTCTTGTTGACGTTCTGGCCGCCGTGTCCACCGGAACGCACAAAGGTTTCCTCCAGGTCGGCTTCGCGCACGCCCAGCGCCGCCATGCGCCGCGCGAGCTGCGCTTCCTTTTCCGGACCTACAGGGAATGCACTCATGGCTTAATCGCGATTTCTTGGGCCGAAAGAGGCTTCCGTTTGGGCGCGACGCGCGGTTCAGTCGGATGCTTCCCCGCCCGCACGATGACCGTGTCGCCGGGCTTGAGGCCAAACTTGCGGGCGGCCGAACCTCCATTCACCGCGATTTCCAGAAAACCACTGGAACCCATCACGGCCACGGGACGGCCGGGCGGCGCCGCGCCGTAAAATTCCGCCACGGTGACGCTCGCCTTCCGCCGGCCGATCACTTCGCAAACGCCAGCCTGTTCGCTGAAGCCCGGTCCGGATGCAATGTTTGTGATGGCGTTGCCGAAACGGTCAACGTATAGGACCTCGCCGCGAACCACCTCGCGCGACTTTACCGGCTCCGGCCAGGGAAGGCGGACCCAGTCCTTCAACTCGCGTCCCAGTTGTCGGGCCGGCAGGCCGCGGCAGAGGTGCGCCGCCACCGGCGCGAAAATGTCGCGTCCATGAAACGTCCGGCTGACCGGCTCCAGAAAATACTTCCGCGCCTCCAACTGCCGGACGGTTTTGACGCGTTCGCGCGCCAGCGCCCAGGACAGCACGCCGTTGTCCGGGCCGACAAACCAGTAATCGGCCGTCTGCGCCGCGATGGCCCGGCGCGGACCCCCGACGCCGGGATCAACGACGGCCACGTGCACCGTGCCTTTCGGGAAAAACCGGCAGCCGGCCATCAACGCGAACGCCCCGGCGCGCGGGTCCCCCGGCGGCACCTCGTGCGTCAGGTCCACCACGACGGCGCGCGGCTCAATCGCCAGGATGACGCCCTTCATCGTGCCGACGAACCAGTCGCGTGTGCCGAAGTCGGTGGTCAACGTGACGGCGCGCATGAGAGGACGTTACCTTGCGCCGGGCCGGAAGAAAACAACGGAACTTCGCCGCCAAGCCGGATTCTTCCCAGGACGATTTCATTTTGCGCCAATGGATTTTCAACCGGCGCTTATTCGTCTCGATCCGCGGTTTGACTTTCGCCGGAATCCGTTTCTAATACGGTCGGAATGAGTTTGCCCGAATACATCGTGCTGGCGGCCAGTTCACTGTTCGTGATTGTGGACCCGCTGGCGACGGCGCCGGCGTTTCTGGCCATGACGCCGAACGACACGCCCGCCCAGCGTCTGCGCACGGCGCGCATCGCCTGTTGCACGACGGCCGTGGTGCTGCTGGCCTTTTCCGCCGCGGGAACGTCCATTTTCAAAATCTTCGGCATCACCATGCCGGCGTTTCAAATCGCCGCGAGCATCGTGCTGCTCATCATCGCGCTGGACATGCTGCGCGTGCAGCGGTCGCGCGTGCAGGAGACGCACGAGGAAAAGCGGGCCGGCATCGAGAAGCCGGACATCGCCGTCACGCCGCTGGCCATCCCCATGCTGGCCGGGCCGGGCGCGATTTCCACGACCATCCTGCTCCAGAACGAGGCCAAGACCATCCCGCAACACGTCGCGCTCTACGGCTGCATCGTGGTGGTGGCGCTGGTGTGTTATCTCATCTTCCGGCTGGCGGTGCGCGGGGCGCGCTGGCTCAACCCGATCGCCATGAGCATCGCCATCCGCGTCATGGGCCTGCTGCTGGCGGCGGTGGCCGTGCAATTCATGCTCAACGCGATTCAAGCCTACCGCGCCGAACTGCTTTCGGCGCCGGCGCCGTGAACTCAAGGCCGGGGGAGAATCAAAGTCAGCGCCCGGGACACGGGGTGGTTTTGGAAAATTCCGACCAGGGCGGATCATTTCGCCAGGCTGACACGGCCGGTGTAGTCGCGCCCGAAATAGGCGAGCAACGTCCGGAGGAGGACAGGCTCGCGCTCCGTGGAGATTTTATGTCCGGCGTCAATGCAACCTTCCCACGCGGTTTGAAGGCCGCCCGGATGGGTCTTGGGATTGGCGTAAAGAAACAGGCGGATGCCTTTGTCAACGTAATCTGTCGCTGCCGGCGGCGCAGGCAATTGTTGCGGCCCTTCCGCTGAACTTCCAGGCACTTCAAAGGCCGCGCCGGGAACGGCAAGGATTCGCGTTGGCGGCACAGATTGGGGCACAATTCTCGACGCGGGCACGATAATTTCGCCTCCCTCGTCTTCGACGGCGAAAGCCAGCGTGTAATCGGCCTGGTCGGGCGGGGCCAGGCGGAATCCGGCGTGTTGCAACTCGGCCACCAGGGCGTGCTGGAGTTCGGCGTCGCCGGGACCGGGCAGCGGTCGGGAGGTCAGGGCGATTGTATCCGCCGGGGTCGGTGAGAAATGAGGATCGCGCCAGGCGCTGACCAGCGGGCGGTTGGAAGCGCAGCCGGCGGACAAGAGACTCACAGCCAGCGGCAGCAGGAGCAGGAGGCGGGGTTTCATGGCCGAAAAATCCTTTATCCTGGAGAGCCCCGCCCGGCAATGATTTTCTCCATCTTGATTTTCGCCGGGTCGCCCACGCCCAGTTGGAGCAGGACGGCGTTGGTGTAGATTTGCGTGTCGGGTTTGAACTCGGGCGCGCCGGCGGCGCGGCGTTCGCGGTCCAGTTCCCGGAGCGCCAGCGTATCGAGCGCCACGGGGTCGCGGCTGAACCAGAGCTGGTTCAGCGCCGTGGCGTAATGCAGCAGGACGCTGTCGCCGCCCTCATACTGGCCGAGGAGGGCGTCGGTGATGTTGAGCGCCACCTTGTCGCCGACGGACGGCAGCGCATAGATTTCCGGCACGGCCACCGCCAGCCGGCCGGGGTCGTCCTGAAACCGGAGGGTGTTGTCCACGCTGCCCATCGCCAGGCTGTAAAGCTGGCCGCAAACCCCCGCATCATTCTGGTTCAACAGCGGCGCGATGCTGATGACCCTGGTGATTTCCCGGCTGAGGAGCTTGGTGACGAAGGAGCGCTTGCCGACGTCGGGGCCTTTTTTGCCAAATTCCAAGTCGCCCCAAAGGAGCTGGCCAATTACCGGGCTGTCCGGCAGGTAGAAATTCGTCGGGTCGTAGCCCGTCTCCACCGCGCCCGCCGCGCGGACGCCCAGTTGCGCCGCCAGCGCGAAAAATCCGGCGGCGCGCAAATCGTCCGCGCGCTTGTCCCAGATGATGATGTGCCGCGGCGGCAATCCCGCGTCGAGCAGTCCGCGGACGACCGCGGCGACGACGGCCGGGCGGGTGCCGCTGATGGCGCCGGCGGCGGAAAAGACCTTGATGCCGACCACGTCGTTCGTGGAGACCACGCTGCGCCAAGCCCCGGCCGGCGTCGGACGGCCGGTGAACTCCATGATGCCGCGGTTGACCATGGCCTGGACACGGTTGGTGTCCGGCTGGAAGGCAACCGTGGCGCGGGGGTCTTGCACGACCACCACGCGCGCCGTCGCGCCCCCGGGCCCGCCGAAGGCGAACGCGCCGGCGGCGCGGGTTTGCGCAACGGAAAACCCGACGACGACGGTGGTCAACCAGGACCGCCACAGGCTCTGCGCGTTTCTTGACACTCCAGAGCCTGAATGCTACCACCCCCGCGGATGTCGGCCAAAAAAAATCGCATTCGCCGCGGCGGCTTGGCGTTCATCGCCCTGGCCGTTATCGTGGCCGGTTGCGCCCCACCCGGACCGCGGGCGTTGCTGCGCGGCAAAGAATTGCTGGATCGCGGAAAGGCCGCGGCGGCCGTGGACGTATTCAAGATTGCCACGTCGTTGCTGGCCACCAACGCGCAGGCGTGGAATTATCTGGGCGTGGCCGAGCAGCGCGCCGGGCGGCCCGCCGACGCCGCCCTGGCGTATCAACGCGCGCTGACCCTGGACCGCGACCTGGTGGAAGCGCATTACAACCTGGGTTGTCTGTGGCTGGAGCAGAACAATCCCGGCGCCGCCCGGGATGAGTTCACCGCCTACACCCTCCGCCGCCCCAACGACGCGAAGGGCTGGGTCAAACTCGGCCTGGCGCAGTTGCGGCGGCACGACCTGGCCGAGGCGGAAAAAAAATTCAGCACCGCGCTGCTGTTGAATCCGAACCATGCCGAGGCCCTCAACGGTTTGGGGTTGGCGCGGCTGGAGCGGGGCCTTCCACAGGAGGCCGTGCAATACTTCGCCACCGCCGTGCGCGCCCATCCCGACTACGCGCCCGCGCTGCTGAACCTGGCGGTCGTGGAAGACGAATTCCTGCGCAACCGCGCGCTGGCCAGTCGGGAATACCTCGCCTATCTGGCGCTCAAACCGCGTCCGGCTGATTGGGAGGCCGTCCGCACCCTCCTCCAGTCGCGGCAGGAAAAACCGCCGGCACAGCCGACCCCCGCCCCGTCCCAACCGCCGCCCGCCGCGCCATCTCAATCCTCGGCGCCCAAATTCCAGACGGAAGCCGCCGTCGTCCCCGCGCCGATCCAACCGCGCCACAGACCGGAAACGGAGGAATCGCAAACACCGAAAGAATCGCGCCCCGTGCCGCAACCCTCCAGACCGTCCCGCGTGGCCGCCGCCCCGTCCCATCCGCCGCCGGAGACCGCGGCCAGCCCGCAGGTTGTGCAGGTCCGACCCGAACCGGTCCTTAATGTCGCTCCCCAAACCCAGGCCTCCGCCGAGTCTCCCGCCATCGAGCCGCCGCCGGAGGACAAGGCGCCAGAGAAAAAAAGTTTCGCCGGTCATCTGAATCCACTCCGTTGGTTTGGTTCCTCCGCCCCGGAAAAGGGCCAGGCCAAAACCTCCGCCAACAGCGCCTCGCAACTGCCGCCGGCGGACCGCGTGCTGGTCGTCGCACCGGCTCCCCGTCCCGCCCGGCCGGCGCCTCCCACGTTCCCGCGCTATTCCTACCCGGCGCCACCCAAGCCGGCGGCGGGCGACCGGCCGAAGGCCGAGCGGGATTTCACCATGGCCCAGCAATTTGAACAGGGATTCCAAACCGAACTGGCCATGCAATCCTATCGCAGCGCGGCGCAGAAGGACCCGAGCTGGTTCGAGGCGCAATACAATTATGGCGTGCTGGCGTATCGGCTGCACCACTACCGGCAGGCGCTGGAGGCCGACGAGATGGCCCTGGCAATCCGGCCCGATTCGCCGGACGCGCGCTACATTTTCGCCCTGGCGCTCACGGCCTCGGGTTACGTGCTGGACGCGAGGAATGAGCTGGAAAAAATCCTGGCCACTCATCCCGACCAGGCGCGCGTACATCTGGAGCTGGGCAATTTATACGCGCAAAAATTGGACGACCCGGAGCGCGCGCGGACACATTATTTGAAGGTGCTGGCCCTGGACCCGGACAATCCCAAGGCGACGGAGATCCGGTTCTGGCTCTCGGCCCACCCGCCGGCAACGTGACGATTTCAGGCTGGTAATGCGGTGAAAACGTCGTCTTCAACGTCCGCGAGACAAGGCCTTATTTTTCAATCTGGCTCAGGTCCAGCGGCGGATGGTGCCGGCCAATGACCAGCGCTTCGCTGTTGGGGGCGACCGCCACCTGTCTGCCGGACGCGGGAACGGGCTTTGCCGTCACATTCCAACCGTCCACGGCCAGTAGCGGCGCCTGGCCGCGCAAATCTGCGGCCGCGGCCTCGATGGTGAGCGTTCTGGTTTCGTCGGGTAACAGCGAAAAGTAGTTGTCGCTGTCGAACACCGGCAGGACGCGCCGGCCTGAATGTGCCCGGCGCAATTGCAGATGCGCCAGGAGGGCCACCGAATGAGTCGGATTGTGCACCGTGACGTCCAGGAGGCATTTCCCATGTTTCTCGTGGCGGGTCGCCCGGAAGTCCAGCGCCACCAACGGCAACCGGTTCAAGGCCTGAAAGTCATCCGGCTGGTTGGTCGCGGCGCGCCAGTAAAAATTGTCGGAGATCAGTTTGCCCTGCGCATCGCGCAATTCCAATTTGACGAAATGAACCGGTGAAAGGTTTTCCGGAAACGCAATGTCTCCAACGTCGGTGGCCGCGCTGGGCGCGGCCGTGAGCGCGGCGGTGTGGGTGTATTGCAACGTCCCGTTCAGGTCGAACACCCGCGTCCTGGCGGTCAGGCCGGCCAGTGCGCGCGGCGTGTTGTTGACGACCATCACGTGCCAATTGGCCTGGTTCATCATCACGTGCACCGGCTCGCACGCCTTGCGCACGGCGAACAGCGAGGCGTTTGGCTCCAGATCATGGCTGTAAAGCTGCCAGACGAAACTCGGCTGGGCCGGGTCGCTCATCCAAGTGATGACCCCCGTGACCGGATGAAACAGCTTCGCAAACCGCCCTTCGTACATCGCGCGAAAGGCCTCGTAGTTGGCGAGCTGGGCCTTGCGCACGAAATCGGCCAGGCTCAGAATCGGCCCGTAACGGCGGCCCAGGATGCCCGGATACCGGTCGCCCTGCTGCGCGCCCTTGCAGAAATCGTGCTCGGCCCAGTCGTCGTTGATGACGTTCCAATCCTTGGACGGCATCATGCCATGAATCGCTTCCAGCGTCGGAACAGACATCGAGCCAATCTCGGTTTTGAAGGCTTCGCTTTCCGGGAAGGAATAAAATTCCCGCGGCGTGCGCCAGTGATACGGCCCACCCGAGTGGACGCCGCGGCCGGAGGTGGAACTGGGTTGATAGAGCCGGCCCGGATCGAGGGTGTTGATCAACTTTTGGATGCCTTCCCCGATTTCCGGCGGCGGGTTGCCTTCGTTGCGCGCGCACCAAAGCGCGATGCACGGATGGTTGCGGAAACGCAGAATCTTTTCCCGCACGTTGGCCAGATACAATTTCGGGTCGTCCGGATTGGGGCCGTCGGCGGGGTTGGGCTGGAAGAATTCGTCCCAGACCAGGAGGCCGTATTTGTCGCACATCTCGTAAAAATCCTCGCTGGTGCTCTGGCCGACCCAGTTGCGGATGATCGTGTAGTTGGCCAGTTGGTGCATCCGCACCATGGCGTCCAGCCGCGCGCGCGGAATCCGCTTCATCGCCTCGTCCATTCCCCAGTCGCCGCCCTTGGCCGCCACGGGCACGCCGTTGACTGACAAGGTCAGGTTGTCCGAGCCGGGAACCGAATAGGTGATTTGGCGGACGCCAAAGGTCACGACCCGCTCGTCCGAAACCGCGCCGTCCGCGGTGAATTTCAGACGCAGCTTGTAGAGATTTTGCGGCCCGTAACCGTTCGGCCACCAGAGCCGGGGATGCTCCAGACGCAGTGAGGGCGTCGTGGCCGGCGAAAAAACGATGGTGCGCGTCTCGCCCGGTTGGAGCGAAATTTTCTGGCGGAAATGAATGCCTCCGCCGCCCTTGCCGGTCAGCGTGCCGGATTGCGCCGCCTCCGTCGCGTTATGCACCGTCACCCGCACCGTCAAGTCCGCCGGGTCCGTCCGCGGCAGCGGCAGGTCCGAAGTCACGTACGGGTCCTGCAATACCACCGGGCCGCTGGCCGACACGGCGACCTTTTGCCAGATGCCCATGTCCCGGTCGCGAATCGTTGGAATCCAGTCCCAGCCGATGCTGCACAAAAAGGTCGGGCCGTCCTCGGCCGTGACGCCGCCGTTGCGGCCGGTGCCGGTGGCCAGGGTTTTCTGGTGCGGCTCGCCCGGATGCGGCTGCGGCAGGATGTGCACCGCCAGCGCCGCCGGTTTTCCGGCGACCACGTCGGCGGTGACATCAAAAATGCCGCGGGCAAAAGCGCCTTTGATCGCCCCCACGTCATGGCCGTTGACCCAGACCTCGGCGATATAGTTGATGCCGTCAAAATGCAGCCACACGTGCCGGCCGCGCCAGGATGCCGGCACGGTGAAGGTCGTGCGATACCAATACGACGAGCGGCAGAGGCTGTCGGGAATCTTCAGGTTGTTTTCCCCGTAAAGCGGTTCGGGATAAACGTCGTCGTTCACCAGACTGGTCAGGACCGTCCCGGGCACCGTGGCCTGAAGCCAGCCGGCGGGATGATAATCCGTCCGTGAGATCTGGTCGCCCGGGTCCGCGACCTTGGCCGCGTCCTGCAATTCCCAGCCCGAACCCAGTTGGAAGGCTGTTTCCCGGGCGCACGCGACGCCGGCGATTCCAAGCGCCAGCGCCCCCAGCAGCCGCAGGGCGGGGCGAGGTCGGAACCCTGAAGGGCGCGGCTCGTCAACGGCCGCCGCCCGCCCCGGAAACCATTTCTGCAAACCTGAGATGAACATAGGAGCCTTTCTTTGCGGCCTATTTGAATGCAATAAGCCTGCGCTGTCAAATGCCGCATTCAGATGGCGGCGCGTTCATTTGAGGATCCTGGATTGAGGCGGCGCAGCGCCACGCAGCGAGAGGATGCCATCCCCCAACGCAATCCCACTCGCGGCTTGCCGCGGCGGCCAAGGCGGGTTAGTTTTACCGCGTGAGCGCGATGGAAGTCATTGAGGAAATCAAGCAGCTTCCACGTGAAGAGCAGCGGAAAGTGGCTGCATACCTTCACGCTGTGGAAACGTGCGGCGAGGTCAGCGAGGAATTCAAACGGCTCGCCAGCGAGGTGTTCACGCCCGTGGACAAGCCGGTTCGCAAGTTCGCCCAGTGAGCTTGGGGAAGCCGAAATTTCCGTTGTTCGCCGAACCTGCGGATGCGTTTGACAAGTCGCCGGCGGGCGGTGGAACGAGGATTGTTTGTGTCTGCTCCCGGCGCCGCGGCGATCTTCTTTGGAGCAAGTCCGTCGAATGCCTCAAGACCGCCATGGCTCGTGCGCTCGATGGCGCCGGAGGATCGGCTTTTTCGGCCGACGGCCAGCAGGCGGTGCCGTGGCAATTGCCTTGCTAAGCGCAAAAATGTTGCGCACCTTCCAAAAACGGCGGCCCGGCGCAGGGGGTCCCGGTTGAAATGGCCGCGAAAAGATTGGACAAAAACGGGCCCCCCGCTGTCTTAACACAATCGGCCGACAAGCAAAATTGAAAGAACCATGCCAGTTGCCGAATTGAAACCGCGATCCGCAACTCGCGATCCGCAGTCAAACGCCGAAGTTGTCGTCTCCGTGCGCGGATTGACGAAGGTTTTCAAGGACTTCTGGAACCGCCCCAAGGCGCGGGCGGTGGACAACGTGGATTTCGACGTGCGCCGCGGCGAGGTCTTCGGGCTGCTCGGCCCCAACGGCTCGGGCAAGTCCACCACCGTCAAGCTGCTGCTGGGGCTGCTGTACCCGACGCGCGGGCACATCCAGGTCTTCGGCCATTCGCCGCGGCACGTCCAGACCAAGGCGCGCATCGGCTATCTGCCGGAGGAGTCGTATCTGTATCGCTACCTCGACTCGCGCGAGACGCTTGACTTTTTCGGCAACCTGTTTCATCTCGGAAAAGGCGAGCGCGCCAACCGCGCCGAGCAACTGCTGGAAATGGTGGGCCTCAACCAGGTCCGCACGCGCGCCGTCGGCGAATTCTCCAAGGGCATGCAGCGCCGGATCGGCCTGGCCCAGGCGCTCATCAACGACCCCGACCTGGTGATCCTGGACGAGCCGACATCCGGACTGGACCCCATCGGCTGCCGGGAGGTGAAGGATCTGATCCTGGCGCTGGCCCGCCGCGGCAAGACCGTGGTTCTCAGCAGCCATCTGCTGGCGGACGTGGAGGACGTTTGCGACCGCGTGGTGATTTATTACGGCGGCCGAATCCAGGCGGCCGGCGCGCTCCGGGAACTGCTCGCCGAGCCGGACACGCTGCGCATCACCACGCCGGTGCTGCCGCGCCCGACGCTGGAACGCGTCCTGGAAATCATCCATCACGACGCGGCCACCGACCAGGTCCGCGTGGACAATCCGACGCAAAATCTGGAGAGCTACTTTCTGGAGGTGGTGGAAAAGGCGCGCGAGGCGCACGAAACCTCCGGCGCCATTTCCGGCGCGCGCGTGGCCGAATACCTGCGCGCGGGCGCCGAGGAAAAGCCGCCCACGGAAAAAATCCTGGAACGCCTGGCGCTCCCGCAAACCGCCCGTCCGCCGGTTGAACCCAAGCCCTCTGCTCCGGCCGCCAGCCCGCGCGTGGATGAAAAAAGGCTGGAGGCGCTGGCCAAGGCCGCCGCGCCCGCGGCGCCGCCCGCCGCGCCCGCGCCGGACGTTGAGCAGGAAACGGCGGCAGGCCTGTCTAAAGCCGATGAAAAGCTGTCGTCGCTGCTGGGAAACAAGAAGTGATTTTTACCCGCGGATTGCGCGAATTGACGCGACGTTTTTGGAAACAAAGAATCAGCGAAAATTCGCGGAATCAGCGGATTGAAATTCTGATGCAAAGGACTCTTGCCATCGCCGGACTGACCTGGAAGGCCGCGCTCCGATTCCGGCTGTTCCTGGTCGTGGCCGTGTTGCTGCTGGCGTCGGTCGTCGCCCTGCCGTTGCTGCTCAAGGACGACGGCACGGCGCGCGGGTTCACGCAGATTTTGATCACCTACACGCTGAGCGTCATCAGCGCGTTGCTGGGACTGTCCACGCTGTGGCTCTCCTGCGGCACGCTGGCGCGCGACGTCGAGGAATGCCAGATACAGGTCGTGGTGACCAAGCCCGTGGCGCGCTGGCAGATCTGGCTGGGCAAATGGCTGGGCATCGTGACCCTGGACGCCGCGTTGCTGGCCTTGTCCGGCGGCGGGGTCTATGGCCTCCTGCAGTGGCGCGCCCACTCGCTGCCGGCGGCCGAGCGGGAAATTCTGCGCACCCAGGTGCTCGTGGCGCGCGGCTCGGCCAAGCCGCAAAATCCGGAAGCCGAGATCGAGGCGCAGACCCGGCAGATATTCCAGGCGCGTCTGAAACAAAATCCCAAACTGGCCAACCTGTCGAACGCGGACAAAATGGCGGCGCTCAAGGCCATCCGCGACGAAGTCCAGGCCGAACTTCAGGACGTGCCGCCGGCCTACCAGCGCCGGTGGCGGATTGATCTGGGCCTGGAGAAGAATTTTCTGCGCGGCAAGCCGCTGCAACTGCGCGTGAAGTTCAACGCGGCCAGCAAAAGCCCCTCCGGCACGTTCGTCGGCCTGTGGCAGGTGGGCGTGCCGGGCACGGCCAACGTCTGGCGCAGCGAGCCGATGAGCCTGGCGCCCGACACCTACCACGAATTTCAAATCCCGGCGGACCTGTTCGACCAAGACGGCGTCCTGACGGTGCAGTTTGTGAATGCCAATGACACCACGCTGTTGTTTCCAATCAAAGACGGCATGGAGGTGCTCTATCCCGAGGGCGGATTCGCGCTGAATTATGCGCGCGGGCTGGGCATCATTTTTTGCTGGATGGCACTGCTGGCGGCCATCGGTCTGATGGCGGCGAGCTTCCTGTCCTTTCCGGTCGCCGCGTTCTTTTCGCTGGCGCTGCTGGTGGTGGTGGCGTCCAGCGGGACACTGGCCGAGGCGGTGTCCAACGGCACGGTGGGCATCGCCGGCGCGGAAGGCGGGCATTCGGCCGCGGACGCGGTGCTGCTCCCGGCCTTCCGCGGCATCCTGGCCGTCGTCGGACTGGTGAAGAATTTCTCGCCGATTGACTCGTTGAGCGGCGGGCGAAGCATTCCGTGGAGCGACCTGGTGTCGGCCTTCGGGCAGATCGTACTGCTGTTGGGCGGCATCATCGCGCTCATCGGCATCGTCCTGTTCAGCCGGCGCGAACTGGCCACGGCGCCATCGAATCAATGAAGGTTCCAAGCTCCAAATTCCAAGTTCCAAGGAAGTCTCAAATTCCAAACTCCCAAAGCCGCCATCGCGCGGCGCGGTTTGGAACTTGGAACTTGGAACTTGGCGCTTCTTTGGAACCTGGAACTTGGAGGTTGCCTCGACCATGACCGGGCGCGCCAGGAAATTCATCCTGCTGCTGCTGGCCGCCGTTCTGCTCGCCGGCGGCAGCCAGGTCCAAAAGTCCCTCAACTCCGACCGACAGCAACTGGGGCTGACGCGCGCGGCGCCGTTGAAGGACGCCCCGCCGCTGCTGGCCTTCACCACCGTCGCGCTGGGCGGGTTCCGGGGATTGATTTCCAATTTCCTCTGGATCCGCGCCAATGATCTGCAACTGGAGGACAAGTATTTCGAGATGGTGCAACTGGCCGACTGGATCACCGACCTGGAGCCGCATTTCGCCCAGGTCTGGGCGTTTGAAGCCTGGAACATGGCCTGGAACATCTCGGTCAAGTTCAAGGAGAACGGTCCCGGCGATTATTCCGACCGCTGGCGCTGGGTGCAGGCGGGCATGCGGTTGTTGCGCGACAAGGCCCTGAAGTACAACCCCGACAACGCGCTCCTTTACCAACAACTGGCCTGGATTTTCCAAAGCAAGCTGGGGCAGAACATGGACGACGCGGACATGTATTACAAAAAGGAATGGGCCGAGGAAATGACGCCGTTTTTCGGCCCCCACGGAACGAATTATGAGCAGTTGATCCATCCGCAAACCGCCGAGGCCAGAACCAACGCGCTGCGCCTCCACGAAGAATTCAAGTTGGACCCGCAATACGTGAAGCACGTGGACGAAGAATGGGGGCCGTTCGACTGGCGGCTGCCGGAGGCGAGCGCCATCTACTGGGCCGCCAAGGGTCTGGAACAGGCCGAGGCGCATCCCGGCATGAACAAGGCGTTCGACGTGATGTCGCTTCGGCGCGTCATCTTCCAGTCCATGCTCCAGACTTTCCATCACGGGCACATCATCGCCGATCCCTTCGAGCACACCTATGCCCTGGCGCCCAACCTGGACATCATCCCCAAGGTCAACGAGGCCTACGAGACCATGTATGCCCAGGAATCCGATCCGGGCCAGAAGAATGGCATCCTCACGGCCCAACGGAATTTCCTGCGCGACGCCGTTTATTATCTTTACCAGGACAACCGGATCGCCCAGGCGCAAAAATGGTTTCAATACCTCGCCCAAAAATTTCCCGACAAGCCCATCATTGACGGCGACCCCAACTCCTTGCCGCGCAACCTGACCTTGGACCAGTACGCCGTCGCCTGCGTCCAGGAAAACATCAACCAAACCTCGCAGGACGAGGTGACCGCCGCCGTCCAGGGACTGCTCGCCCGGTCGTACTATAACCTGGCCATCGGGCAGGACGCCCGCGCCGATGGATTCAAACGGTTGGCGATCAAGGTTTATCAGAATTACAACGCCAACATCGGCCCGTTGGCCGCGACGCGCGAGCGCATCCCCCTGCCGCCCTTCGACCAGATCAACCGCATGGTTGTGAACCGCCTGTTGAGTCCGCAACAACCCATGTTGTCCTACGCCGCGCGCGCCGTTTTGCGCACGCAACTGGGACTGCCGGCGGAAACCAACGCCCCGCCCCCGGCCACCACGCCCGCCCCGACCAACGCGCCGCCAGCCGCGGCATCAAAACCATAGGGCCGCTCAGTCGTTCAGAAAGTCGTGGTGTTTGAGCCACACCAGGCAATCATTCGCCCACGGATGCGGATGCGCGAACGGCGGCTTGTCCGCCAGTCCCATGCCGTGGCCGCCGTTTTGATAAATGTGCAGGGCAAACGGCACGTGATGTTTCCGCAGGGCCTCGGCAAACATCAGGCTGTTTTCCATCGGCACGGTCTTGTCCTCGTAGGTGCACCAGATGAAACATTGCGGGGTGTCGCCCGTCACCTGGAGTTCGTCGGAAAGCAGTTTCACCAGTCTTGGCGACGGATGCTTGCCCAGCAGATTCTCCTTGGAGCCTTGATGGGTGTATTTGCCCATGGTGATGACGGCGTAACACAAAATGCCCAAATCCGGCCGCGAGCTTTGCCGCGCCACGGGATCGTCCGCCTCCGGGTTGCCGGCATCGAAATGCGTCAGCAGCGTCGCCGCCAGGTGGCCCCCCGCCGAGGACCCCATGATGCCGATGCGCTGCGGGTCAATCCGGTAATCCGCCGCATGCGCCCGCACCCAGCGCATCGCGCGCGTCACGTCCTCGAACTCGGCCGGATAACGGTAGCCGTGCGAGCCGAGCCGGTATTTGAGCACGAAGCCGGTGACGCCATGCTGGTTGAGCCAAAGGGCGTAATCCCGGCCCTCGTGCGGCGCCAGGTGCGCATAACCGCCGCCCGGGCAGATCACCATCGCCGCGCCGCCGGCCCCGGCCGGGTCGGGCAGATACGGCGTGAGGGTGGGGATGTCCCAGGCGTTGGTGCCCAGCGCGCCGGGCGCGCCGTTGGGCCAGAGCGGGATGGGGGCTTGCATTTCGGCGCGGGAGAGCATGAGCGACAAAAGCAAAATTGCCGAGGCGAAACCGGTTTTCATTTCAACGATTCAGAACCATTTTTTCTTTTTGAAATACAAATAGGTCGCGAGCGTGGAGAGCAGCGTGACCCCGCCCGCAACGGTATAGCCATGTTTCCAGCTTAATTCGGGCATGTCATGGAAATTCATTCCATACCAGGTGCCGATCATCATCAGCGGCGTCGTGATAACGGTGATCAGCGTCAGCAGCTTGACGACCTCCCCGGTCTGGTTGGACGACATGTTGAGATACACCTGCAGGATGCCGGTGAGCGAATCGGTGTAGGTCTGCGCCTGTTCGCCGATGCGGTGCAAGGCATCATAAACGTCGCGAAAATACGGCACCAGATGCGGGCGGATGAGTTTGAATTCCCCGGCGGCGAACCGCGCCAGCACCTCGCTCTGCGGCCCGATGATCTGCCGCAGATGCAGCACTTTTTTCTTGATTTGCAGAACACGGTGGAACATCTCCTTGCCGGGATGCTGCAAGACCGTTTGCTCCACGTCGGCGATATCCAGCGCCAGTTCGTCCAGCGCCGGTTTGTAACCGTCCACGAGCGCGTCGAGCAGCGAATGCGCGACCCGGTCCGGCGCGCGCGCAATCTGCATTGCGCCTTTCGCGCAGCGCTCTTCAATCAACGACACGGTTCGCAGCGGTTTTTGGTGATAGGTGACGAGAAAATTTTTGCCGAGAAAAAAATCCAGCTCGCTGGTGGCGAACTTTTCGTCCTGCCGGCTGTAATCCACCGCGTGAATCACCAGGAACAGATAGGGCGTGAACAGGTCGCCCTCCTTCGGCGTGTATTCCTCGACCTTGGGCGAGGAGCTGACGGTGACGCAGTCTTCGATGGACAGGGGATGGAAATGAAACACCCCGGCCAGGACGGACTGCACCTCCTCCGGCGTCGGATTCTCCAAATCCACCCACAGAAACAGGTTCGTGTCCGCCAACAGCGTCGGCATGAGGAACAGATCAACGTCCTCGGTATGCAGCTTCCCTTGCGTCGTAAAGGCAAACGACCGGATCATAATTCGACGGCGCGCAGTGAATTCCGGCAAATCTTCATTGAGCCATCCGCCTGGCGCAAGTTTCAAATCCGCGCCTCGTTGACTGTGGGCGGATCCGTCCTAAACTGTTTTGATGTTCGACCTCGTCGCGCCCTACCAGCCCGCCGGCGACCAGCCGCAAGCCATTGCGAAGCTGGCGGAAGGCATCGTGTCCGGCGCCCAACACCAGGTGCTGCTCGGCGTCACCGGCTCCGGCAAGACGTTCACCGTCGCCAACGTCATCCAAAAGGTGGACAAACCCACCCTGGTCATTTCCCACAACAAAACCCTGGCCGCGCAGCTCTACGCCGAGTTCAAGGGCTTTTTCCCGAACAACGCCGTCGAATACTTCGTCAGCTACTTCGACTACTACCAGCCCGAAGCCTACATCCCGCGCACCGACACCTTCATCGAGAAGGATTCCAGCCGCAACGAGGAGATCGAGCGGCTGCGGCTCTCGACGATGAGCTCGCTGTTTTCGCGGCGCGACGTGGTGGTGGTGGCCAGCGTCTCCTGCATCTACGGCATTGGCAGCAAGGAGGATTACGAGGCCATGGTCATTCCCATCCGCGTCGGCGGCGGCCCGTCCCGCGAGCAATTCCTGGCGCGCCTGGTGGACTTGCAATACGAGCGCAACGACATCGCCTTCGAGCGCGGTCACTTCCGCGTGCGCGGCGACACGGTGGAGGTCCGCCCCGCCGGACGCGAGGACGGTCTGCGCGTCGAATTTTTCGGCGACGAAATCGAGCGTCTCACGCGTTTCGAGCCCCTCACGGGAAACAAAACCGAGGGCCTGGACGCCGCCACGGTCTTTCCCGCCAAACAATTCGTGACCACCGGCGAAAAGATGAAGCGGGCGATCCTGACCATCCGCGAGGAACTCGGCGAGCGCATCGCCTGGTTCGAGAAAAACGGCAAGCTGCTCGAAGCCCAGCGCATCAAACAGCGGACGGAATTCGACCTGGAGATGATGGAGGAAATGGGCGTCTGCTCCGGCATCGAGAACTATTCGCGCCACATTGCCGGCCGGCCGCCCGGCTCGCGGCCGGCCACGGTCATTGATTTTTTCCCGAAGGATTATCTGGTGGTGATTGACGAATCGCACGCCACCGTGCCGCAAATCGGCGCCATGTATGAAGGCGACCGGTCGCGCAAGACCGTCCTGGTGGAATACGGATTCCGCCTGCCCAGCGCGCTGGACAATCGGCCGCTCAAGTTCACGGAATTTCAGGCCATGCAGGGCCAGACCATTTACGTGAGCGCCACCCCGGCCGCGCGGGAATTGGAATGGGCGCGGCAAAACGGTTTAGGCAGGGCGGGCAGTCCCTTGCCCGCCGCCTCCAGCACGCGATCCGAACGGCGCGCGGAGGACGGTTCACCCTACCAAAGGAGGCCCGGCGTGGTCGAATTGGTGGTGCGCCCGACCGGACTGGTGGATCCGCAAGTCACGCTCAAGCCGCTCCAGGGCCAGATTGACGACCTCATCGAGGAATGCCGCAAGCGCGCCGACCAGAAGGAGCGCGTCCTGGTCACCACCCTGACCAAGCGCACCGCCGAGGAACTCACCGATTACCTGCGCGACATCGGCGTCCGCGTCCAGTATCTGCACAGCGAGATTGACGCCATCGAGCGCGTGGAGGTGTTGCGCGCGCTGCGCAAGGGCGAGTTCGACGTGCTCGTCGGCATCAACCTGCTCCGCGAGGGGCTGGACCTGCCCGAGGTGTCGCTGGTGGCGATTTTGGACGCGGACAAGGAGGGGTTTCTGCGCAGCGAAACCAGTTTGATCCAGACCGCCGGCCGCGCCGCGCGCCATCTCCACGGCGAAGTAATTCTGTATGCCGACGTGATGACCGAGAGCATCAAGAAATTCCTGGCCGTCTCGAAGTATCGCCGCGAGAAGCAACTGGCCTACAACGCCGAGCACCACATCACCCCGCGCAGCGTCAGCCGTGCCGTCGAAGAAAGCCTCGTCGTCTATGAATCCCGACGCGAGGAAGCCCACGGAGTTTTGCGTGACGCGAAGATGGATGTGGACCTGACCGAAACCATCGGCGAACTGGAAAAGGAAATGCTCGCCGCCGCCGGGGAATTGCAGTTTGAAAAGGCCGCCCTGCTGCGCGACCAGATCAAGGAACTCAAAGGAATGGTCGGTGGCGAAAGATTTCAATCGAAACGTGTCCATTACAGGAAATTGAAACAAATGCGAAAGTGAACGTCTTCGTCGCGCTCTTGACATTGAGAATCCCCAATGGGAAGTTGAAACAGCTTCCTATGGCGGACGTGAGCGACCCGAACCTCCTCGTGGGTCAACTGGGCTTGGTCGGCCTGGCGCTCGGCGCGCTTTGGCGTCTCCTCATGTGGGTTCGGCAAGCGCCATGGACGCCTGATCCGTGGGACGCCAACCTTGAAAGAAAACTGCATGAGCCGGACGCCGTCGAGGTCTGCCACCACTGTTTTGACCCGCGAACGACCGATGGGTGGTTTTGCGAACATTGCGGCAGCGCTGTTGGATCCTATAACAATTTGATGCCCTTCGTCTGCCTCTTTTCTGAAGGTGAAGTCCTGAGAAACGGCGTGGAAGGCAAGCTACGCGCAAGTCCGCTCGTCATTGCCGGGTATTTGTTGATCTCCTTGAGCGCCTACACTTTTTTCGCGCCGATTTATTGGATTTTCTTTTTCAGAAATCTGATTCGGCCTAAACGACCGGCTGAAGAAATCGAAACGGCTTCGCCGGGTTGAACTTGAACGTTCAGTTCCGCCGCCGCCTTACTGCTGGACGGAACCTCTTGAAAAAAGCGGGCTTGCCGAATTCCATTCGCAGCGTAAATTTCCACCATGAATGCGACGGTGGACTTGCGGCAGATGTCCTTGCCGGAAAAACTCCGGCTGATGGAAGACCTTTGGAGCGAGCTCTCCCAAAATGAGCGTGATGTTCCTTCTCCGGAATGGCACGGCGCCGTCCTGGCCGAACGGGAACGCAAGCTCGCCACCGGCGAAGACACATTGCTGGACTGGGAAGCCGCCAAGCATCAACTGCGCGCCAAACTTCAGTGAAAATCGTCATCCAGTCGTCCGCGCTCGGAGACCTGGCTGACGGATTTGATTTCTACGAGCGCATCGAACCTGGATTGGGCGGTTACTTTCTGAATTCATCGTATTCGGACATTGATTCGCTCCAACTTTACGCCGGTATCCACATCATTCACTTCGGTAAATATCATCGCCTCTTATCGAAACGATTTCCATACGGCATTTACTATCGTGTGGAAGAAAACACCGTTCTTGTCCGCGCCGTGTTGGACTTGCGCCGCGATCCAAAATGGATCAGGCGGCGTTTGGAGTGATCACCGACCGCGCCTCCAGGAACTTCTTCAATTCCGCCGCCGTCTGGCCGCCAAAGCCGGCTACTTCCCTGATCTGCTCCACCGTCGCCAATTGCAGGCGGCGCACCGAGCCGAATTTCTTCAGCAGGGCCTGCTTGCGCGCTTCGCCGATGCCGGGAAATTCGTCCAGCACGCTTTCCGAAATGCGCTTGAGCCGCAGTTGCGCGTTGTAGGAATTGGCCACGCGATGGCACTCGTCGCGAATGCGCTGAAGCAATTTCACCGCCGGATGGTCCAAGCCCAACCGGAGCGGCTGACTTGCGCCGGGCCGGTAAATCTCCTCGAATTCCTTGGCCAGCCCGATGACGGGAATTCTTTCGAGGCCAAGCTTTTTGAGTTCCTCGCACGCGGCGCTCAATTGCCCCTTGCCGCCGTCAATCAGAATCAAGTCGGGCAGTTGGGGGCCGGGAGTTCGAAGCTGGGAGTTGGAAGTTGGAGGTTGGGAAATTCCGCCCGTTAGAGCTTCGGGTGTTGCCGCTTTGGGTTTCCAACTCTGGCGCCGCACCTTCCTGCTGGTCACGTCCACGAGCTTCTGCAATTCCTCCGGAATGGCTTCGCCGTGTTCGCTTCCGGACTTTGGACTTTGGACTTTGGACTCGTTCAGCAGCCGCGTGTAACGCCGCCGCACCACCTCGGCCATGCTCGCAAAATCGTCCTGGCCCTCGACCGTTTTGATCTTGAACCGCCGGTAGTTGGCGCGGTCGGGCCGGCCGGTCTTGAAACTGACCAGCGAGGCGACGGCGAAGGTGCCGCTGATGTTGGAGATGTCGAAGCCTTCGATGCGCCGCGGCGGCGCGGGCAGGCCCAGCGCCGCCGCCAGTTCGGCCAGGTCGCGTCCCGGATCCACCGCCAGCGGCAGGGTGTAGGGCACGCGCTCGAATTTCTGCTCCTTGCGCGTCGTCTCCTTCAGGTCGCGGAGCAGGTCGCGCAGCGCGGCCGCCTTCTCGAAATCCTGCGCCGCGGCGGCCTTTTTCATCTCGGTTTCCAGTTGATCCTTCATCTCGGCGCATTGGCCTTCGATGAAATCGCACGCGGCCTTGACCTGCTCCAGGTATTGTTCGCGCGTCACGTTGCCGATGCAGGGCGCGGTGCAGTATTTGAGGTGCGCGTAGAGGCAGTGCTTGTAATCGCCCCCGCCGGGCGTGAAGGCGCGGCAGCCGCGGAGATTGAACTGCCGCCGCACCAGCGCCAGCGTGTTGCGCAACGCGCCGGAATTCGAGAAGGGTCCGAAGTAACGCGCGCCGTCGTCCTTCTTGAGCCGCGTCAGAGTGAAGTTCGGGATCGGGTCGTTCAAATTGACCTTGAGCAGCAGAAACCGCTTGTCGTCGCGAAAGCTCACGTTGTAGCGCGGATGAAACTCCTTGATGAGCCTGCCTTCGAGCAGATACGCCTCCGGTTCGCTGCGGACGACGTGGAAATCAAAATCGCAAATCGCCTCGACCAGGGCGTTGAACTTCAGGTCCCAGCCCATCCGCCGCGACGGATGGAAATACTGGCTGACGCGTTTGCGCAGGTCGCGCGCCTTGCCGACGTAAATGACCGTGCCGAACCGGTCCTTCATCAGGTAGATGCCCGGCTTGTGCGGGAGCGTTCCCAGCTTCTTGCGGATGGTCTCGGTCACAACCCGGCAGTTTATCCAAAGGCGCGGGGGCGCAAAGGAATTTCCGATCCGTGCGGCGCGCGGACGGGCGCCTCCAAAAAAATGTCGTTTTGGGGGTTGCGCGATGAATTAAACCGGCATATAGAACAACTGAACTTAAGAAACGATACCCATGTCTGAACCTCAAACCGCGACCCCGCCGCCGGTCCCGCCGCCGGATGACAAGCCCGCCCGCGCCTGGAACATGCTCTGCCATCTGGGCGCCCTGGCCGGCTTGTTCGTTCCCTTCGGAAACATTCTGGGTCCGCTCATCTTCTGGCAGATCAAGAAAAACGACTTTCCGTCCGTGGACGTTCACGGCAAGGCCGCGTTGAATTTTCAGATCACCGTGACCCTCGCCGCGTTTGCAGGGGCCTTCGCGGCGATTCTGCTTTCGTTCTTTTGCATCGGCTATTTGCTCGTTCCCATGGTCATTTTGATCGGCCTGGCCGGGCTGGTCTTTGCCGTGATCGCCGGCGTCAAGGCCAACAACGGCGAGGATTACAAGTATCCCTGGAGCGTTCAGTTCGTCAAATGACGGCGGGGACGGATCTTTATTCCGCCCTGGGCATCCGGCCGCCGGTCTTCCCGGTCAGGTGCCGGTGGACGAAAAAATAATACAGCGCGCCCAGCGCCAGGGCGACGCCGCCGACCCAGAACATGACGCGGTGCATCTCGCCTTTGCTGACGTCGGCGCCGATCCGGACGCCCAGCCAGCAGAGCACTGAACACCAGATGGCCGCGCCCAGCAGGGTGAAGATGGAAAACAGCTTGTAATCCATCCGCGCGATGCCGGTGGGAATGCCCACGAGTTGGCGGGCGCCCGGCAGCAGCCGCGCAATGAGCACGCCCATCGGGCCGTAGTGCGACATCCAGCGCTCGGCCTTCTCCAGTTTTTCCGGCGGAAACAAGACGAGTTTTCCATAGCGCAACACCAGCGGGCGGCCCGCCATCCGCGCCAGGCCATACATCAGCGTCGTGCCCAGCCACGAGCCAAGCACGCCGGCCGCCACGATGGCGATTTGCGCGGGCCAGCCGGACAAGTGAAACGCGAAAAGGCGCAGGCCGTCGCCCGCCCACGCCAGGTGTGCCGCCGGCGGGATGATGACTTCGGCCGGGATCGGCAGAAAGGAGCTTTCCAGGGTCATCAACAGCACGATGAGCGGGTAGCCGCCGGTCTTGAGCGCGCCCAGGTACCAGGCAGCGAGCGGCTGGAAAACGGATTTAAGCATCGGATGTTAAAATGAATCCGCTAAGTACGCGAATTGCCGCGAATTGAAAAGTTGATTCAGTACCATAGCGCCAGGCCAATCACGCCCGTAACCGCGATGAGCGCGCCCAGCAGCGGGCGGAGTCCGATTTTTTCCCCCTCCACAAACCGCGTCAGCGGCAACAGCGCCAGCGGCGTGGTGGCGATGACGGCGGTGACGATGCCGGTGGGCGTGGTTTTGAGCGCCCATTGCATGCAGGTCACGCCGAGCGTCTGGCCGGCCAGGCTGTTGGCCAGCAGCCACGGCCAGAGCCGCCGCCATTTGTCGCGGGTGGCGCGCAAGGATTCGACCTCGAAAAAACTGCGCCGCCCGCGGGCCGCGCGCCATTTGACCGCCAGCAGGATCAGTCCCGGAATGAACAACCCGCCCAGCACGCGCTGATAGCCGGTCGTGCCCGCGTCGGGATGTTCGCCCGCCGCCTCGGCGACGGCATAGGCCTTGCGGATGAGCACCGCGCCCAGCGACCCGCCCAGCGCGGACACGAGGCTGAACAAAATGCCGGTCCGCAAATCGCGCGCCGGAATTTTCAAATGCTCCTCCGGCGCCAGCGCGATCACCACGCCGATCAGAATCACGGCGATGCAGAGGATTTCAGGGACGTTCAGCCGCGTGCCCAGCCAGAGCCATTCCACCAGGGCGGCGACGGGCGCGGTGAGACATTGCGTCAGCAGGACCGTCCGGCGGCTGCCCAACCGCGGCAAGGCTTGAAAATAGCCGCTGTCGCCCACGCCGATGCCCAGCACACCGCTCAACACAAAAATGGGAAACGCCGCGCCCCCGAGTCCGTCGCCGAACAGATTGGCCCACAGTCCCAGGAAGACCGTCGCCGTGCAGATGCGCCAGAAGTTCGCCTCGACGCCCCCGATTTGCCGGGCGGTGCGATAGGCGCAGAGCGCCGAGATGGCAAACAGCAGCGTGGTGAGGAGCGCGGCGGGCATGGACGCGCGGGCGATTACGGTTCGTCGTAATCTTCGCCCCGGAAGACATCACCGGCGTCCTCGGTGTCCGCGCTGCCTTCCTCGGCCGATTCAGCCTCTTCGGATGGGGTCCGCCGCGCCATCTTGCCCCTTCTGAATTTGGGAATGAGGCGGAAATGACCCATGGCATCCATTTCGAGAATGCCGCGCGCGGCCAGCCGCAACAAGGCGGGTTTGGCCCATTCGGGGTCGTCGTGAAAACGTCGCTTGCCGCCGGCGCGCCGGCTGATTTCGCGGGCAGCCACAAAGTTGCTTCCCCAGGATTTCAGAAAACTGAGGATTTCGCGTTCATCCGAGTCCATAACCTGAAACTGGCAAAAGGAGTCGCCGGCGGAAAGCCCAAAATATCAAGGGCGCCGAACGGGGGATTGCCCAACTCGCGGAACTTTCGCATCCTGCCGGTGATGTAAGAGAGATTCGGTTGTTCCAGCGTGAACCGTCCCGGCCATTTCAAGACCATGTTGCTGCTCGCGCCGGCGCTGGTCCTTCTTGCGGCCAAGTCGGGCGCGCAGAGCCTCGGCCTCTCGGTGGTCGCTTCAACCAACCTCGTGGTGACGACCAACAGTTTCGTGACCTACACCCTCACCGTCACCAACTCCACGGGCAGTCCTTTGCCGAACGTTTCCGTGACCAACTCGCCTTCGGAGACGGTTTTGGTGCAGGTTGCCAGCTCCAGCCTGGGCAGCGTCACCAACACCGCCAACCACATCATCTTTCTGCTTGGCCCAGTGCCCGCCGGCACCAACGCGCAGATGACTTTGACCCTCGAACCGACGGCGTACGGCTTCCTCACCAACACGGTCCAGGTCAACACCACCAACACCCTTTCGACCAACGTTGTCGTCCAGGTAGTCAGCGCGCAGGCCGATCTGGGCGTGCGACTCGCCGGCCCCGCCCAAAGCGTCTTCGTCAACGACTGGATGACGCTTGGGGTGACCGTTACCAACGCCGGGCCGGACACTGTGCCCGGCGTCATGCTGAGCAACACCCTGCCCGCCGGGGCAATGCTGATCCGCGCTTCGCCCGCCGCCTATACGTTCACCAACAACGCGCTGCTGTTCAGCCTGGGCAGGGTGACCAACGGCGGTTCCCAAAATTTCCAATTGACCGTTCAGCCGGCCAACGCCGGCGTGTTCCCATTTTCCTCGACGCTGATCGCACCGGGTTTGCTGGATGCCAACCCCGCCAATAATTCGGCCGGCACCAACATCGTGGTGGCGAATTATCTTTCCACCAATTTGATCGCCACCAACGTCTCGGCCATGACCTACGATCCGCAGACCGGTCTGATGAATCAAACCGTCCGGTTGTCGAACCGCGGCACAAACGCGGTCCCGTCGGCGCGGGTCATCGTGTCCGGCCTGACCAACGTCCTGTTCAACGCCGTCGGCACCAACGACGGCCAACCGTTCGTGGTTTATGCGAACACGCTGGAGACGAATCGGAGTGTGGACCTGCTCCTGAAGTATTTTGTGCCCACGCGGCTGCCCGTCACCGTGGCCAATTCCAATTACACCGCCCTGGGCGTCTCGCCGCCCGATTGGTCCGCCCCCAAGGCGACGACGACGAGCACCAACCTGAACATCACGCGCCTCGTCCCATTGCCCGACGGCGCGGTGCTGCTGGAATTTCCTTCCACCCAAGGGCGCAGTTACACGGTGGTTTACAGCGACACCGCCACCTTCACCAACGCCCGGATCGCGCCGCCGGCCGTCGTGGCGCCGGCGGACCGGACACAGTGGATTGACTACGGACCGCCGACCACGATCAGCGCGCCGACCAACACCGGCTCGCGGTTCTATCGCGTCTTCCAGAATCCGTGAACCATGCGCCCCCTCCGCCAGAAAATTTCCGGTCCTGCGCGCCTGCGCCGCGGCCTCGGGGTGCTCTGTTGCCTCGCGGCACTTGTGCCGGCGGTCCCGGCGCAACGTCTTTCCCCCGAACAGGCGTTGTCGCGCGTCCTGGGCACCGAGGGGTACAACAACCCCGACAACTGGACGCGTCATTTCCGGCTCGGCCTGCTGACCGGCCTGAACATTCGCGCCCAATTCGGCATGAGCGGCAATTTTGCCGTCTCCGGCAGCGGCACACCGGGCGTTTATGACGACGGCTACGTGCGGGTGGATCAAACCGGCGATGCGGGCAACCAAACGTCCTATTGGGGCTACGACAATGCCTCGCAGTATGATCCCGCGACGCGCGCGTTGCGCCTGACCCGCACCCAATCCTTCACCGCCACCGGCGGCGGCAGCGGCGACGACGCGCCGTATCTGGGCTTCGACCTGGCCTACGGCGACAGTTACTGGAGGTTGGGGAGGGCGAAAGTCGGCTGGGAATTTGGCTTCGGTCTGCTGCCCATTCATATCAGCGATAATCAGCCCATGTCGGCTTCGGTCACGCGCTCGCTTTATTCGTTCGACGTCGGCAACATCCTCCTGCCGGCCGCGCCCTACCACGGCGGCCCCGGCGGCCTCGGCCCGACCATTTCCGACCTGCCCACGGCAACGAACCATCTCCCCGCCGTTTCCAGCACGGTCACGGGAACCCGTTCGCTCGACGTGACCCTGTTCAGCTTCCGACTGGGGCCGACGTTGTATTGGGATGTCGGCCGGCAAATCGGCTTGTATGTCGGCGCCGGCCCCGCCGCCGGCCTCGTAACCGGCGACCTTAAATGGGACGAGGCGATCACCGCGTCGGGGGGCAGCGTGGCGCAGAATCACGGCCAGATCGGCGGCACCGACGCTGTCTTTGGCGGCTACGTCAACGCCACGCTGGTCTATCACCCCGTGGCCAATGGCGACATCTACCTGGGCGCGCAATACATGCCCATGACCGGCGTGACCCTCAGCGGCGCGGGCCGCGAGGGACACCTGGACCTCGGCGGCCAGGTCTATATCTCCGCCGGCATCAACTGGACATTTTGAACGGGCGCGAGGCCAATCCTGAAAGAGGCCGCTCGCTGCGCCCGGCCCGTGTTTGCTCCATCGCTCGTGCGAGGATGTGACAGTGCCTGAATCCGGGTTCGCCTCAGCCGGCGGCCTCACCTCCGGCATTCCGCGTCGTCCGGGCGCTGGAAAGGGCGCGGGAGAATTTCCTTTGACAGGAAGGTAAGCGGTTACTAACTTGCGCGCGTGAAAAAGGGGCGCATGTCCGCCGAAGATCGCAAACGGGCCATCGTGAAGGCCGCCTTGCCGCTGTTTGCGCGCAAGGGCTTCGCGGCGACCACCACGCGGGAGCTGGCCCGGGCGGCCGGCGTTTCGGAGCCGCTGCTCTACAAGCATTTCCCCGGCAAGGAGGCGCTTTACGGCGAAATCCACAACTTCAGTTGCCGGGAATCCAGTCCGGTCGTTGAAAAACTGAGGGGTTTGGAGGCCTCCACCTCCACCTTGGTTCATTTGATTTATTATCTGACCTCGGTGATCGTGTTGGGCCGGCCCGCGGGAGCGATTCCCCCCGAAACCTATCACCGCTTGATGGTCAACAGCTTGCTGGAGGACGGTGTGTTCGCGCGGCTCCTTTACCGGAATCGTTTTGACTGCTTTTGCGCCCGCATGGAGGCCTGCTTGAAGGCGGCCATCGCCGCCGGTGACGCCGTCAAAGGCCCGATTTCCAGGGGCAACCACGCCCGGTTTGCGCATCACGTGGCCGCCTGGCTGGCGTCGGCGCATCTGCCGCGCAGGCCGGTAATTGACTACGGCGTCTCGCGGGAGGAATTGCGGAACCAGGCCGTCTGGTTTGCGCTCCGCGGGATGGGTCTGACGGACAAGGCCATCGCCACGTACTACAATCCGAAGGCGCTCGCCTTGTTCTTCGGTGAAAACTAGGCGGCCCGGCTTTTTCAAGGTTAGTGAACACTCACTCAAGGATATGAACATACATTTCATGCCGCGCCGCCTCCTCGTTCCGGCAGGCGTCCCGGGGATTGCGCCGGCGATTCTGGCGCTGGCCCTCTTGAGCGGTTGCGGCCGCCAACCGCCGCCTCACGCCACCCTGCCTCCGGAGGTCGGCGTCGTCACCATCACCACTGAATCCCTGCCGATCACCACCGACCTGCCCGGGCGGATTGACCCGGTGCGCACCGCCCAGGTCCGCGCGCGGGTGGCGGGCATTCTGCTCAAGCGGGTCTTTGAGGAGGGCTCGGACGTAAAGGAGGGCGAGGTGCTCTTTCGCATTGATCCGGCGCCATTCCAGGCGGCGTACGACAGCGCCAAGGCGGCCCTGGCGAAGGCCGCGGCCAACAACCGGCAAAATCAAGCCCTGGCCCGGCGCTACACAAAACTCGTCAAAATTGCGGCCGTCAGCAAGCAGGATTACGACAACGCGGTGGCGGCGGCGGCGCAGGGCCGGGCGGACGTGCTGGCGGCCAAGGCGGCGCTGGAAACGGCGTCGTTGAACCTCGGTTACTGCACCGTCACCGCGCCCATATCCGGGCGCATCGGGCCGGCGCTGGTGACGGAGGGCGCGTTGGTCGGCCAGAACTCGGCGACGGAGCTGGCGGTGATTCAACAACTGGATCCCATTTACTTTGACTTCACGGAATCCAGCACGGAGGTCTTGAAATTGCGGCGCGAATTTGAAAGCGGCCAACTCAAGAGCCTGGCGCCGGGAGAGGCGAAGGTGACCTTGTTGTTGGAGGACGGCACGACCTATGCGCATCCGGGCAGGCTGCTGTTCTCGGACATCACCGTGGACCCGACGACCGGCATGGTGACGTTGCGCGCCCTTTTTCCGAATCCCGACCACCTGCTGATGCCCGGAATGTTCGCGCGCGCCCGGCTGGAGCAGGCGGTGGATGCGAAGGCGATCACCGTGTCGCAGCGCGGCGTGACCTATGGCCCGGACGGCAAACCGTCGGTCATGGTCGTGACCCCCGACAACAAGGTGGAGGAGAGGCCGGTGACGGTGGGATCGGCGGTGGACGGCAAATGGATCATCACCGGCGGGTTGAAGGTGGGCGACCGGGTGATTCTGGCCGGGCTGCAAAAAGTCCGGCCGGGAGTCACGGTCAAGCCGGTGCCGTTTGAATCGCCCACCAACGCGGCCAATTAAGGAAAGTCGTCATGCCAAGGTTTTTCATTGACCGCCCGATTTTTGCCTGGGTGATCTCGCTGCTGATTCTGTTGTCGGGCGCGTTGTCCTTGACCAAGCTGCCCGTCGCCGAGTATCCCAGCATCGCCCCGCCGTCGGTGTCCATCACCGCCACGTACCCGGGCGCCTCCGCCGAGACCTTGCAGAACACGGTGACCTCGGTGATCGAGCAGCAGTTGAACGGCATTGACGGCCTGCTCTACATGTCGTCGGTCAGCCAGTCCTCGGGGCAGGCGCAGATCATTCTTTATTTCGAGCCGGGCACGAACCCGGACATCGCCCAGGTGCAGGTGCAAAACAAATTGCAACTGGCCATGCCGAACCTGCCGGCGGCGGTGCAGTTGCAGGGCGTCGTCGTCGCCAAAGCCACCCATAACTTCCTGATGTTCTTCACCCTGTCGTCCGAGAACGGCAGCATGAATCAGGTCGAGCTGGGAAATTTCATCGCCTCGAAAGTCCTCGACGCCATCCGCCGCCTCCCCGGCGTGGGCGAGGCGGATTTGTTCGGCAGCGAGTTTGCCATGCGCATCTGGCTCAATCCGGCCAAACTGGACAGCTTTGGCCTGACGGCGGATGACGTGGTCCAGGCCGTCCGCGCGCAGAACGTCCAGGTCGCCGCCGGACAGTTGGGCGCGTTGCCGGCGGTCAATGGCCAGGAACTGAACGTGGTGTTGCAGGGGCAAAGCCTGCTGCGGACCCCCGAGCAATTTGAGAACATCGTCCTGCGCGTCAATCCCGACGGCTCGCGGGTTTACCTGCGCGACGTGGCCCGGGTGGCCCTGGGCGGGCAGAATTACAGCGTCCAGGCGCGCGTCAACGGCCGGCCGGCGGCGGCGGTGGGCATCAAGTTGACCCCCACGGCCAACGCCCTGGCCGTGGCCGACGCCGTGCGCGCCAAGGTCGCGCAGCTTTCCAAATTCTTCCCGCCGGGCGTCGCGGTGGATTTCCCCTACGACAGCTCGGCCTTCGTCCACACCTCCATCGAGCAGGTGGTGTACACGCTGTTGGAGGCCTTCGGGCTGGTGTTCCTGGTGATCTACCTTTTCCTGCAAAACCTGCGCGCCGCCTTCATCCCGACCATCGTGGTGCCGGTGGCATTGATGGGGACGTTCTCCATCATGCGGCTGGCGGGTTTTTCGATCAACGTGCTGACGATGTTCGGCATGGTGCTGGCCATCGGGCTGCTGGTGGACGACGCGATCGTGGTGGTGGAGAACGTCGAACGCATCATGAGCGAGGAGGGGCTGTCGCCGCGCGAGGCGACGCGCAAGTCCATGGGGCAGATCACGGGCGCGCTGATCGGCATCGCCCTGGTGTTGACGGCGGTGTTCATCCCCATGGCCCTTTTTGGCGGGTCGGTCGGGGCCATTTACCGGCAATTTTCGCTGGCGATGGTTTCGTCCATGCTGTTCTCGATTTTTCTGGCGATGTCCTTCACGCCGGCGCTGTGCGCCTCGATGCTCAAGCCGGTGGAGCAGGGACATCACCTGGCCAGGAAGGGCGTGTTCGGCTGGTTCAACCGCTTTTACACGGCGGGCGCCCGGGACTATCAAGCCATGGTCTCGCGCATGCTGGCCCATGCGCCGCGGTGGCTCTTGGCCTACGCGGCCATTCTGCTGGCGGTCGGCTGGCTGTATCACCGGTTGCCCACGTCCTTCCTGCCCCTCGAGGACCAGGGTTATTTCATCACCAGCATTCAATTGCCGGTGGGCGCGACACAAGCCCGCACCCTGGCGGTGCTCAAACAGATGGAAAACTACTACCTGAAACAGCCGGAGGTGCAGGACGTGATTGACGTGGCCGGCTTCAGCTTCAGCGGCAGCGGACAGAACGCGGCCATCGCGTTTGTGCATCTGAAGGACTGGAGCCGGCGCCACGGCGCGGCCCACCACGTGCAGGCCATCATCACCCGGGCCTTCGGGGCATTTTCCGCCATCAAGGACGCCGTCATTTTCCCGTTCAATCCGCCGCCGATCCCCGAACTGGGCACCGTCGCCGGATTCGACTTTGAGCTGGAGGACCAGGGCGGCCTCGGCCACGCCCAACTCATGGCCGCACGCAACGAATTGCTGGCCATGGCCGCGACCAACGCCGACGTGGCCAGTGTGCGTCCGCAAGGCATGGAAGACACGGCGGAATTGAAAATCCAGGTGGACCGGGACAAGGCCAGCGCCCTGGGCGTGGGGCTGGCGGACATCAACTCCACGTTGCAGGCGGATTTCGGCTCGACCTTCGTGAACAATTTCGTGAACGGCAATCGCGTGCAGCAGGTGATCGTTCAACTGGCTGCGGCGCATCGCATGTTGCCGCAGGACATCGGCAAGGTGTTCGTGCGCAACAGCAGCGGCGCCATGGTGCCGCTCTCGTCCTTCACCGCCTTGCAATGGACCTACGGCTCGCCGCGGCTGGAGCATTACAACGGATTTCCCGCCGTGGAAATTGTCGGCGCCGCCGCCCCCGGCAAGAGTTCAGGCATGGCCATGCAAGCCATGGAAGCGATGGCCCAAAAACTGCCCGCCGGCATCGGCTACGAATGGACCGGCCAGTCCTACCAGGAACGCCTGTCCGGGGCGCAGGCGCCGGCGCTGTATTCCATTTCGGTCACGGTGGTGTTTTTGTGCCTGGCCGCCCTTTACGAAAGCTGGTCCATTCCCTTGAGCATCATTCTGGCGGTGCCGGTGGGCGTGCTGGGGGCGTTGTTGGCGGCGACGCTGCGCGGCCTGCCCAACGATGTCTTCTTCAAGGTGGGCCTCATCACCACCATCGGCCTGGCGACCAAGAACGCCATTCTGATCGTCCAATTTGCGCAAAACCTGCTGGCCGAGGGCAAGGGCTTGATCGAGGCCACTCTGGAAGCGTCAAAAATCCGGTTGCGCCCGATTCTGATGACGTCGCTGGCCTTCATTCTCGGCGTGCTCCCGCTGGCCGTCAACACCGGCGCCGGCTCCGCCAGCCAGAACGCCATCGGCACCGGCGTCATCGGCGGCATGGCGGCGGCGGTGTTTTTGGGCATCCTTTTCGTGCCGGTGTTCTTTGTCATCATCCGGCGGATATTCAAGGGCCGGACCCGCCGGCCGGGTGCGCCCGCACCTGTTGAACCCGCGCAAGAGCCATGAAAAAAACGGTTTTCATCCTGACATTGGGCGCCGTCGTTCTGGCCGGCTGCACCCTCGCTCCCAGGTACAAACGTCCCGCCGCAGCCATCGCGCCGACCTGGCCCCAGGCGCCCGGACAGTCCGGGAATCCGGCCAAGGCGGCAGCGGTCCCGGCGGCGGACGTCGGCTGGCGCGAATTTTTCCGGGACCCGCGCCTGCGGGCCCTGATCGGCCTGGCCTTGACCAACAACCCCGACCTGCGCGTGGCGATGCTGAACGTCGAACAGGCGCGGGACCTCTACCACGTCCAGCGGAACGCCTTGATTCCCACCGTGAACGTGGACGCCAACGGCACGCGCCAGCGCATTGCCTACGGCTTTGCCGGCAAAGGCGAGGGGACAACCTACAGCCAGTACAACGTGGGCCTGGGGGTCGCCGCGTATGAGCTGGACTTGTTCGGGCGCGTGCGCAGCCTCAAAAGGCAGGCGTTGGAAACTTATTTTGCCAGCGCAGAAGCCCGCAGGAGCGCCCAGATCGCGCTGGTGGCCGAGGTGGGCGCCGCCTACCTGACGGAACGGGAGTTGACCGAACAGCTCGCCGTGGCGCAACAAACTTTCAAATCGGCACAGCAGGCCTACGAGTTGACCCAAGAAAGCTACGAGGCCGGCGTCCGTTCCCGGCTGGATTTGAACGCCGCCGAAATCCAGACGCAAACCGCGCGCGCCGCCGTGGCCGGCTACGAGCAACTGCTCGCCCAAGCCCGGGATTATTTGGTGCTCCTGGTGGGCCGGCCCCTGCCCGCGGACCTGCCGCCGCCCCGGCCGTTCAATCCCCGCATTTGCCTGTCCAGCATCCCGGCCGGGTTGCCGTCGGACCTTTTGGAACGCCGTCCGGACATTCTCGCCGCCGAGCATCAACTCAAGGCCGCCAACGCCAACATCGGCGCCGCCCGGGCCGCCTTTTTCCCGACCATCACCCTCACCGGTTCGGCGGGCACGGCCAGCACAACCTTGGAAGGCTTGTTCGCGCCCGGTTCGCAAACCTGGGGCTTTTCGCCGCAACTCGTGTGGCCCATTTTCGCCGCCGGGACCGCCTGGAATGAACTGAAGGCCGTCGAGGCCGGCAAAATGATCGAAGCCGCCAATTACCAAAAGACCATTCAAACCGCCTTCCGGGAAGCGGCCGACTCTCTGGCGGCGCAAGCCGCCGTCCGGACGCAACTGGCCGCCAACCAGGCGCTCTTCAAGGCCGACCGACAAAATTACCAACTGGCCCTCGCCCGCTTCCACAACGGCGTGGACAGCGCTCTGGACGTGCTCGCCGCCCGGCAAACCCTCGACACTGCGCGGCAAAACCTCATTCAATCCCAATACTCGCGCCTGTTCAATTTAATCAACCTGTACCAGGCCCTGGGCGGCGGCTGGCGGGAAGAAACCAGCCGGCAGTGATGGTCCAAGGCGGAACGACTTGGAAAGTTTCGACCGCCAAGAATGGACACGCATCGGAATCTTGAACCCGAGATTGGCAGGGCGCGTCACTCCATGCGCGCCCTCCGGGATCCAAGCTTCTCCTTTCCCAACCGCGGCGCGCGGAGGACTGGGCGCCCCGCTGGAATGGTTCGTGGAGAGCCTCCACGATTCTCGAATCGCGCAACGGAGCCATGAACCGCGCCTTCGGAGCGCCGAGCACCCGCTCGGCGTGTTTCGACGGTCCAACCCATGTGCCGAGCCGGTGTTTGGCGTTCCGGTTCATGGAGAGCGCCCAACCCGTCACTTGTCGCGGGCGACTTCGAGATTGGCGAAGGGATTGTTCGCAAAGCCGCCTGGCGGCGGCGCGCCGGCGGCGCGCACCGCGACCGTTTGCGGCGACGGCACGTCGGGCGGAGCCGAGGCGTTCGCCGGCGCAGGCACCGACGCGTCTTCGGGCTGTCGGGAGTTCTTGGCGCGTTTGTTGCGCGGCAACGGACTGACCATCACGTGGATGCCGCGGCCCAACAGCTTGGGTTCAAAATCGGGATGCCCGTAGGCGGCGATTTCGCCCAGAAATTTCCGCACCACCTCGAAGCCGATCTCCTGGTGGGCCATCTCGCGGCCGCGGAACCGGAGCGCCACCTTCACCTTCATGTCCTGGCAGAGGAAATCAACCGCGTGCGCGACCTTGACGCTCAGGTCGTGCGGGTCAATGCGCGGGCTGAGCTGTATCTCCTTGACGGTGGAGGCGTGCTGGCGTTTCTTGGATTCCTTTTCCTTTTTAGCCTGTTCGTAGCGGAACTTGCCGTAGTCCACCAACCGGCAGACCGGCGGCGTGGCGTTGGGCGAAATTTCCACCAAGTCCACCCCTTGTTGCCGCGCCAGCCCCAGCGCGTCGTTCAAGGACAGGACCCCGAGATTCTTGTCATGTCCGTCAATGACCCGCACTTCACGGGCGCGGATTTTGCCATTGACCCTGACAAACGAACCGGAAAAGGAATGACGTGGAGGGAAAGGGCGGCTCAAGACACCCTCGTCGGTTGTGGCATGAAACTGAATTGGCGCATTAACACTCCCGCACGGCGGGATTCATTCTCGTTAACTGAAGAATAAAGCAGGTTTCCGGGGCGGCGCAAGCAAAAAAAGTGCGGCGCATGGAGGCCCTCGGCATATTTCCCCATCGCCTCATCTCTTGTTTTTTAATTTTTTCAGGCGGACTGCGGCTCTTCGATAACCGAGCTTGCGCGCCAGAGCGGGGCGTGAAGGGATAAATTTTCAATTACGCTTTTCACGGCGGAAGGCCGGCAGCGACAAACCGCCCAAGCCCGCCAACGTAAGCCTGGCAGTCTCATGTCAACTCCAAATGGATTCGCGAATTTCAGTTTCATATTTCTCCTCGCGTTTTTTTGTGATCTTGACCTCGCGCCTTGCTTGATTCAAGCCGGCGCTTTGGCCAGTCTCGCCAGCAATTCCCGCGGCGTGATGATTTCAATTCCAAAAGGTTTTTCCAATGTCAATAAATCATCATCACGCGAAACGACGATTTTTGCGCCCGCCGCCAAGGCGCACGCCAGATACGGATCGTCCTTGGCGTCGCGGCTGCGTTGTTTGCCTAATGGCGCGGGGTCCACCCGCCTGACCCGCTCGCAATACCAATCCACCATTGTCTGTGGCGGATGCGGACACTTAAATTGGCGTTCCCTCGTCAGCCCACGCAATTCTTCCAACATTTCGTCCGTGGCAAAAGCCTGCACACGGCGTCGTGCCAAGGCAATCAAACAACGATGCGCTTCCCCGCGCCAAACCGGTGCCCGCGAACACCACGTTGGCGTCAAATACCACGCGCATGGCGCATTCTTTGCCTGACCGCCTTTTGTGTGCTTACGATTTCCCGCATTTCTTCATCCGACGGGTCGCCGGGCGGCGCGCCGGCGATGGCTCGTTCCAGAAATTTCATGTCCTCTTCGATTTTTTTCTGGCGTCGTTGGCGAATCAGTTGGCGCATGTATTCGTTCAGGGAATCGAAGGCTTCCGCCCGGGCGTCGGCCTGGGCGAACTCGGCTAATTCGGAATTGAGCGAAATATTGATGGTGACTGTTTTCATCCTTTATACAATACAGGCTCCCCTTCCGACTGCAACAACCGGGCCGAATAAAAAACCAGCCACGGGTTTGCCGTGGCTGGCGTGATGGAAAAACACTCTGGTTTTTACCGCAGGATTATAGAATTACGCTTTGCGGCGGCGGAAGGCCAGCAGCGACAAACCGCCCAAGCCCGCCAACGCCAAGCTCGTCGGCTCGGGAACGGGTGAAACGGTGAATCCGGACAAACCTGTCAGGTATCCTGGCGGCGTTGTTCCCGAACCAATCGAAGTTCCAGGAACCGTAACCGGAGCCGATGCCCCGAACCAGCCCGCTGGATTCGATTGTGAAGCAGCATACGTCGCGCCTCCGAACCAAGCCTGCACTATGAACTCCACAGAGCCCGACGTCCAACTCGGGAGCGTAACGGTTGAACCAATACCAAAGTATCCCGCCCCACCACCCGCATTCCCATCGGTTGAGTAGAACGGAGCCGGATACGCACCAGAGTTGGCGGCGGTGTCAGTCTTCCACGTTGTGCCTCCGTCTAGGGAGTAAAGAAGGCCTGCCATGAACTCCGAGCCAACGGCTTCACCAGCCGTAACGGCGTTGCCATTTGCAGTTCCGGCAACAGCAAATGTCACTGGCGCATTGACACCGCTTCCCGGGGCATAGTTTCCAAAGAAGACGGTTCCTTGCCCATACGATGGGATGACCATCGCCAAGGAAGCTCCCATCCCCAACACAGATGCTGTGATAACTTTTTTCATAATTTATTTGCTATTCAGGTTTGATTATTCGTTATTTTATTTTTACAATTGTGCAGGTGTTTATTGTGTTTGGAAGGTTTGAACCCAGTTGGTGGCAGTTGCTGAATTCACAAAGAAACCTTCACCCGGAGTGATGGTCAAGTTGGTTGACCATGTGCCTCCGAAGCCCACGCCAGAACTCTGAAACCCACTGCCCGTCCATACCAGAATCGTGCTTCCGGTACCGAGCTGCAAGTTTAGGTTGGTTCCCGACAAAGTATCAGAATACGGAATTGGCGAGCCGACGAGCGCATAAACGCCCGCACTGAAAGGAGTGGTTACGCTCGAGCCAGGGGCCACGGCGACATTACCGACAAACGTATTGGTTATGGTCGAGGCCATATTCGCGAAAAACCCCTCGCCCGGGGTAATGACCAAATTAGTTGACCACGTGCCTCCAAATCCCATGCCAGAACTCTGGTAGCCCGTTCCGGTCCACACTAGAATCGTGCTCCCAACAGGTGCATTGGGAAAAAGGCTGGATAGAGTGTTGGTACCGTTATCCAACGGATTGGCGAGCAGGGCATACTGGCCCCCTGTGATTGGCACATTGACATATCCGACCACGTTGGCCGAATAGACGGTTTGCGCCGAGGAGACGGCGAGGCTCGCGGCCAAGGCTCCGGCCGCGCAGAGTAGTGTTTTAGTTCTCATATTCGTTGTTTATGTTACCGTGTGTGCGCCCAATATCCCAAAAGTCCAGAGGGCTGTCAACACTTTTTTGAAAAATTTTGAACGTTTTTTAGACGCGAATTGCACGAATTGGGACGAATCTCAAATGTCTGTAAATCAGCGCATTGCAACTTCAGCGAGGCCCGAATTGAGCCGCCGCCGGGCGAGGAGGTGATGAAAAAGTGAAAAATTTCGAGTCCGGTTGGTGAAAATTGGTGGAATGGGTGTCCAGCCGGTCTTCAGACACGAATTTCACGAATGGGCACGAATTTTAAAATGGCCAATCGCCGGGCGTCAACGCGGGGAATTTTCCCGCCGGCATTGGAAAGAGTTCGTGAGTTCCGGGCCTTCCGTGGTTAAGCTCTTCCGGTGCTTGCCATTCCCAAAACGATGCGGGCGGCGGTGTATCGCGGCGTCAATGACGTGCGCGTCGAGTCGGTGCCCGTGCCGCGGATCGGCCCCAACGAATTGCTGGTCCGGGTGGCCGTGTGCGGTGTCTGCCCGACGGACATCAAAAAAATCCAGTCGGGCGCGCCGGCGCCACCGCGCATTTTCGGGCACGAAACGGCCGGGACAATTGTGAAGCTGGGAGTTGGAAGTTCGAAGTTGGGGTTCAAAGCGGGCGACCGGGTGGCGTTGCATCATCACGTGCCGTGTTTGCAGTGCCATTTTTGCCGGCACCGCGCTTTCGCCCAGTGTCCGCAGTACCGGCGCACGGGCATCACGGCGGGATTCGAGCCGGCCGGCGGCGGCTTTGCCGAGTACGTCCGGGTGATGGACTTCGCATTGCCGGGCCTGGTGAAGATTCCGGCGAAGAATTCCTTTGAGGAGGGCGCGCTGCTCGAACCGGTCAACACCGTCTTGAAGGCGATTCATCGCCTGAACCTTTTGCGAGGCGACCGCGTGCTGGTGGCGGGGCAGGGGCCGATTGGTCTGATGTTCACGCGGCTGCTCAAATTAAGGGGCGCGCGGGTCCTGGCGACGGATTTGCTGGCGTCGCGTCTGCGGCTGGCCAGACGATGGGGCGCGGAATGGACGAAGTTGGTTCCAAGTTCCAAGCTCGAAGTGCCAAATCCCAAGTTTGGGGAACGACGCGGCGCAGGGGGGAGATTGGGCTTTGGGCCAGGGACGTTGGACGCGGCAATTATCGCTGTTCCTTCCGACGAAGCGACGCGGCAGGCGCTCCGGGCCGTGCGGGGCGGCGGACAGGTTTTGTTGTTCGCCCACACCCGGCACGGCGGGACCCTGGGCATTGACCCGGCGGCCATCTGCATGGAGGAAAAGGATTTGCTGGGCAGTTATTCGGCGGACCTCACCCTGCAGGCCGAGGCGGCACGCCTGGTTTTTTCCCGCCGACTCAATGCGCGGCATTTGATCACCCACCGGTTTCCGCTGGAACAGGCGCCGGCGGCCATTGCGCTGGCGGCGCGGCCGGCGGACGATTCGTTGAAAATCGTCGTCGAGCCGCAATCGGGCTGAAGCGGAAAAGCGGGAGCGGCGCCGGGTGAACGGTCAGATTTTGGTTTTGAAGCCGCAGGCGCGCAGGAGGCACCAGCCGCGCATGGATTCAAATATGGCGAAAAGCCCGGCCCCCACCAAAATCAAGCCCCACAAGGAGTAGTCGCCGGCCACGATGATTCCGGCGATGAGACAGAGCGCACCCAGGACACCCCGCGCCCGGCGTCCATAATGGTCAAGGTTGGGCTTGAAGAAGCTCACGCCCATAATTTAACACGGCGCCAAGCCAAAGCCAACTTTCTGATTCCGATTTGCCCCCGTCGCACGCAGACGCCGGAGACAGGGAGACCTTGCCTTTCGGCGGGCGTCAACCCGACCGCCGGGTCCTGGCCAGGAACAGATCCGCCATCTCCCTGGCCGCCGGAACTTTGAACGCCAGCGCCAAGGTTCCATAAACGGCCCCGGCCAGGATCGCCGGCGCAAACACGGCGCCGATTTTCAGCGCGAGCGTGCCGTGGCCGAGGTGCCGATCCCAATACCGCCAGCCGAGCCAGGCCACCCATCCGGCCGAAACACCGGCCAGCGCGAGCGGCAGGAGCGTCCGGCGCAGCGGCTCCATTTCGAGCCGGGCCAGCTTTTTGCGCAGCGCGAACAGCAGCAGGGCCACATTGCCCGCGGACGTGGCCGTGTTTGCCAGACCGAGGCCGCCTTGCTGGAGGGGCACGATCAGCAGGGCGGCCAGCAGGAAATTAAGCACCAGGCAGACCACGCTGACTTTCATGGGCGTTTGCACGTCGCCGAGGGCATAGAACGCGCGCGCCATGATGTTGACCGACGAATAGGCCACCAATCCCGGCGCCAGGCACATCAGCGCGAAGGCGGCCTGCTCGGTGGCCAACGCGGTGAATTTGCCGTGTTCAAACAGCAGGCGGACAATCGGCACGGCCAGCACCACCAGCAGCACGGCGGCGATCCAGTTCAGGAAAATCAGCGTCCCCAGCCCGTGCCGCAGGGTGGCCCGGAATGCGGGATACTTTTTTTCCGCCGCCAGCCCGGAGAGCGTGGGCAGCAGATACGTCGCCAGCGAAATGCCGAACATGCCCTGCGGAAATTCCATCAGCCGCACGGCGTAGGTGAACGAGGACAGGATGCCGGTTCCGACCCAGAAGGCCAGGAACTGGACCAGCAGCACGTTGATTTGAAAGGCCGCCACGCCGATCGCCCCGGGCACCATCTTGGTAACCACGCGCCGCACCGTCTCGTCGCCCCAGGGTGAAACCCAGCGGTAGCGGAACCCTTCGCCCCACAGGGACGGCAGTTGAAAGGCCGCCTGCGCCACGCCCGCCGCCAGCACGCCGACGGCCAGCGCGAAGATCTGGTGCGGCAACCGTTCCTCCCTGGGGAATTGGAGTCCCAACCGCGGCGCCAGCCAGAGCACGGAGGCGATCATCACCACGTTGAGCGTTGTGGCGCCCATCGCCGGGATGAAGAAATGGCCGCGCGCATTGAGCATGCCCATGAACGCCGCCGCCAGACAGACCAGCAGCATGTAGGGAAACATCACGCGCAGCAGCCGCAACATGAGCTCCGTCTTGGCGGCGAAGGGATGCGCGGCCAGGGCGATGGAAATGCCCGCCAGGACCAGCGCGATGATGACCGCCGCGGCCACGACCAGGCCCGAAATCACGGCGTTGGCCGCGCGCCACATCGCGACTTCGCCGTGTATTTTTTCCTTTTCCTTGAAGATGGGGATGAACGCCGCCGTGAGGGCGCCTTCGCCCAGCAACCTTCGGAAAAGGTTGGGGATGGTGAAGGCAAACATGAAGGCGTCCGTGACCCAGCCCACCCCCATGAAACGCGCATAGACGATTTCGCGAACCAGACCAAACATCCGGCTGGCCAGGGTGGCCCCGGCCATGGCGCCGGAGGATTTGAGCATTTGCGACATCGCGCGGAGGCTAGAGTCCAAAGTCCAAAGTCTAAAGTCCAAAGTGCAGCGGGAAGCCAGCGCCAATTCACGAAGGACCCGGGTTGCGAGGAATCGGCCCGGCAGACGATCTGCCGAATCTGATTGGCCAGCAGCGTGACGACGACGATGGTTTTCCCGGCGAACGTCATCGTTCGGACTCGCAATCAAATTGCCGAAGATGACGGATGGACTGCCGCTGGATGGCCGGCATCAGCGTGGAAAGCGCGGTGGAGGCGATGGTGAGTTGCCCTGCAGCCCGTCCGTGAAGCCGGCCATGCCCTCAGGCCGCGACCGCCTCGGCCTTCAGAATCCAGTCGTAGCCCTTTTCCTCGAGTTCCAGCGCCAATTCCTTGCCGCCGGTGCGGACGATGCGGCCGTCCACCAAGACGTGAACGAAGTCCGGAATGATGTAGTTCAGCAGGCGCTGGTAATGCGTGATGACCAGTTGCGCGTTGTCGGCGCGCTTCAGCTTGTTGACGCCGCTGGAAACGACCTTGAGCGCGTCAATGTCCAGGCCGGAATCCGTTTCGTCCAGGATCGCCAGCTTCGGCTCCAGCACGGCCATCTGGAAAATTTCGGCGCGCTTCTTTTCGCCGCCGGAAAAGCCCTCGTTGACCGAGCGTTTGAGCAAATCCTCGTTGAGGTCGAGCAACTTGATCTTGTCCCGGACCAGTTGCAGAAACTCCATGGCGTCCAGTTCCGGCTGGCCCTGGGCCTTGCGGATTTCATTGAGCGCGGCCTTGAGAAAATAGGTGCTGTTCACCCCGGGAATCTCCACCGGATACTGAAAGGCGAGGAACAGGCCTTCGCGCGCCCGTTCTTCCGGGGCGAGGTCCAGCAGGTCGTGGCCGTTGTAATGGACCTCGCCGCCGGTCACGTCGTAACCGGCGCGCCCGGCCAGCACCGCGGCCAGCGTGCTCTTGCCCGAGCCGTTCGGTCCCATGACGGCGTGGACTTCGCCCGCGCCGACGGTGAGGCTGACGCCCTTGAGGATTTGTTTGTCCTCGACGCCCGCCGAGAGGTTTTTGATTTCAAGAATTGGTTTGCTCATGGTTTAAATTTTTTGACACGAATTACACGAATTTTCACCGATGAAAATTGAATTCGTGTGAATTCGCGGAAATTCGTGTCTTAACCGACACTTCCTTCCAGACTCACGCCCAAAAGTTTCTGCGCTTCGACGGCAAATTCCATCGGCAGCTCCTTGAAGACCTCCTTGCAAAAGCCGTTGACGATCATGTTGACGGCGTCCTGCGTCGAAAGGCCGCGCTGGTTGCAGTAAAAAATCTGGTCCTCGCCGATCTTCGAGGTGGTCGCCTCGTGCTCGACGGAGGAGGAGGTGTTCTTCACCTCGATGTAGGGGAACGTGTGCGCGCCGCATTTGTCGCCGATGAGCATCGAGTCGCATTGCGAGAAGTTGCGGGCGTTGGCCGCGCTCTTCTGGATCTTCACCAGGCCGCGGTAACTGTTCTGGCCGCGCCCGGCGGAGATGCCCTTGGACACGATGGTGCTGCGGGTGTTCCGGCCGATGTGCGTCATCTTCGTGCCGGTGTCGGCCTGCTGGAAATTGTTGACGACGGCGACGGAATAAAACTCGCCCTTGGAATTGTCGCCCAGCAGGACGCAGCTCGGATACTTCCAGGTGATGGCCGAGCCGGTCTCGACCTGTGTCCAGCAAATCTTTGAGTTGCGGCCCTTGCAGAGGCCGCGCTTGGTGACGAAATTGTAAATGCCGCCGCGGCCCTGCTCGTCGCCCGGATACCAGTTCTGCACCGTGGAATACTTGATCTGCGCGTTGTCGAGGGCGATCAGTTCCACCACCGCGGCGTGCAACTGGTTTTCGTCGCGCATGGGCGCGGTGCAGCCTTCCAGGTAGCTCACCTGGGCGCCGTCATCGGCAATGATGAGCGTGCGTTCGAACTGGCCGGACTTGGCGGCGTTGATGCGGAAATAGGTCGAAAGCTCCATCGGACAGCGCACGCCCCTGGGGATGTAGCAAAACGAGCCGTCGGTGAAGACCGCCGAGTTCAGCGCGGCGAAGAAATTGTCGGTGTAGGGCACGACCATGCCCAGATATTTTTTCACCAGATCCGGATGCTTTTGCACCGCCTCGCTCATCGAGCAGAAAATGATCCCCTTTTCCGCCAGTTGCTTTTGGAACGTCGTGCCCACCGAGACGGAATCAAACACCGCGTCCACCGCCACGCCGGCGAGCCGCTCGCGTTCCTTCAAGGGAATGCCCAGCTTCTCGTAAGTCTCCAGCAGCTTCGGGTCCACCTCGTCGAGGCCCTTCGGGCCGCCGCTCTTCTGCTTGGGCGCGCTGTAATAAGTGATGTCCTGGTAATTGATTTGGCCGTGATGGACCTTCTGCCACGCCGGCTCGGTCATGGTCAGCCAGTGGCGATAAGCCTTGAGGCGCCAGTCGGTCAGCCAGCCGGGTTCCTGTTTCTTGGTCGAAATCAACCGGATGATGTCCTCGCTCAAGCCCGGGGGGGCCGACTCGGTCTCCACGTCGGTGTAGAAACCGTACTTGTATTCCTGTTTGACCAGATTCTCGATGGTGTCGGTTGCGGTGGGCATAGATTCGTTGAATCGGTTGAGAGCTAATTTGTGGCCGCGGCGAAGCGGCGTTTCTTCCTCTTCGCGCAATCCGGGCAGACGCCGTGGATGGCGATTTCAAACCGCCTCGCCAGAAAACCTCTGGGCAGCGGGACGGCGGCCGGCGCCTTGGCCGGCAAATCCACGTCCGTAATCGTGCCGCATTCGTCGCAATAAAAATGGCCGTGCTCGCGCATGTTCAGACAAAACCGCGTGGCGCCGCGGTCGAGCGTGACCTGTCGGACCAGGCCGCACTGGACCAGCGCGTCCAGGCAATTATAAACCGTGGCCATGGAAATGTCGGCCATCGTCCGCTTGGCGCGGATGAAGACCTCGTCCGCCGTCGGATGATCGCGCTTCCGCAGGAGCACGTCATAGACGTGCTGCCGTTGCGGCGTGAAGCGAAAACCGCCGGTCGTCAGGCGGTTGGTCAGATCGCCGCCCGGCTTTTCCCGGTCGCATTGCATAATATTCGAAACATAGCCACCGCGCCACCGGCTGTCAATAATTGGAATAATTCTAAAGAGCAGCACGCCCTCGTTCCTCCCTTCCAGCCGCCGCAGCGCGGCGGAGTTTGCCCGGGACCCGCGCCTGGCGTCGCCGGGTTGCCCGCCGACAATTGAATTGATTGCCCGTCTCGACTGCTTCATGGTTCAAGGCGTGAGAATTGTCGCTTCCGTCGCCGCCATGCAACGGCTCGCCCAGAAGTGGCGCCGCGCCGGCCAGCGCATCGTGCTCGTGCCAACCATGGGTTGGCTGCATGAAGGCCATTTGAGCCTCGTCCGCCGCGCGCGGAAGATTGCCGGACCGCGCGGCAAGGTGGTCGTGAGCATTTACGTCAATCCTACGCAGTTCGGGCTGCGGGAGGATTTTTCAACCTATCCGCGCGACTTGAAGCGCGACTTGAAGTTGTGCCGCGCCGAGGGCGTGGACGCCGCCTTCGCGCCCGGCGACGCCGAAATGTATCCGCGCCCGCCCGGCGCGGAATTCAGCACGTTGGTAGCCGAGGAAAAGCTGTCGCGGACGATGGAAGGCGCGTCGCGGCCGGCGCATTTCCGCGGGGTGACGACGGTGGTGGCCAAGCTGTTCAACATCGTGCCGCCGGACGCGGCGGTTTTCGGCGCCAAGGATTTTCAGCAGGCCGCCATCGTCAGACGCATGGCGCGCGACCTGAATTTTCCGGCAAAGATCGTCGTCGCGCCCACGGTGCGGGAGCCGGACGGGCTGGCGATGAGTTCGCGCAACCGTTATCTCTCCGGCGATTTGCGGCGGCAGGCGACGGTGCTTTGGCGGGCGATTCGAAGGGCGCAGGACACCGTCAAGGAAGCCGGGATGATTCCGGCTGTAAAATTGAAGGCGAATTTGAAACGGTTCATCGGGCAGGAGCCGGACGCGCGGCTGGATCACGTGGAATTTTTCGAGCCGGACACGCTCGACCCCGTTGCCAGGGTGACTGCGGGCACGCGCATGGCGCTGGCCGTGTTCATCGGCAAAACCCGGTTGATTGACAATGCGCGGATTTGATTATCTGCCCGGCGCGATCAGCGGGATCGTTTGCCGCTCAAAGCGGCGATAAATCCGGAAATCGGAGTCCAGCGTCAGCAATTTGCAATCGCGCTTTTCCTCGGTCATCGCCACCAGGCAGGCGTCCACGAAATCCATGGGCGTGTCGGCGTGTTTTTTCATCAGCCAGAGGACGCGGTCGAGGCGGGATTCGAGTTCAAAGTGAACCACAATGATTTTTCGTTTGAACAATTCCAAGACACCCCACGGCGGCAGGCCATCGAAGTAAAGCATGTGAGCCGCTTCGGTAATTGCGCCTTCGCACGTGAGCAGCGGACTTGAAAAGTGTTTGAATTGCTCGCGCGCCCAATCGTGATATACGTCGCGATGGTTGAGAAGAGCCACGAGCGGGCAGGCATCGGTCAGGACCGTTTCCATCGTCCGAGGCCTTTAAGCCCGAGGGTCTTGAGATTGCGTTTATCGCTCGAATGTTTGCTGCCCGCATATTTGCCGACCAAATCACCGGCCCGGTCGAGGAGGCTTTCAAAATTCCCTCCGCCATTGAGCTGCGCCGCCAGCGCCTGCCGGACAATTTCGGATTTGGAGCGGTTCAAGTCACGCGCCCGGCGGTCCAGCCGTTCCGCCAGGTCGTCGGGAACTTTCAACGTCAATGTTTGCATCCCCTATTGGTAACACCGTCTCGCCGGTTTGACAATACCGATTATTTCTTCGCGCCTTTGGGCCTTTGCGTTTATTTTCCGTCTGGTGAAACCATTTGATTTTCTCGTTCTGGGCAGCGGCATCGCCGGGCTTTCCTTCGCGCTCAAGGCCGCGCCGCGCGGGCGCGTGGCCATCGTCACCAAAAAGGACCGCGCCGAATCCAACACGAACTACGCCCAGGGCGGCATCGCCTCGGTGACCAGCAAGGAAGACTCCTTTGATCTGCACGTGCGCGACACGCTCGCGGCGGGCGCGGGCCTGTGCAAGGAAGCCGTCGTGCGCACGATTGTCGAGGAAGGCCCGGCGCGGATCCGGGAATTGATGGAACTGGGGATGAAGTTTTCCGAGCGCGAGGCCCCTGGCGGGGACGGCGGCAGGGAACTGGACCTGGGGCGCGAGGGCGGCCATTCGAAGCGGCGCATCCTGCACGCCAAGGACGTGACCGGGCGGGAGATCGAGCGCGCGCTGCTCAACGCGATTTCCAGGCAGCCGAACATCCAGATTTTTGAAAACCACCTGGCGATTGATCTGATCACCAGCCGGAAAATCGGGCAGAAAAACGGCAATCGCTGCCTCGGCGCTTACGTCTTCGACAAGAAAAACGGGCGGGTCTGGGCGTTCACCGCGCCGGTCACCCTGCTGGCCACGGGCGGCTGCGGCAAGGTCTATCTCTACACGACCAATCCCGACATTGCGACCGGCGACGGCGTGGCCATGGCGTATCGCGCGGGGGCGACCCTGGCCAACATGGAGTTCGTCCAGTTTCATCCGACCTGTCTGTATCATCCGCGGGCGAAATCCTTCCTCATCAGCGAGGCGGTCCGCGGCGAGGGCGGCGTGCTCAAAACCATTGAAGGCCGCGAGTTCATGGACGCGTATCATCCCCTGAAATCGCTCGCGCCGCGCGACGTGGTGGCGCGGGCGATTGACAGCGAGATGAAACGGAGCGGCGCTGAGCACGTGTGGCTGGACATCACGCACAAACCGGCGCGCTTCATCATGGACCGCTTTCCGAACATTTATCAAACCTGCCTGCGTTACGGCCTGGACATCACCAAGGAGCCGGTTCCCATTGTGCCTGCGGCGCATTACCAGTGCGGCGGCGTGGTGACGACCGTGGACGGCCAGACGGACGTCGCCGGGCTCTTTGCGGTGGGCGAAGTGGCCTGCACGGGCCTGCACGGCGCGAACCGGCTGGCCAGCAATTCGCTGTTGGAGGCGTTGGTGTGCGCCCATCGCGCCGCCGGAACGATTCTTTCCCATCCCGAGCCGAAGATCGAGGCGACGATTCCCCTGTGGCAGCCGGGGCAGGCGGCCAACGTCGACGAACTGGTCGTGGTCTCGCACAACTGGGACGAAATCCGCCGCTGCATGTGGGACTACGTGGGCATCGTGCGGACCAACAAGCGCCTGGCGCGCGCGGCCAAGCGCATCGCCAACCTGCAGGAGGAAATCCAGGAATACTACTGGAATTTCATCGTGACGGCCGACCTGCTGGAATTGCGCAACATCGCCACGGTGGCGGAGGTGATTGTTCGCTGCGCCCAGCAGCGTCCCGAAAGTCGCGGGCTGCACTACAATCTGGATTATCCCGACGCCCGCCCCGAGTGGGCACAGCGCGACACCGTTTTGCGGAAATAGAGTTACCGCGCCTTCAGCGAATCCAGAGTCTTTTTGGCCTGCTCGATCAATTTTTGAAATTGCGCCAGTTGATCGGGGGTGAGGGAAATTCGCGGGTCGCCGCCAAATTCCAGAAATTTCTGGATGCCGCTCTGGCGCCGGCTGCTGTAGGCCACAATCCGCAGGCCGGAGCGGGTGGTGTAAGTGGCCTCGAAACCGGGCAACGGCGTCGCGTCGTAGGTGATTTTGCCCAGATAATCCAGACCGTTTAGCAGGGAATCCATTTCGTCATCGTCCACCACCTCCCGTTCGTGCTCGCGGCGGTTACCATCGAAGACCACGGTCAGGCCGTAGGCCTTCCGACCGGCGCTCACATCGTCGGATTCCTTGCAGCGCACGGAAATGACGCCCGCGTCCGTCGTCACCGAACCGACCTGGCCGAAGCCCTTGATGATGACCGCGTTGGTCTGCGCCTCGAAGTTCTCGATTTCGGTTTTGGGCGCGTTGGTGGCCTCCTGGGCGCCGGACGCCAAGGCAAACCAGCAGCCGGCAACGATGAAAGTGACGCAGAGCGGGCGCATAAAATTTTCCGGGTTGAGTCTTACCCGTTGAACTCCGGAGTCGGGCCAAAGTTGCGCGTTTGGATCCGCCGTCGCCGCGGGGCGGCTCCGGAAGTCAAGGCTTCCCGCGGCGGCGGGCGGCCTCGGGCTCGGCCAGGCGCGAGCGCAACATTTCCCAGGCCTGGTTGGTGGTGATTCTCTTGAACGCCCCGCGAGTGCCGGGGTTGAATTGGCGCCGCACCCGGACCCCGGACGCCCCGGCGAACGCCAGGAAAACCGTTCCCACCGGTTTGGCCTTGGATCCGCCGCCCGGGCCGGCCACCCCGGTGACGGCGACGGCAAAGTCCGCGCCGAATCTTTTTCGCGCGCCCTCGGCCATTTCGCGTGCGGTCGCCGCGCTGACCGCGCCGTGGCGCCGCAACGTTGCCGGCCGCACCCCCAGGAATTTCATCTTGGCGGCATTGCTGTAAGCCACCACGCCGCCAAGAAAAATGGTTGAGGCCCCCGGCACGTTGGTCAGCCGGTGCGCAAGGCAGCCGCCCGTACAGGATTCGGCGAGCGCCAGGGTTTGCCCTCTCCCGGCCAGCAAACTGATAATCGCGGCCGCCGGACGATGCGTTTTAGACATTGGCTTGTGGAATGACGGTTCCGAAATCCCGGTGACTCACGAATGGCCAGGCCGGAGCGGCCAAGGGGATTTTTGTTGGGAGTTCGGCATTTGAAATTCCTCGGTCATTGTAGGATGGCCACAAGTCACGGCCGCTTTGGCTTGGGCTGGCGGATTTCGGCGTTGAACGTTCCGGCCACGTAGCTTTTCATCGGGTCCGGCGTGGACAGGTAGATTCTTCCCGGCAGCCGTTTGCCGGCCAAGGCGCCAAATTCCAGGCGCAGGGCGTAGCCGCCTTCGAACGTCTCCGTCTTCATTTGCGGCGGGATTTCCTTGCAGCGCAAGCGGACGGGCGGCGCGTCGGCGAAATTGGCGGCGATGCGGATATTTTGTCCCGCCAGGACCGCGCTGCGCTTGGCGTGCAGGTAAATGGTCACGCTGAGGTCCGGCACGCCGTGCCCGCCCTGACGCAGCGTCAATCCGCCGCCTTCCAGCACCGCCCGCCGGCAGGTGAAATCCGTTCCATGAATCCGTCCGGCGGCGGGCGCGTCTGGAATGGTCATGGCGCCCAGGTTCAGCGTCCATTTGACGTCGCCGGCCGGTGCCGGTTTGAAAAGGGTTCCGTGATACACAAACGCCACTGCCGCCGCGATGCCGAGCAGCAGGACCACGACCACGACCGCGCCTGGAACCCCCCGGGAGACCGGGCCGGGAGCAGGGCCCTGGCCGGCCATTTTCAGGGAAGGCCGTTCGCCGGCCTTGGTGCCCGTCAGGATGTATTTGGAGGCGTCGGTCGCAGGGGCGTTCGGAGCGATGATCTTCTGGAAGCACGTCGGACATCCCATCGCCGAGCCGCTCTGTGACGAATCGCAGCGGATGTGCTGGCCGCACACCGGACAGGCGAATTTGAACTCGCTCATGACTTCGGAAGAACATTCCACAGCCGCATCCCGGCGGCAATGCGGTTTTTGCCTCATGCCGGACGGTTTATTTTCCTTGTGCCGTTTCTGATGGAATCATCAGGGCCATTTATAATTGAGCGTGGCGAAAATCCCGTGGGCCGTGAAGTCGTTCGCCCCGCCTGAACTGGGTTCGGCGTATTGGGAAAAGCGGTAACGCAGCGCGCCGGACCAGCATTTGGACAGTTGCCGCGTGACGCCCACGAGCAGTTCGTGGCGCGTGAAATCGAGGCCCAAGGGCAGCCCCGCCGTATTGTTTTGCCCGTAGGCTGACCGCGAAAATACATAGGTGGCGTTCAAGTCTGTCCTGGCGTCCAGCACAAGACCCGCGCCGGCGCTGACGGTAAAAACGTCGCCGCGATAGGGCACGACGGCGGCATCGCCGTTGTCCGCCGTGGTCGTCCGGGAGAAGCTGTAGGTGAACGCGCCGGAAAAGTAAAACCTTTGCGCGGGAGTGATCATGAGATTCAGTCCGGCAACGTGCGATGCGGTGCGTCCGGCCAGAAGGGGGCCGCCGGGGGCGGCGAGGCTGCCGTCAAAATTGGTCGCTCCCGCGGTTGCGGCGGAATAACGCGACACGTTCCAGGCGTAGGTCAGCCGCCCGCTCAACCAGAACGCCGGACGCAGCGCCAGCCGCCCCGCGATCTCGTCCATCGCGATGTCGCGGTGATTGATGAAGCCCGGATAGCCATTGCCGGGTTGCGCGCTGGAATGGTCGTAGCCGGTGTCGCTGTCGCGGCGGCGGTAGTGGCCGCCAAATTCCAGCCACGACCACGGCGAGGAGGTGAAGCCGGCGCGTGTGTCGTAAAGATGATTGAGCGCGTCGGTGCGCTGGCCAATGGCCCCGGCGCCGTCCAGGAAGGCGATGGCGTTGTCCGCCTCGTCGGATTGTCCGATGCTCTCCTGTTGCAGCCGCGTCTCGGCGAACACCACGGTGTGGGGCAGCCGGTTGAATTGAGCGTCGAGATTCTCCGAAAATTCGGTCTGGTTCTGGTTCGCACTCACCGTGCCGGGAAACGCAGGATTGGGGTCGCCAAAATCCAGCGCCACGTCGCCAAACCCCTTCTCGTGCGTCCACTCGGCCTGGCCGGCGGCCGAGAGGCTAAAGCCCTTCACCGGAAGGAACAGGCTGGCGAGACTGGCCACGCGCGAATCGCGTTCCAGAGTGACGCCTTCCGACCGCCAATAGGCGCCCGGAACCGGCGCGCAGGAGACATCCGCGGCGGTCAGATTGAAAAGCGTCGTGCCATCGTAGCGAGAATACAGGCTGCCGGCGGAGACGCGCCACCAGTCCGTGACCTGCCTCTCGACGCGGAAGGTGTTCGCGCCCCGCGTGTAGGTCACCTTTTGATCCAGGCGCTGCGTGCCGCCGGACAGGATCGGGATGGCGGGCGTGTCGTTGCGCGATTCGCCGAGCCGGTAAAATGTCCCGCGCGCGCGGTCCTCAATGTTCCAGCCAAGCCATTCGTCTGTGAGTTCAAGTTTCAAAAGGTGCGTGTGTTCGCTCACGCCTTGGACATTGGGATAAATGTTTTTGGCGCCGCTGGTTTGGAGGACCGTTCCCCACGCCAGCGTGGATTCGTTGCCTTGGCGCGATTGATATTCGTAACCGAGCACCACTTTCGGCGCGCGGGGCAGGGTCAGTCCGAAATCCATCCAGGCGCGTCCCATGTCAACGTGGAGGTCCCGACCCGGGGAATACGTGGACGGGGTGAATCCCGGATAATACCCGCCGGTGTCGTCGTAATACTTCCGCCACGTTTCAAAACCGCCGTCCACGAAACCGATGTCGTCCTTTTCCAGCTTGAGCGCGAGCTTGAGGTCGCGTTCGGGGAGCAGGGCGCGGCCTTCCACCGTCAGGACGGCGCCGGCGTTCCGTTGCCGGCTGAAAAAATTTTCCACGCCGCCGCCAAAGCCTTCGGGAACGCCTTCCAGTTCGCGGAATTTTCCGCGGTCGCCGTGCGCGTCGAAGCCGCGCAGCGTCGGTGTGAGGGCGAAGACGAGCGCCGGCGGTCCGGCGTTCGTGCCCCAGGGCGCGCCTTGATCAATCCACGCCTCCAGCACGGCGACCTGCTCACGCGTCAGCGCCGGCAATCCGCTGTCGCGCGGCGGCATATGGACCCGTTTGTCAAGCCCGGACACGTAGCGGATGAGTTCGCTCCGGTCGCTGTGGCCCGGGACGATGTCGTTCGTGTTGGCGTCCCCGCCTTCCACCGCCTGGGAGCGGACATCGAGGCGGAAATCGTTTTTCGGTTCCCTCGGGCCGTGGCAGCGGAAACAACTGCCTTCAAAAATCGGGCGCACGTCGCGATCGAAATTGATTTTGACCGGCGCCGGCGGCGGGAGATTGGTGGGACCAACCCCGGCGGCGGAAACGGAAGACAAAATTCCAAGTTCCAAACACCAAATTCCAAAGAAGTTCCAAGTTCCAAACTTCAAACCGGAGCCGGACTGGAGCTTGGAGTTTGGCACTTTTTGGAACCCGGAACTTGAAGTTTGGAACTTCTCATTCATTCAGTATCGCAGCCGCGGGTCCACGTCCGAACCGTGAATGGCCGTGTGGCAGCCGGCGGACCAGCAGGTGCCGATTTGCAGGAGCGCCGTGTGGTCCACGTTGCCGATGTAAATCCGGCCGGGCGCCGCCTGCGTCTGGGCGTGGCAACGGAGGCACAAATTGTCGTCGGCCTGCGTGAGCAACATGCGGTTGACGGAGCCGTGCGGGTCGTGGCAGGTCGTGCAGCCTTCGCGCACGGCCGGATGCTCGAAGACAAACGGGCGCGTCTGTTCGCGGTGGCACTGGGCGCAGGTCTCATTCCGCCGCGCCATCGCCAGGCCGCCGGAGGTCTTGTAGATGTCGCCGCCGTGCGGGTCGTGGCATTGCATGCAACTCATCCGGCCCTCGATGACGGGGTGATGGTCGGGCAATTCAAATGCGGCGCGGACCTGGAGGTGGCAGCGGAAGCAGGCGTCGGGGTCGCGGCGGGGGTTGATGATGAATCGGGCTGCGCCGCCGGACTCGACGTGTTTGCTGCCGGGACCGTGGCAGGATTCGCAGCCGGAGCCGCCGGGCGCGCCCGCGTTGGCCAGCGCCAAGTGCGCGTGGGGGCTGGCGGGAAATTCGCGGACAATGTCCGCGTGACACTGCGCGCAGACCTGGTTGCCGACGTCATGCGCGCCGGGTATTTCCAGCGGCGCGACGATGGGGTGCGAAGTGGTGGAACAGGAAATGAAAATAAACGTGGCGCCGGCTGGAAGGGCAAACGCCAGCGCCGCCGCGGCTGTCCGTTTCAGTTTCACCGGTTTTGGTTTTGCGAAACCATCTGATTTGTCACCGCGGCGGCCTTGAGGATTTCCGAAACGATTTCCCCCGATAAGTCGCCGCCGGTCGGGAAAATCATCTGCAAATGGCCGGTGGCGTCAACGATAAGCGTGCGGAAATTATGTTTGATCGTGCCGCCCTCCGCTTCGTATGCCACCCCCGCCGCGCGCGCCAGTTCGGCGATTTTGTCCGGCGGCCCGGTCAGAAAACTCCAGTGTTTCGGATCGTAATCGTAGCTCTGGCCGTAGGCCTTCAGCACGGACGGAGTGTCAAATGCCGGGTCGAACGAAACGGAAATAAAATGCCAGTTGGTGGGCGCTTGAGCCATCGCTTCGAGTTTTTGCGAGGCCTCCTGAAAATTTTTCGAGAGCCGCGGACAGTAGTCCGGCAGCGGGCAGCGCGTGTAGAAGAAGGTGACCGCCAGCGCCTGCCCGTGGAAATCATTCAAACGGACCGGCCGCCCAAGCTCGTTGGTGAAGGCGTAGTCCAGTATGGAATCGGCCCGCTGCGGGGGTGGCGCCGCGGCCGGGGAGGCCTCCGCAGCCTTTGGACTTGCCGCCGGCTCCGCCGCTCCGATTTTCACGATCCGGTCAATCCAGCTTTCCGTCCGGGTCACGTGAAGTCGAAACGAAATTTTGTCGCCGCGTTTCAGGCCGGCCAGGGCTCCGGCGTCCTTGACCTGGAACGGCATGGTCATGGCGGCCATGAAATTGGAGATGGCGTCGTTGCGGATGACCGCGGTCTTGTCGTCCAGCTGGAGCGATTCAACCACGCCCGTGGCGGCGAACACACGAACCGGCGCGTTGCCCCCCGGCGGCGGCAATAAATTTTTCCCCGATTTCGCCGGCCACGAAAGCAACAGGCCCAGTGCCAGCACGCCCGGGATCATTCGAGGCGATCGCATGCGAAAAGACTGCGCGTCGGCCTAGGGATTGGGGAGCCGGCCGACGCGGTAAAAGGCCGGATTGTTCGTGGCGTGGAGGTCCACAAATACGGCGGGATTGCTGGCGGCCGTGTTGGTGGCCACGGGAATCCAATTGCCCGCAGCCAGATTGGTGGACATTTGCACGATGTAAGTCAAGCCCGTGTTGACCAAATAACTGAATTGAAAATTCGATCCGGAAGTCGCCGCCAGATTCGTCAGCGTCACCGCGGTCGGCGTAACCACGCTGATGTCCACGGAATTGGTCGCCGTCAACCCGCCGTTGTCGGCGGCGATGGCCGTAAGCGTGTAATTGCCCGCGGCCAGATTGGCGGCGACCGCCGAAAACGGAACGGTCGTTTGGTTGGTCAGCACGGTCGCGCCGACCCGGAATTGCACATTGGTCACCGACCCGTCGGTGTCTCCGGCCGCGGCGCGCAGCGTGACGTTGGCGGGAGCGGCGAAGACGGCGCCGGAACCCGGACTGAAGAGCAAAGCCGCAGGCGGCACGTCCGGCGCGGCGACGATGATCGTGCCCTTCATCCCGAAACTGACAGCATGAATTGTGCATTCATACGGATAGGTGCCCGCAGCCGTGAAAGTGTTGGTAAAGGAATACGGGCCATTCTCGGTGAGCGAGGCTGGCCATGACTGGGGATTGCTCGTGCTGGTGACGTTGTGGTCAAAGGAGCCGCTGGGCCAAGTCCAAATAACCGTGTCATTGACATTGATGTTGGCGGTCGCTGGATTGAACTGATAGTTCAGGACACTGACATTGGCTGCGGTGGGGTTCCGCGACGGGACGGCCACTGAAAGGCTGCCGAACAAACCATGGTCCTCGACCGCTCCGCCCGCGGCGATGCCGGCGGTGAAATAAAGCGTGTTCGTATCGCCGCCGCTACCGCCGTTGCCGAACTTCAAGCCCCAAAGACCGTCAATCGCAATCGGCGCGCCGTTGGTGTCCTTCAGCGTGCTCACCAGTGTGCCGCTCGCCGGATCAAAGGCGTTGATCGTTCCGTCGCCAAAGTTTCCAATCAGCAGTTGCCCGGCGAACAGCCCGAAGTTCGCCGGCGCCACCGCCATGCCCCAGGGCGAATTCAGCGCACCGTTCGAGATGAATCGCTTCACCAAGTTTCCGCCGGTGTCATAGATGTCCACGTAACCGTAGCCCGGCCCGGCCACGTCGTCTTCCGCGTTGGCATCCTGCTTCGCGTAAGTCACAAACACGTTCGTCCCGATGGTCTGGATGCCGAAGGGTGCAAACCCCGCCGGAATGTTCGTGTCGGTGAAGGCGCCCGGCCAGGCGACGGGATTAAATTCTTCATCAAACACGTCCACCTTGCCATCGTGAAAATCGGTGGCGTAAAGGTAGTTGCTGCCGTTGGCGCTGCCCAGGGCCAGGCCTTTGTAAATGGCGCTCGATGCGGAATTGTCCACCTTCAGCACGGCATCGGTTCCGCTGGCCCAGGCCGAGAGGGTACCGTCTTCCGTAGCGAAAATAAATTTCGCGGCCGCATTGGACGCAACAATAAAGTTGGTGGTGTTGTTGAAAACAATTCCCGTCGGCGCGGCGGGTGGCGCGCCGCCAGCCGGCGGCGGAATGGCGACGACGAGCGACTGCGGCGTGCCCGTGCCATCGTAAACCGTGGACAATCCGCTGTGATTGTCGGAAATCCGAAACGGCCCCGTCGCGCTGAACGCGATGCCCCATGGGTTCAAGAGATTCGTGTCGGTGATGTCCGCCAGGCCCGGCACGTCGGAAACCAGGTTGTGTTGGGTGTAGGCGCTTTGAGCGCGGACAAGGCACGCCGCGCCAGCAAACGCCCAAGCGCCCAAGAGGCAAAAGGTTGTCTGCAATCCTCTCGTTGTTCCAATGTTTCTCAATGTTCTCATGCCGTCCTTTCCTCGCGCGGCGGACTGGTGTTGCACTGTTTTTTCCCCGCCGCCAACGTATTTCTCCCGCACGACCCAAAAATTTTGGAGCACGCCATAACGATTCGTACCGCGCAGGTTTCTTGGCGCCGCGTCTTCAAACCCTTCCTCAGCCATTCAGAACAGTGTGACGAACGAGGGAAGAAAAAGTTCCCGGAGAAAGTAGAAATTTTCGAAGGCAACGTTAATTGGTTGCGGCCGAAGCCGAAGGCCAAAATCCGAAGGAAAATAGGAAAACCTCGGCGACGGCCAGAGAGACTTTGGACAAAAACATCCTTGTCTTTGGAACGAGCCGTCTCGACGTGCCCTTGAGCCGGGCTTCTGTCAACTCTGCCGGGAATTTTTTGACCGACCACAGTGCCTCCTGACGCCAACTCCAGCAGCGCTCCTGGCGCAGCATCATCGTTCACCGCCCCCTCGTCCCCAGAGCAGAAATCCGTCTGCCATCCCCGAGCACCGGTCAAAATGTGCGGAAAATTCACGGACGGCTTCTTTTGCCGTCCGTTGGTTTCCCGAACCGAACCATCGTGCCCCGATATTTCCTCAAACGGTGGTGGCGCCCGGCCTTCGCAACTTCCACCGCCGGGCGGACGCCAAGCCGAGAAAACCCGCCGTCAACAAACCCGCCACCGAAGGTTCCGGGATGGACTGCACGACAAATTGGTAGCCTTGGTCGGAAAAGGCGGCGCCTTCATAGAGATAAGAGGTTCCAATCGGCGTTCCGGGATAGCTGGAGGAATCCCCGGCCAAGGTGGCCGGGGTGTCTGAACTGGTGAAGTCGAAATTCAGCGACGATCCCGGTTGCAAATAGTCAGCCGACGAACTGGCCGAGTATTCAATGGAATAATTTCCACCAAGTGAAGGGGTGCTGGCCGTCCAACCGGTCGGCGGCGCCTCGCTGGCCGGAGCGGACGGGAGGTAAAATTGACCCGGTATCCAGGCATACCAGAAAGTCCCGATGGGAACAGTGCCGGTGTTGTCGAGGCTGATGGTGTAATCATACAAACCGCCGTTTTGCACGCCGTTGAGCGTGGCGGTGGCGCGTTCGGGTCCATTTTGCCCAAAGGCGGCAGACGCCGCCCCCAACGCGAACAAAAGGCTCAAAATCTGATGGCTGACCGTCGTTCTTGATGTTATTTTCATGGCATTCTCCTTTCGCTTGGCGCGCCCCCGCGAGCAACGAAGCCTTATTTATCACTTTAATATCACGTGTGGTAAAGGACTTCCAGTCCTTCCATTGGGAACCTATTCACCACCCGCAATTGGCAGCGCCCTTGCCAATTGAGATGAATGGAGACACAATTTGTTCCCGAAACAAGTTTCCGTCAAATTCGACGGGAACATTTCCAGCGCCGACCGCTCTTAACTTGGACGCCGCGCCATGGCTGAAACCGCTGACTTCGAAAGTCTGGTGACCCGATACTACGAGGCGCTTTATCAATTCGCCTTCAGCCTGACCCGCAACGAGGCGGAAGCCTGCGACCTCACCCAGCAGACGTTTTGCGTCTGGGCGGCCAAAGGCCATCAATTGCGCGACGCCTCCAAAGTGAAGACCTGGTTGTTCACCACGCTGCACCGCGAATTCCTGGGCGCGAGGCGCCGGCAAACCCGCTTTCCGCACGTCGAACTTGAACACGCGGGCGCGGACCTGCCAGCCGTTTCCCCGGACGTGGGCGGCGGCCTCGACGCCGCGCAGGCGCTTCAAGCCCTGGCCCAGCTTGAGGACCTTTACCAAGCGCCGGTCGCGCTGTTCTATTTGCAGGACTGTTCCTACAACGAGATCGCCGAAATTCTCGGCGTACCGCTGGGCACCGTCAAATCGCGCCTGACGCGCGGCCTGGGCCGGCTGCACCAATTGCTGATCGGCCGGACCACCGGTGCGCGCTCCAAACCCACGAATCTGTGAATCAAGACGAAATCAAAACCATTTTGCTGCTCTACCGCCCCGGCACGGTGGACGCGGACGACCCGCAAATTGCCGCGGTGCTGGCGCTGGCCCGGAACGACCCGGCGCTCGGGCGCTGGCTGGAGGATCATGACGCGCGGCAAAACACGCTCCGCGACCGGTTCCGGCAGATCGCCGCCCCAGCCGGATTGAAGGAACAGATCATTTCCGAAGAGACCGCACGGAGGAAAGCCATTTTCCGGCAGCCCCGCCTCATTCTCGCGGCGGCGGCGTCCGTGGTGGCGTTGCTCGCCCTGACCACGCTCTGGTTCCGCTCGGGCGGGGGCGACAACACCTTTGCCATTTACCGGAGCCGGATGTCGGGCATCGCGCTGCGCGGTTACGCGATGGATTTGACGACGAACGACCCGACCCAGATCCGCGCCTACCTCGCGCGGCACGGCGCGCCGGCAGATTACGTGCTGCCCGCGCCGCTGCAAAAGACGACGCTCACCGGCTGTGCGATTGAACGCTGGCAGGGGGCGGCGGTTTCCATGATTTGTTTCCGGACCGCAAGACCGCTCCCACCCGGCCAACGGAGTGATTTGTGGCTCTTTGTGGTGGAGCGGGCGGCGGTGAAAGACGCGCCCGTCGCGGCCCCGCCGCAACTGGCCGGCGTCAACCGTCTGTTCACCGCCGCCTGGACAGAAGGCGGCAAACTCTACCTGCTGGGCACGATTGGCGACGAACGGGCGCTCCGGCAATTCCTTTGATGCAAGTTGTTCCGTTAGTTGTGTTCGACGCTCATGTGGGCGGTGACCCAGTCGAAATCCGCGTGGTCGCCGCTGGAAAGCGGGATGGGCAGATGCGCGGCGTCGGGTTGCGCCGGAGGGCGCGTGCCGGCTTGCGTCCAGCGATGCAATGCGCTGTGGCCGTCGGCAAAGGAAAACGCAGCCGCCTCGTCGTGATACGACGCCGGTAAATCAATCCACTCTGGCTCGTAGGCGCGGTTGACGAAATACCCGTCGTCAATGCTGTCGGGGTGTTCGTCGAGGAACACGAAGATCTCCGCCGGCTGCGGGATTCGTGCCAGTTTGAAAAACTGGAGGTAGTCGGGATCGTTGACGTTGAAGCCCCTGGCCGAGAGTTCACCGGCGTCGCCCACCAGCGCGTTCATCGAATAGCTGCGGATGCGGACGCTCCAGCCGGCGGCGCGCTGCGACGCGCTCAAGGCGTGGTCGGAAGGGCAATGGTACGTGGCCGTGTTGCCGGCCACGTACGGGCCCAGGCTCGCCTCGGTGAGCGTGGCCGGATTGGTGTTGTCGGGATCGGTTCCCCAGGTCATGACGTTGTTGACCCAGTTGAGGTTGGTGCGCAGCGACGAGCCGGCCATGCCCAGATTGTAGGGCAGCCGGTCGTCGTGATCGCCCGCATAGAGCTGCCAGGCCAGGACCAACTGCCGCGTATTGTTCAGACACGCGATGCCCTGCGTCCGCATCCGCGCCCGCGACAGCGCCGGCAGCAGGAGCGCCGCCAGAATGGCGATGATGGCGATCACCACCAGCAACTCGAGGAGGGTGAAGCCCGCCGCCTCATCACGGGAAAACTTCCCTGAAACCGGCCTGGCAAGCTGGCAATGCATATTCCGGGCAACTGGCGGATCGTTTACGACAGGCACGCGACGCAGAGAAATTATCGCTGGTGTTGAAACGAATTGCAAATGTCCTGGAACGGATGGGGAGCGCACCGGACAACCAATAATTTTTTGGGAACCTGGCCCGTCCCAGTGCCTCTTACCTTGAAAATGGTTTCTTGCGCGCTTACGTCTCATTAAACAGAACCCGGCAGACGCGGTGAGAATGAAAACGCCGAATTGGAAAATGATGATGATGATGACCGCCGGGGCGGTAGGAGCAGTGTCTTTGCTGTCCCTCATTGCGGCGGACAAAACGGACTCCGCCGCGGCCGGCAGTGGACCCGGCGCGCCTCCCGCCGCCGCTCCAGCGGACACAAATGTTGCGCCGGCCACGGAAGTCCAGCCCGCCCGCATCAATTTGCCGCCCCACTTGGCCCAAATCCTCCGCATGGCGCAATCCGGCGTCAGGGACAGCGTGATTATTGCTTATGTTCAAAACTCGCCGGCTTCGCCTCCGCTTACAGCGGATCAAATCGTATATCTGCGGGACCTGGGCATCTCGTCTTCCGTGCTTCAGGCTTTGGTCCAGCGCACTTCCGCCGGCTCAAGTCAAATGGCGGTGTCCGCGGCGCCGGCAACCACACCGCCGCCGGAAACGGGCGCGCCGGCCGAAAACTCCGTCGTGCGACCGCCCACAATGGCGGAAGCGCCCGAATCGCCGCCGCCGTCCGCCAATTATTTCCACGACGCGCTGGCCCCTTATGGAACGTGGCTGGACCTGCCCGGCTACGGTTGGTGCTGGCAACCGGCGGTGGTCGTGACGGATCGAGGTTGGCGGCCTTACCGCAACGGCGGTTACTGGCTGTGGACGGACTGCGGCTGGTACTGGAACTCGTATTATTCTTGGGGCTGGGCGCCGTTTCATTATGGCCGGTGGTGCAACCATCCGCGTTACGGTTGGGTCTGGTGTCCGGATCGGGTGTGGGGCCCGGCGTGGGTGTGCTGGAGGGCGTCACCGTTTTATTGTGGCTGGGCGCCGTTGCCCCCAGGGGCCTGCTTCGTTCCCGGAATTGGCTGGACGTTCCACGGCTTCGCGGTCAGTTTCAATTTCGATTTTGGCCTCAGACCAATCTTTTTCACGTTCATTGACATTGTCCACTTCTGCGACCGGCATCCGTTCCGGCATTTCCGACCCGATGGCGACGCGGATGATATCTTCCATCGGACCAGACCGCACAGGGGTTTCCTGGTGGACTCACAGCATCACCTTTTTAATCAAGGTATTGATCTAAAGCGCGTGGAAGCCGCGACGCACACGCCGCTTCGTCCGGTGGCGATCCGCAAAATGTCCCGCGGGACGGGCCGCTTCTCGATGCCCGACCGGCTGGAAAGGCTCGGTCATGCTTGGGTGATTTATCGGCCCGATCCCCATGGCCCGGCGCCCCGGAGTCTATTTTTGCCGGTTGCGACTGGCCGGCGACCGATCCGGATCAAGCCTCGTGATTTAGTGATGACGCGCCCGTTCACGGGTCAAAGTTCAACGGGTTCCTGGGTGTTTTGGCCGCACCAGGCCTCGGCGCCGAAGTCGCTGACACTCACGGCGCCGGCAGGGCGACCCTCGGGAACCAGATGGAAGGAAGGCGCAATGCGGTTGCCAGTTTCGCAACCGCCGGCTCGTTCGATGAAGCCCGATTACAACCCGTCGCCGCGCAGGTTTTCTCGTCCCGATTTTCAGGGCGCGCTGCCGCGGCAACTCCCGGCTTTTTCGCCGCGAGTCTTCCCACGCCAGCCCGAGGTTGCCCTGCCGGTTTGGCGAATGAATCCGCGTCCACAGGAAATGCGTCGGGCGCCGGCGCCGGGTTTTCATCTGAATAATTCCTTGCGACCCGCGCCGGCTCGTCTGCCTCCCCGGAGAATTACTCGTTCGTTGCCTGCCCCGCGCGCATCCTCTTGGCGTTCAGCCAATCCGACACCCTTCGTTGGTCTTGGTGCGCCGGCACAGCCGTTTGGCGGCCCCATCCCCTTTCGCTCCCATCCCAGATAGATAGCGTCGGACCGAGTCCAAGCGGCTCCAGAAGTCACGCGCCAAGAAAAAACCAGTTGTTTGAAATGCGCAAAATTGGATGGAGATGAGAGCGCGCCCTGCCGAATTGACAAAGCGCGCCCCGCTGACTGTCAATGTCAACGGATTTCCCTCCCCTCGCCTCGCGCCGCATCCGCCGCGTCGGCCAATTCCATGAGGACCGCAAAGAACTCGGGGGATTGACCGCGGAACAGTCCTGTGTCCGTGAGGAACTTCACCACGCCCATTGCCGCCCCATGGGTTTCTGTCGGCCGGATGATCGAACAGACCGGGAATTTTCTGTTCAGAAATATAGTGGGCTCAGGCATGATGAGATTGGTCGAGAAGTCCTCGCCTCCCAGTGGGGCGGCATTCAGATCTGGAAACACCAACCCGTTTGTCGGATCGGTCAGCGGAGGGGCATTGCCTGCCTTGTCCTGCCAGGTCTGAAAGTGCATCGTCTCGGTGGGGCCGATGCTCAACAAAATGCGCAACGCCTCCCGATGGGTAACCCGTTGTGAGCGACGGGTAAAGACTGGTGCCGCCCTGCTCGATGATGGCAAAATGAAAGCCCGCCGTATTGGCGATGGCCTGCAGGTGATCGGCCGGCATGAGGTCGGCATCGGATCTGGGGATGCCCGGGAATTGCCCCTGGCTCAAGCCGGGCACGGCATGGGGAAAGGTGTCGCCGAAATCCGGGTTTTGGGTCCGGCTGCGGTAGCGCGTCCACCAACTGGTGTCCACAGTCAGTCGCATGAGGTTGGTGAGCCGGCCGATTTGCTGCGCGCCGGTCGCCAGACTGCTCGGCAAGGTGCGAAAGCGGCCCAGATTGGCCGGGGCCGCGCTGTGCGCAACCAGATAGGCATTGAGGAACTCAAAGTGGGTATATTCATCTTCGGTGTTGTCATGGATATACTGGGCCATATCGGAATCCAGCACCGCCAGGGCAGCCGTGTACGGCGCGTTCCCACTGCCGCCGGGAACTTCGCTGTCCTGGATGCCGCCCAGCTCGTTGTATTGCTGCCAGGCATCGGTCTCCAGGATTTCGATCGCCGACAGGAATCGCAGGATAGCGGCGTCTCCGCGCGTAAGTCCGTTGTCGGCTGCCGCGCTGTCGGGCAACAGCCCCAGCGCAACCGCGCCTGCGCCGGCAGCAATCCCCTGGTGCAAAAACGAACGACGGCTGATCGAGCTTTCCGGCGGCCCGGCCTTTGCCGTCCTATTTTTACCCTCGTCGGGGAATCGGTTCTGTCTGGCTTGTTTTGTTTGATTTTTTCCGATGTTCATAATTCGTTTTCCTTTCTTCGTTCGGTTTTGGCTCATTGCTTTGGGTGAACTCCATGTCAGCCCAATTGCGCCTGGAATGAGAGGTTCCACCTCCGGATTTGTTCCTGAAACCACGGGAGGCGGGGGGCTGAACCCTTCCTCTGCGCTTGAGGGGAATCATGGCTGCCGGCCAAACCGTCCAGCGGCCGCTTCATGACGCAACGCCGTCCGTCGCGGGTCGCGGAACCAAGCCCGAATATGCCGGGTGAATCTTTGCCAAGGGAGACAAACACGCCGGGGTTTGGTTGGGATTTCCGTTTTGCCTCACCGGACAGTTCCGGCAGCCCGGCCGGGGAGCCGCCGGCCACGACGCGAATCACGTGGGGCCGCGGTCGAAATTCAGCAGTTGACAACCGCGCGCGCTTTTCCGCCGCAAATGGCGCGCCGAAAATCCCTTTGCCTTCGAGTTTCTTTGCGTTACAAACAGGCCGACGCATGAAGAGAAAATCTCCCCTCTCCCGCAGCGGTCGGTTCACGCGCGGCCCCGCCGCGGACGTCGCGCGATTCGCCGAATCCATCTCGTTTGACCGCCGGCTGTGGCGGCACGACATCCTTGGTTCCATGGCCCACGCCCAGATGCTCCACAAAATCGGCGTGCTGACCCGGAAGGAATTGCGCGCCGTCGTCCGGGGCCTCGACGCCATCGGCCGGGAGGTCAGGGCCGGGGAATTCAGGTGGCGGGTCGAACTCGAAGATGTTCACATGAACATCGAAGCCGATCTGACCCGGCGGGTTCCCGCCGGGGCCAAGTTGCACACCGGCCGCTCGCGCAATGACCAGGTGGCCCTCGACGTGCGGCTCTGGCTGCGCGATGAAATCACCGCCTTGCTAGGCGAGATCGCCGACCTCCAGCGCGCGCTTGTCCTGCTGGGTGAAAACAATGCCGACGTGCTGATTCCTGGCTACACGCATTTGCAACGCGCCCAGCCGGTTTATCTCGCGCACCATCTGCTCGCCTACGTCGAAATGCTGGAGCGGGATTGCGAGCGGCTTTGGGACTGCCACTCGCGCGTGAACGTCTGCCCGCTCGGCGGCGGCGCGCTGGCCGGCTCCACGCTCCCGCTCAAGCGCGAACTCGTCGCCAAGCTGCTCGGTTTCGTGGACGCCAGCGGCAAGCTTCAGCTCACCCAAAATTCCATGGACGCCGTGAGCGACCGCGATTTCGCCGTCGAGTTTTGCGCCGCCGCCGCGCTGCTGGCGGTGCATTGCTCGCGGCTGGCGGAGGATTTGATTCTCTGGGCGAGCGCGGAATTCAATTTCATCAAAATTGCCGACGCCTACACCACCGGCTCGTCGCTGATGCCGCAGAAGAAAAATCCCGACGTCGCCGAACTGGCGCGCGGCAAGACCGGCCGCGTCGTCGGCAACCTCGTGGCGCTGCTCACGCTGCTCAAGGGGCTGCCGATGACCTACAACCGCGATTTGCAGGAGGACAAGGAACGGTTGTTCGACACCGCCGACACCGTGCGCGCCACCGTGAGGCTGCTGGCCGCGATGCTGCGCAACACGCGGGCGAATCGTGGCGCGTGTGAACGCGCCGCGAGCGACCCGGCGTTACTGGCGACCGACCTCGCGGATTATTTGGTGAAGAAAGGAATGCCCTTCCGGCAGGCGCACCACGTCGTCGGCGCGGTCGTGGCGCTCGCGGAAAAAAAGCACGCCACGCTCCGGGAACTGAAGCTTGAGGATTTGCAGTCCGTGGACAAAACCTTTGGCCGCGACGCGCTGGGCGTGTTCGATTTGAAGATCGCAATGGCCAAACGCAACCTCACCGGCGCGCCAGGAACGAAAGAAGTCGCGAAGCAATTGGCGCGGTGGCGGAGACAGCTTTCGTAAAAAGACAACTATAACATTTATGGCAACCCGATCTTTTGACCTGAACATCGAAGAAGTTCTGGAAAATTGGGAAGTTGAACATGCGATTCGAGAAGTTATTTCCAATGCCCTCGACGAGCAGCTCATTTCGCAAACCACTGAAATATCAATTACCAAAGATGACCAGGGCGATTGGCATATTCGAGATTGTGGTATAACATTTTACATGATTGCGACACAAAAGACGGAATTGGTCAATTTCGGCACGAAAGGGCAGGTCGTCATTCCGCGCCGTCTGCGCCGGGAATTTGAGATTGAGGAAGGCACGAAAGCCACGGTTCACGCCACGCCGGAGGGCATCCTGCTCAAACCCATCACCCGCGCCTACATCCGAAGCCTGCGCGGTTCGCTCAAGGGAACCGGGGTGATGAAAGCGATGATGGAAGATCGCAAACGGGAGCGGGAACTCTGACATGGCGACCAAGGTTTTGGACAGTTGGGCGCTGGTTGCGTTCTTTGAAGACGAGCCGGCAGCGGAAGCGGTGGAAAAAATTCTGGCGCAGGCCACCTCCGAACGCCACAAACTGTTGATGAGCGTGGTGAACTGGGGTGAAGTCTGTTACAACACGATGCGCGAGGTTTCACAGGAAGCCGCCGGGCAAAAGGTCCGGGAGATGGCCACCATGCCCATTGAGATTGTTCCCGCCGACCTGCAGCAAACCCACCAGGCTGCCATATTCAAGGCCGCGCGGAAAATGTCCTATGCCGACTGCTTTGGCGCGGCGCTGGCCAAGATCAGAAACGCCGAATTCGTGACCGGCGACCCCGAATTCAAGGAAATCGGGAAGGAAATCAAAATCCACTGGCTGAAATGAGCCTCCCGCCGCTTTCCTGACCTGGCTGATTGTCCATAGACCTTTCCCCGCGTTTCGGATGGACTATCAGTCATGCCGAAACGCAACGGAATCCTCTCCACGCTCGGGCTGAACGTCCGCCAACGACGCGAAGCCCGCGAACTCACCCAGGAAAAACTCGCCGAACGCGCCGGCCTCGACGCCACCTACATCAGCGGCATCGAGCGCGGGCTGCGCAATCCCGGCATCAAAAACGTCGCCAGGCTTGCCAAGGCGCTTGGCCTCACCACGGCGGATCTGTGCAAAGGAGTGGACGCGTGAGCGGAAAGCGAAAAGCCGGTAGGGCTGCGCTGCCGCTCAGCCGGAAAAAAGAGGCGGCGCAGCAGCGCCGCCCTACCAGCGAATTGCGCGAAGATTCCCCCGTCTACCGCACCAACCGCAACGGTCCTTCTCGCAGGCTGACATTCATTGATTTGTTTTGCGGCATCGGCGGGTTGTATCGCAAGGGAGCCAGCCTTGCCGTCCGCGAAAAGACGATGCCCGGCAGTGCTGGCATCTTTTTCGAGCGCCTTTGGTGAAACCGCGATTTTCCACTTCGGGAATTTCTCGCGCAGAGCTTTGCTCCATTCCGATAGCCCGGCTTCGCCGTTGTGGATTTCCTGTCCACCGCCAACAAGCGCGACAAGAACCGCCCAGTCTGGATGGCGATTCGTGATTGAAAGCATTGTTTCCGGTTCCGAAACCTACAGCCCATTCTTTTTCCGGTTCTGGTCAGCATTCCACGCGCGTTGCGCCTCATCGAATACGACGACTTTTTCAGCCGGCGGCTTGTCGGCCTTCTCCAGTGATTCACGAACGAACACATGCACGTTTTGGATGAATGTTCCGACAGTCCGCTCGCCACCGGTCTCACGCGCTCGGCGTTTGTGGTCGCGTGCAATCGCAGCCGAGACGATTTTCACTAGCGGGCCGTTGCCAGAAAGAAAGACGCCGGCGGGTCGTCCTTCACGGCGCAAAGCCGGATTGTGAACCACGTTCAGACCGGCCAGCGTTTTTCCCGCGCCCGGAACTCCAGTCACGAAGCAAATTACTTTTTCCCCGTGACTCTGCACTTGCTGGATGATTTCAACAAGCCGGTCTGATGTGGCTGTGAGATTTACCGCTCCGGCGTGTGAGTGGGCGATTTCTCGCACGTTATGTCCTGCAAACAAAGCCTCGGCAGCTTCGATGATTGTTGGCACTGGACGATATGGCGACCTTTCCCAAGCGGTCGGTTCAATGGGTTCAGAACCGTCGCGGTGCTCGGCTTGAAATGCGGAAAGGAGAACTGAAGCAAGGTCCGAAGCGCTCGCGTGCATCACATCGCGCACGGGTTCGGAATGAATCCTGTCGCTGGAATTTTCCACGGGCGCAGCTTTTGGCACGATGGCAACCGGCACGATGCGCCGATCGCGGCTGGCTTCATGGAAATCGCGAAGGTCTAGCGCATAGTCTTCGACTTGGCGATCTGCTTGCGGCGTGTGGGTTTTGTCCAGTGTTTTGAATTCGAGACAGAGAATGACGTCAGCGGCCAACAGCACGCCATCCAGCCTTTTTGAACGGCGAGGAATTGGATATTCCAAAAGCAAAGACCAGTTTGCCGCACCCGGAGCGAGTCGAAGCAATTCGGCGGAAGCCGATTTCAGGACGGTAATTTCGATCTCCCATGCCTTCGTTTGGCGCTTTTGCAATTCATTGTGCTGGTAGGAACGAAGCAGCGCGCCAAGTATCTCATCGGTCGAATGACCTAGAATGTCGGCAAGCGAAGCTCGGTAGAAGGCTGCCATGTGCTACTCCTTCACGCCAAGCAGCCAAGTCACTTTCACGCCGAGCGCTTTGGCAAGGGTGACAAGCTCAAAGTCGAGGACGCCACGAATTCCGGTTTCGATTTTCGCAACACCGGCGCGGTCAATGGAAACGCCCAACTTGCCCAGTTTTTGGGAAAGCTCATCCTGCGTGAGTTGCGCCTTGCCGCGCGCGCTTCCTTCACGCGTTCACCGACAAGATTCTGGCCAACCGGAGGCACGTTGCCGCCAGGCTACCAGGTTTAGCGGAAAAAGGTTGTTCTAGTATAGAACACATTTTCTTGCCAATGCGTGACAGTTTGCCAAGCTCGTTCCCAAAATATGCAGCGAAAAGATCAGCTCTTCACAGTCATGTGCGCTTCGCATCCGAGCGTTGACATTTGCGATAATTGGGAGACAGTCGTGATTGTTCTCCGTAACAGTTTCGACGCCAAGGACGCGGCAAACGAGGCTTCTCTTTATTTGATTTGGGAACGGGGAGGGCAGGCGTATCCGATGCTTGTGATTGAAGGCAATCCCAAGTTGACCTTTCCGGACGACGGAGTTTTCGATGCAGAGGATTATGACGACACAATCACGTTCGCCCGCGGCAAAATAGTTTCTTGTCGCATCCTCGGTTGAACAGATTCGGCCTCCGCGCGAAGCATTTCTTCGCTCATGGTGCAGTGTGGCGTATCTGTTTCCCGGCCTGCATCCCGATGGCTACGAAGACGCGGACAGCGGCTGGCCGCGCGTGGTGAAACGGTTCGCTGCCGAGGCGTGGCGGCGGGCGGCGGCCAGCGAACTGGCCGATGCGGAATTGTATCCGAGCGATGCCGCGTGGTGCGGTCTTTACGACCGGATGTTCTCGCACAAACCGGATGAAACGGAGCGGCGGCTGGCTTTGGCGGCAAGTTATGGCGGGTTGGTGTAGAAATGTTGCCTCACCTCACCCAGGCCCTCTCCCCTCCATCCGATGGAACGGAGAGGGGGAAACCTTTGTGCGCTTTGTGTTCCTTTGCGGCAACTGAATCCGTGTCCATCTGCGTTCACCTGTGGCCAAGAAAAGATGGCTGACGTTTTCACCAAGGCGAAGCGTTCGGAAGTGATGTCGCGGATTCGCGGGCGCGGCAACAAGGAGACGGAAGTGGTGCTGGCAAGGCTGTTGCGCGCAAACCGGATTAGCGGCTGGCGACGGCATCAGCCAATTTTCGGCAAACCAGATTTTATTTTTCCCGAATTCCGGCTCGCAATTTTCGTGGACGGTTGTTTCTGGCACGGCTGCCCGGAGCACGCCACCAAACCAAAAAACAACCGCGCCTTCTGGCGGCGTAAACTTTCGGCCAACAAAAAGCGCGACCAACTGGTGAACCGCGTCTTGCGGCGGGCCGGCTGGCGGGTGGTTCGGATTTGGGAGTGCGCGCTGCAAAAACGCCCGCAGTCCTGCCTGCAACGGATTCAGCGGGCGATGAAGTGAGTTGCGCTTACGACAACAGAATGGGGATAAAGGAATCGAACCCGCAAACCGAAGTTGAATGGCGGAGCGCACGCGCCGCGCGTGTGGTTTTCCGCTTCCTGGCGGGAAACATCGTTCCGGATGCCCCGGCAGCCTTCCGGGCCAAGTGCTGGACGCGGGGCGCGTCCAGCCGCACCCGGGGCGGGTGCGCTCCGCATTCCTTTGTCGGCAGTTCATGGCGCGTGTCCTTTGTGACAGGCTGACACAAACCCCGCTAATCGCGTGATCCTGTCCCCGGTGATGCGGTATGATGATGCGGGTCAGTGGACCGTTCCCAACCACCTGAACGCAACAAACCCCAGGCTCGCTGCTTCAAGCAGGCATCAGGCTTGCCAACCGTTCCGCTGCAGGTTTCCAGGCGGATGCCGGATTATGGACAAACTCGCGCAGAACCGGCAGGGCTTCACCCAAACCGTGCGCCAGCGGTGGTTGCAGGACGTCCTTCAACTTCGCCGGTTCGGGCAGGCGTCGCTCGACCGCCAGGGCGCTGCCCATGCCATGGATGGCCTCGAGCAAGGCGGCGCGGGCTTCGTCGGCGAAGCCGGCATTGCCCAGCACCCGCGCCATTTTGACTTTGCGCGCGGCCTCGTCGCGGTGGGCTTTCGCCTTTGCCAGTTCCTCGGCAGAAAGCGGTTTGGCTGCGGAAGCTTCATCGGAAGGAAACAACGGGCGCGTGGCGCGCGTGGTTTTGCTAATCAGACCCATGCCGATCAGTCGCTGAATGGCTTCGTCGGTGGCGCAGTCAAGCACTTCCAATTGCACCGGCGCGAGCGGGTCCGATTTGCCCCGGCCAAAAAATTCGGCATGGAGATTTTTCAATGGCTCGCGCCAATCGGCCGGATTGCGATCCACGACCACGATCAGCACGGAATGAGAACCGGATTGCGGATACCGCTGTTCGCAGCGGATTAATGCGCCATTGAGCCGTTCGACAGCCTTCCGGGCGAACGCCAGCGCGGGGTCGGCGGGAAGTTTCTTGGCGGCAGCGCCCTCATCCCAGCCTTCTCCCATCGGATGGGAGAGGGTGTCGCGAAGCGACGGGTGAGGGATACCCGGCGGGGTGACGAGTTGCTGCAACCGCTCAACCATAGCCTGCCGACCGCTGCGCAGTTTGATTTCCTTCACCTCCCCCGGCTTGTCCAGCACGCTCATGGCCACGGTGGTCTTCAGGGCGAGCGTTTCGAGCATCCGGTGCTCGATGGTGTTCTCGGAAATCAAATTAATGACGGTGACGGGCCTGGTTTGCTGTTTGCGCCAGGCGCGGGCGATGCGTTGTTCGAGTTTGGCCGGATTCCACGGCAGATCGCAATTGATGACCACGCTGGCGTTCTGGAGGTTCAGGCCGGTTGCGCCGGAGTCGGTGCTGAGAAAGGCGCGGCATTTCGGGTCGGCTTTGAAGGCGTTGATCTCGGCCCGGCGGCGCCGTTGCGGGACGCTGCCGGTGTGCCAGGCGTAACCGATGCCGCGCCCGTCGCAAAGGTCGCGCGCGAGCTGGAGCATCCGTTCCCATTCCGAGAAAATGATGACCTTCGCGTCGTTCTCACCGCATTCGTCCAGGAGCTTTTCAATTTCCGCCAGCTTCGGACAGGCGCGGTCATCCGCGTCCAGAATGTAATTGGTGTCGCAAATCATCCGCATCATGGCCAGTTCACGCTGGAGCTTGTCCTGTTCCTGTTGGGTGAGCGGGCGGCGCTGGGCGGCGCTGACCAGTTTCATCACCTGCTGCTCGTGGGCGGCGTAATTTTGCTTCTGCAATTCGCTCAACGGTACGAAATGATTGCGGTCGGTGCGTTCGGGCAATTCGGTTTCCACCTCGGACTTGCGGCGGCGCAGCAGGAACGGTTTGATGCGCTGGTGCAGCACGTCAAGGTTGCGGCAGCCGACGGGCCGGCCGCGTTCGTCCAGTTCGTAGAAATCGCGGTTGAAACGGAACAGCGGGCCGAGCGCGGCGGGGTTGAGGAAATCCATCAGGGAATGAATTTCGTCAATGCGGTTTTCGATGGGCGTGCCGGTGAGGACGAAGGCGTAACGGCTGCGGAGGCGTTTGACGGCCTGCGCGGTTTTGGTGCTCCAGTTCTTGATGCGCTGGGCCTCGTCCAACACCACGATGTCGGGCGCGAGGCGTTCGTTCACGTCCAGCGCGTCGGCGACCATCTGCTCGTAATTGACGATGGTGAAAAAAGGCCGTGGCGCAGGCGTCCCGCCGCCCGGAAATTCTGCGCGCGGGACATGCTCAGAACTTGCAGGCTGAAAGCCTGCGCCACTATAGACCTTCAAGCGCCGCATTTTTCCGCCAAAAACGACCTGGTAATCCAGCGTGGTGAACTTGCGAATCTGCTCCTCCCATTCGGTTTTGAGCGACGCGGGCGTGACGACCAGCACGCGCCGCGCCTGGCCGAGCCGGTGCAGCAGCGCGCAGGCGGCGATGGCCTGGATGGTTTTGCCCAGGCCCATTTCGTCGGCCAGCAAGGCGCGTTCGGTAAAGGCCAGATGCAACATGCCTTCGCGCTGGTAGGGAAACAGCGGCACGGTCGTTTCGTGCGCGGGCCATTCGCCGCTCTGCACCTTGAGTTCGTAGTCGCGCCGAAGTTGAACGCGCTCGGCGGCGCGCCGGCGATTTTCCAGCCACGGCGCGATCTCCTGCGAGAGGCGGATTTGTGGAAAATCGGCGTCGCGCAACTGGCGCAGCGCGTGCAACGCGGTTTCAGGCGAGCCGTTTGCCAAACGGCCTTCCGCGTCAAACCATTTGCCGACGGCGCGGGGCAAATCGCCGTGCCCGTTCAAGACCCGAAGCGTGTCCGCCGCGCGGTCCACGATCACTTCGATGCGATTCGATCCGGCATTGGACGCGGCTTTGAACAGCTTTTTGTGCCGCGCCTCAAGTAGCAGCAGCACGGCTTCGACGTGTTTGCACACGCCCAGCCCGTTGATGCGGAAATCCACGCAGTCGCAGGCAAACTGGCGTCCAGCCAAGTCGCGGACCTCGACGGAGTAGGCCAGGCCGCTGGCGGACTGGACGCGGAAGTTGGAGAAGATGGGATGCGCGGGCGCGGCGTTGGTGATGTCGAACGATTCCTCGCGGGCGCGCTGCCGGCGTTTGGCGATTTCGTCAGTGTCCGTGGTGCGCCAATCGTGAGCCGGCGGCAGCTTGGGCTTCAGTTGTTTCTTCGTCTTTGCCATGAAGCCCAAAGAATGACAACGGTCGGCGATTCGTCAATGCCCAGTTCTTCACGGGGCACCGTGCAACTCACCGATGGCCGGGGAAGCGCATTGTTCCGCCAGAATTGCGGCAGTCAGTGAGAGTGCCCGTCAGAAATTGCTTGACGCCAGGCTGAATGCAGCCTGTTTGCCCAACTGACGCACAGCATCGGACTCAACGATGTCTGCGACGCCCTGGGTCTGCATGCAGCACCGCTCTCCAGCATCCGCGGCGCGACCGCGCCCAGCCGCAACAATCTCTCCCATGCCAACCAGGTGCGCTCGGCGGACTTGGCCGAGAAATTCTTCCGGGCCGTGTTCGAGCATCTGGGCGGCCGTGCCGGCAAGCGTTTCGCGCGGAGGTTCAAACGCGCCATTCACCTGGTCGAGTCTCGAAGCGGGGCTTTGTCCCAAAGGCCAAGGAGCCGGAAAGCCAGAAGCAGAATGGTCGCCCGGCCAAACAATCGTCACCTGCCCCAAATCCCAAATCCAGTCCACCTTGCGAAAGGGCTGCCGACCGTGGGCAAGGCTGGATGCAGGATGGGTTGGAAGGGTACTATTGGCTGGCGGGCGATGGGCTTTTCATTTGACGTGAAAATCACAACCCGCCGATTTCGGGCAAAACCATTTCAATCGGCGGTTTGGCCTGATTTTTTTACCCGCGCAAACCCGCACCCATGTTGCTCCAATCGTTTTGCGGACAAACCCTGCCTAATGGCTCATGGGAAACGGCCCGGCCCGATGCGGAATGGTTGCCCGAACGATTGGGGTTTTCATGCGCCCCGCGCCAATTCCGCTTGCCGGGCGCCCCTTTTTGCGTTAGGAAACGCCGATGAAGAAATCGGGGCGGGCGCTGCTGTGGCTGCCGTTGTGCGCGCCCTTTTTTGCTTCCGCGCAGATTGATCCGGTCCCGCGCGACCTGATCCAGTTGGGTTACAACCAGGCGCTCGAGGGCCACGCGCCGTTCGCCGGTTACGCCTATTATTACCACAACCAGCCCGACTTTCTGCGCACGAACCTCACCCTGCGCCTGGCGCTGGCTCCGACCTATGTGGATTCCGAACTGGCCTTCGTCCACGGCCTGGGCCCCAACACGGACTTTGCGGTCGGTTTGGACGGCGGCGGATTTGCCGACAGCTACAATGAAATCCACGGCGGGACTTTTTACCCCTCTGAATCGTTCATCGGCCACGGCGGGGAGATCTCGGCGAGCATTTATCATCTGTTCAACCCGCAGGCCAAAGTCCCCCTGAATCTGATTCTGCGCGGCACGGCCCACTATGCGGTCTTTGAACGGGACGAGACCGCGGCGGCGTTTCAATTGCCGGCCGATCATGGCGATTTCAACGTGCGCGCGGGCCTGCGCTGGGGCGGCGTCGAACCGACCCTTTTCCCGGCGCTGGCCATGGAACTGTCCGTCTGGTACGAGGGCCACCTGCGCAGCAATCCGGGCACGTACGGCTTCGGCGGCGACCGCAAGCTCCGCGGACAGTCGCATTTGTTCTGGGCCGAGGCCGCGCTGTCCTACACCCTGCCCCAAAGCCAGCAGAATTTTTCCGCGCGCCTGACGGCCGGCACCAGCGTGGACGCCGACCGTTTCAGCGCCTACCGGCTCGGTGGATTTCTGCCGCTCATCGAGGAATTTCCCCTGTCGTTGCCGGGCTATTATTTTCAGGAAATCAGCGCGCGGCAATTTGTGTTGCTGGACGCGAACTACTTGTTGCCCCTGGACTCCAAACGACGTTGGAACCTCAGCCTGACGGCCGCCAGCGCCTTCGTGGACTACCTGCCCGGAGAATCGCAGCCGGGCAACTGGCTCAACGGCGTGGGCGGCGGCATTCTGTTCCGTTCCCCGTCCAATCGCTTGAAGGTCATGCTGGATTACGCCTACGGCATTGATGCCATACGCTCGCACGGCCGCGGCGCCAACACCGTCGGACTGCTGCTGCAACTGGACCTAGGCCAGTTGCGCAGCGCCACCTTCAACCCCGTGCGGCCCAACCGCTGGCGCGGCTGGCGGTGGCTGTTTGGCGAATAGGATGTCCGGGATTCGACTTGCGCGGCGCCCCGCCGCCTGCTTCATTACTCTGGCGGGTGCGGATATGGTGGAATTGGCAGACACGCTACTTTGAGGTGGTAGTGGGGCAACCCGTGCAGGTTCAAGTCCTGCTATCCGCACCACTCCACCAGTCGGCGAGATTTCGACGAGTGGTGACCCCAGTCTGACGCAGGAACCACGGGCTTTTTTGCAGTCGAGGACAAGGTTCGAGCCAAACACTTTTTGAGCGGGGACCTTGTTCTCCTGTGGACGACCATTGACAGCGAATTCACCCGCGTTTCGAGCGGTCAAAATTCAGTTTCGGAACGGTTCGAGCCAATCGGCTCGGCCTGCCGCGCAAGCGCCCTTTTGCTCCTCCAATGTCTTCTTCCGGCTCATCAACCTGGCCCTCTCGGCGGTGTATTCCTCCCGTTCGATCACGCCGTCGAGGAATGAGTCGAGGCGTCTTTGGAGGCGGAGTTTGATCTCCTCAATCGCCGCGCGCTTCAGCAACCGTTTGTTCATGTATTGGCGCGGCCGGCAGACCAAACCCCGGCACAAAACCACCACCGATTTGTTCAGCGCCATGGACGCCGAACCTCATCGTGATGCCATCCGCTGTCTCCACGCCCTTCCGCCAGGCTTTCGACGCGCTGCGTGAATCGGCCGGGCACGCCTTGGGAGGGAACCAGACACGAACCAGACGGCACTTGTCACAGCAACCGGAACAGTGCTAAATTGCCGCGCCGTTCGGCCTGGGCTTCATGCACCCGCCGCCTGTGCGGCGCCAGATGACTCGTTGCCGCATGCACATTTTTTATTCCGGCCACGTGCAGGGCGTCGGTTTTCGCTACACCGCGAAGGCCGCCGCCGCCGGATTTGAAGTTACGGGCATGGTGCGCAACTTGCCCGACAGCCGCGTCGAATTGATCGCCGAGGGAGCGCGCGAGGAACTCGAGGCCTTCCGCCAGGCGGTGCGCGAGGCAGGACTGGCCCATTTCATCCGCGACGAAAAGGTGACGTGGACCGGGGCGCAAAATGAATTTCGCGGCTTTGACATCGTTCAATAAGCAATGAAATACGCCATCATCGCCGACATTCACGCCAATCTGGAGGCCTTCCAGGTCGTTTTGGAAGACGCCAAAAACCAGAAGGCCACGCATTACGTCTGCCTGGGCGATGTCGTCGGCTACAATGCCAATCCCGCCGAATGCCTGAAAATGGTCCGGGAGATGGACATTCCCTGTGTCAAGGGCAACCACGATGAATACTGCTCGAGCGACGACCCCCTCGAGGGCTTCAACCCCAACGCCGCCGCCGCCGTGAAGTGGACGCGCCAACAGATCTCCGAGGACGATCGCCAGTGGTTGCGCGACCTCAAATACACCAAGATGGTCGCCAACTTCACCCTGGTCCACGCCACCCTCGACGCCCCGCAGCGCTGGGGTTACGTCTTCGACAAACTCGCCGCCGCCGCCAGTTTTCCGTATCAGAACACGCAGGTCTGCTTCTTTGGCCACACCCACGTCCCGGTCGCCTTCTTGCGCGACACCGTCGTGCGCGGGGGCATCTACTCCAAGTTCAAGGTGGACCCGTCCAAAAAATACTTCATCAACGTCGGCGCCGTCGGCCAGCCCCGCGACAACAACCCCAAGGCCGCCTATGTCCTTTACGACATGGACGCCGGCACGATCGAACTGCGCCGGCTTGAATATGACATCGCCGCCGCCCAGAAGAAAATCCGCGCCGCCGGCCTTCCCGAACGCATCGCCGAACGGCTGGCCTACGGAAAGTAAAATGCAGAATGAATCCGTTGCGTCCGCAGCACGCGCGATGCCTGCGCCCGCCCTCTTCATTCTGAATTCTCCCTTTGAAAATCCTCATCCTCAAGCCCAGTTCGTTGGGGGACGTGATCCAGGCGCTGCCAGTCCTGCGTTTGCTCAAACGGCATCTCCGCGCTGCCGAAATATTCTGGTGGATTGATTCCGGCCTCGCGCCGCTGCTCGAGGGCGACCCCGACCTGGCCGGTCTCGTGCGGTTCGAGCGCCGGCGCTGGGTCCGGCCCCGGTTCTGGCCGGAAATGTTCCGCAGCATCCGCCGGCTACGGGCACAACGTTTCGACCTGGTCATTGATCTCCAATGCCTGGCGCGCAGCAGCGCGTTCGCCTGGCTGGCGGACGGGAATTTTCTCGTCGGCCTGGACGAGCCGCGCGAGGGCGCGCGCGGCTTCTACGACCTGGCGGTGCCGCGGCCGTCGTTTTATACGCACGCGGTGGACTGGTACTTGTCCGTGCTGCCGCGGTTGGGCGCGCCTGTGGACCGGCATTTTCAATGGATGCCCCCGCGCCCGGAAATTGCCGCCGCCGTCAAATCCCGGTGGGGGCTGGACGGGACCGATTGGATTGTCATCCAGCCCGGCGCGCGGTGGCGGAACAAACGCTGGCCCGTCGAACACTTCGCCCGCCTGGTCCGCCTGCTGGCCGCGGAGTTTCACGAACTGCGGTTTGCCGTTCTCGGCGCGGCGGAGGACCGGCCGTCGGGCGGGATCATCGCGGACGCGGCGCCCGGACGCGCGCTGAACGTGTGCGGCCAGACGTCGCTGCCGGAAATGATCGAGTGGTTGCGCCCGGCCCGGTTGATGATCACCAACGACACCGGGCCGATGCACGCGGCCGCCGCCCTGGGCACGCCGGTCCTCGCCCTCTTCGGCCCGACCGAACCGCGCCGCACCGGGCCTTACGGCCAGCTTGAAAACGTCCTGCGAATCGAATTGCCCTGTTCCCCATGCCTGGTCTCCCGCTGCGCTTACGAAAAACCCAATGAATGCCTGAAGGCGCTTTCACCGGCGATGGTGTTTGAGCGCGCCCGGCAAATGCTCCAGCGCGTCCGACGAGGCGCGGAGTCGGGGCCGTGACGCAATCGCGCTTGCCGGTGCGCGCCGCTTTCCCCAAGCTGAAGGCGATGGCGGAACGACCGGTCTCCACCTTGAACAAACCTGACGCGGCGCTGGAACTGACGCTGCGCCCGTCGCTCTTTTCGGAATTCACCGGCCAGCCCAAGGTCAAGGAGCGGCTGGAGATCGCGGTCGCCGCCGCCCGGCAGCGCGGCGAGGCCCTCGACCACATTCTCTTTTCCGGCCCGCCCGGCTTGGGCAAGACCACGCTGGCCAACATCCTGGCCAAGGCGATGGGCGCCGGCCTCAAGGGCACCAGCGGCCCGACCATTGAAAAGGCTGCCGACCTCGCCGGTCTCCTCACGAACCTGGAGGAAGGGGACGTGCTGTTCATTGACGAAATCCATCGCCTGCAAAAGGCGATCGAGGAATATCTCTACCCGGCCATGGAGGACTTCAAGCTGGACATCATCATTGACCAGGGACCGAACGCGCGCAGCGTGCGCCTGAACCTGCCGCGCTTCACCCTGATCGGGGCGACGACGCGCAGCGGGTTGCTCTCCGCGCCGCTCTTGACGCGCTTCGCCGTGCGCGAGCGGCTGGACTATTACGCGGCGGAGGATTTGGAAAAGATCGTCCTGCGCTCGGCCAATCTGTTGAGCGTGGAAATCGAAAAGGCCGGCGCGCATGAAATCGCCCGGCGCAGCCGCGGCACGCCGCGCATCGCCAACAATCTGCTGCGGCGCGTCCGGGATTACGCCCAGGTCCGGCACGACGGCCGCATCACCGCCGCCGTGGCCGACCAGTCGCTGGCGATGCTCGAAATTGACCGGAACGGCCTGGACGAAATGGACAAGCGCATCCTCGAAGCGGTCATCCTGAAATTTGGCGGCGGGCCGGTGGGCGTGAATTCACTCGCCGTCGCCGTGGGCGAGGAGCCGGACACCATTGAGGAGGTCTATGAGCCGTATCTGATCATGGAAGGCTATCTCAACCGCACGCCCCAGGGCCGCGTAGCGACGGAATTAAGCTACAAAAAGCTGGGATTGAAAGCTGACGGCGGCAGCCAGCCGAAGCTCATTTGAGCCCGAAAGCCGAAGTTGGATGGAGAGCGCACGCGCCGCGCGTGCGGTTTTCCGCGCCCCACCCACGAAGCGTGGAGCGCCGCCTCGGCCAGCTTCAAAGCCGTTTTCCCAACGCGCCGAGGCGGTGCTCGGCGCTTCGATCGAGTTGTTCGGGGGTTCAATGCGCGAATCTTTCGGGGAGTTCTCGCGGAAAACACCAAGCGCACAGAAAAGTTCCGAACGTCCTCGGCGGTCTCACGCGCAAAATGCCGGACGCGAGGCGCGTCCAGCCGCGCACGAGGGTGGGTGCGCTCCCCAATGCCAGAGTTTTCGGGTTGAGCGGAATGATCCCCTTTGTGAGACTCGGCACGATGCCGTTTTAGTCAGATGAAACGTCAAGGGGAGCGACGTGCCCGTCCATATAAACCACGTTCTTGCCGGATTTGGGCGGACGCGGATGGAATTCGTCGTAATCGAGCAGCAGCGGCGTCGTGTCCGGCGGAAACTCCACCGTCCAGTTGGTGCTGACGACGGGACCGTTGCTCTGCTTCCACACCAGAGCCAGGTGTTTCGCCTGGGTTTCGTCCAGGCGCCGGCCGTTCAAGTCCGCGTTCCATTCGTAGCTGGAGCCTTCCGTGGCACAGTAGCCCAGGTCGTCGCTGGGACATTTGAAGACGGCCGAAGCGTCTGCGTTCGTGCCGGCGGCCTTGCCGGCGTAGGGCGCCAGCACGTCGCCGATGCGCGGCAATGGTGCTTGCGGATTGATCGGGTCGGTGGGAAGGATTTCGGCGCTGGGCAGCCGGTTGTTGTCGTCCGCGGCATAGAGGCAGACGGCAACGCCCAGTTGCCGGAGATTACTTGCGCAGACGGCGTTCTGCGCCCGGGCTTTTGCCCTGGTCAACGCCGGCAGCAACAGCGCGGCCAGGATGCCGATGATGGCCAAGACCACGAGCAGTTCAATCAAAGAGAATCCGCGCTTGAGGAGGAGATTGGATGTATTCATGGCTGGAACGAATGGTGAAAATCATCAGCGCTGCTGGCGCTTGAACTCAAAGTGCCCGCCCGCTTGCGCCTTTTGGCGCGCCAACTGGACACGCTGTTCGGGAGTGAGGTTGGCGAAGCGATTATTGGGATTGTAAGCCGGCGAGGAAGCGGGACCCAGATTTGTTGGTCCGAGATTGGTCTGGCCTGATCCGGGCTGGCGGAAACCGATGCCGGCGGCCATGATTCCGAGGCTCGATTTCTGGAACCACAGGCGGGTGGTCCAGCGGCCGCCAACCTTTCGCGCGGCCTCCGCGGCTCCGGCCGCGGTGGCGCGCTGGTCGTGCTCGTCACCCAGTCGCGCGATCAGCGAGGATTCCATCGCCAATTCTTGAGGCGACCAGACGTCCACGTGGCCGTTGGCGCCCTCCTGAAAAATGACAAGGCCATCGGGTCCGTTTCGCGTCCGCGTGACCATCATCGGCTGGCCCTGTGGAAGGCCGGCCGGCTCCGTTCCCGGCAGCTTCGGCGCAATTTGTGTCCAGCCGGCGGGCGCGAGTTTGCCATCGCCGCGCAAGTCGGCATCAAGCGCCTGAAGCGCGCGCGCCGAATCATAAACGGCGTAGAGCGTGGACCAGTGGGCGCCGGCCTGCGCGGCCAGACGGTCCATCACATAGGGCAGTGGTTTGTCCGTGACGTGAAGGCTGATGCGCACCTCCGCCAGGGATTCTTCGGCGCGGATTTTTTTCCAGGTCTGCCTTTCGATTTTGCGCAGAACCTGGGCCAGCGGCATCTCACGCGCATCCAACGTGACGAGTTGTCGGTGCGCGCGCCAGGCCGCCCGGCCGACCCACAGTCCCCCCGCCCCGAGCAGGGCGGCCATTCCCCACGGCAAAAATTTCGTTTTCATTTTCACGACCACTCTTGACCGGCTTGCCTCCGCCGGCGACCGGAATGTGACCAACCGAAGCCTGGTTCGGGACGAGAGCGACGGGAAACGGGACGGGCAGAAAATGAAAATCAAACCTTTGAGAGGCGGGATTGCAACTCGCCGATGCTGCAGGTCATATCGAGACGGGTGCCGTTCTTCAACAGGACCGAGTATTGACCGGGGCCCAGGGGCTGGACTTCGCGGATGCGCGCCAGGTTCACGATGACGGAGCGGCTGATGCGCATGAACCCGGCGGAGGCGAGCCGGGCCTCCATGGCGGCGGTGGTTTCCCGCAGGATATGGCGTTCTTTGCCGGCGTGTAGAATAACGTAGTTGCCCGCCGCTTCCACGTGGTCAATCTCCTCTGGCTTGAGAAATACGATGCGCTCCGGCGAGCGGACCAGGATGCGCCTCGCGGGATTGGCCGCGTGAACATGGTCCAGCAACGCCGCCAGTTGAGGGTCCAATTTTTGCCGGCCGCCTTTTTCCAACTGGCGCCGCGCGCGCTGGACCGCGGTTTTGAAACGCGCCTCCGTGAACGGCTTGAGGAGATAATCCAGCGCATTGACTTCAAACGCCCGGATGGCGTGCTCGTCGTGGGCGGTGGTGAAAATCACCGCCGGGACCTGCTCCGGTCCCAGGGCCTCCAGCACTTCAAAGCCGTTGAAGCCCGGCATCTGCACGTCGAGGAAGAGCAGGTCCGGCCGGCGTTCCTGCGTCGCCTTGAGCGTCAGCGTGCCGTTGGAACACTCGGCGACGATTTCCACGTCCGGCTCGCCGGCCAGCAGTGAACGGATCCGCTCGCGCGCGAGGGGTTCGTCGTCAGCGATGATGGCGTGCAGCTTCATGGAGTGGTTGTGGGACCGGATGTTTCCGGTGCCGAGGCTGGGCGCCACGGAATTTCCACGCGCACCATGACCCCGCCTTCGGGGCGCGGGAGCAATTCGAGCGCTTGGCCGGCGCCGTAAAGCGTTTCCAGACGGGCGCGCAAATTGGCCAGGCCAATGCCGGTCCGGCCGCTTGCGGCGTCCGGTCCGATGAGACCGGCCCCGTCATCTTCCACGGTCAAGATCAGTTTTCCGTCCCGGCGGCGGGTTGTCAACCGCACCAGTCCGGCCTTCTCGGCGGGTTCGATGCCGTGCCGGATGGCGTTTTCGATCAACGGCTGGAGCAGGAGCGTGGGCACCAGACAATCCAGCGACGCCGGTTCAATGGCCTGTTCGACCCGCAGTTTGTCGCCAAACCGCGTCTGCAGAATCGCGAGATAGCGTTGGACAAATTCCATTTCCTCGCGGAGGGGAATCTCGGTCTTTTCGGACTGGTTGAGCGCCAGGCGCAGCAGTTCGCTCAAGGACAAAAGGGTGGCTTCGGCCAGGTGCGGATCGCGGCGGAGCAGGGCGGTGACGCCATTCAGGCTGTTGAACAGGAAGTGGGGCTGCAACTGCATCCGGAGCGCCGCGAGCCGGGCGTTGGCGAGGTGCGATTCCAGCAGCAGGGCGCGCCGCTCCCGCTCGCGGAATCGCCGGTAAAAATGCACCGAGTGGGCCAGGCCGGCGAGCGCGCCGTAGGCGAGCACATCGAGCAGCGTGGACCAGATGCCCGCCTGCGGCAGCCCCGGCGGAGGCCGCGGGAATTTGAAGTCCTGCCTCAGTTGAACGAGCCAGTTGGTCCAGTCCGTGCTCGAAATGTCCTGCATCCTGTTTGTCCATCCGGTGGCCGGCGCCGGCCCGGACTTGACAATGGTCTGGCTCGTGTTCGTCTGCCAGCCGGCGGACACCGGCACGGCCCGGACGATTGTCACGCGTGACAGGGTCAGGCGGGTGCGGACATCGAACACGTGGCAGGCGACCAGAAAGGCGGCGCAGACCGCCAGATTGACGGGCAGGTTCAGCCGGAGCCGGCCGCGTTCCAGGGGAAAACCCAAGGCAGCCGCGGCAACATAAGGACCCAGCAGAAGCCAGGGGATAATCCGCTGGAATCCCATGCCGGCGCGGAACCAGGCGTGGAGCGTTGCCGCACCGGCGACCGGTCCGGGATTTGACTGGTTGACAATCCACACCGACGGCCCGGCGTGGCCGCGAAGCAACCACCACAAAACCAGCCCGGCAAAGATCGTCCAACCGATGACGCAATACCATGCCATCCGGCGGCGCCGCAACGGGCGCGCCGATTCCGGCGGGGTGGCTGACCTGGCATTGCTCAAGACCAACAGCCCGTTCTTATCCCGGATACGACCCGGTTTCAATCCGCATTCCACCCCTCAGCCAACCGCATTGGGCCTGAAAATCCAGAAGCCGGTGACGAATCGTCCAGAAAGCGTGACGGACGCAGGTTGGGTTGGGAGAAACCGCCCGTAAAACAATCCCTGTCGCGAGGACTCCTTGGCTCAGCCACCGTGGTGCGATCAGTTTCCAGTGCCTTGATATTCAGAGCGCCTCCGATGTCGGGATACAAGGTGTGGCAAGGGATTTGAACTGGAGGGAACCGGAATTTGAAAGGCGGGAACGGGAAATCATGTCCGTTGCCGCAATCGCCCGGCTCGGCCGCCGGTTCGGGTCAGCCTCAAGGCGCGGGGGTCGCGGCTGCAACCGCCCTTTCCTTCTGTTCCGCACGCTGGCCCCGCGCGCTTTCCAGGGCCATCCACAGACCGGAGCGGGTCACCAGGCCGATGGGATAATCCGGTCGCGCCCGCGTGACCACCGGCAGATGGCCGACATCATTGGCTGCAAATCTCTTGAGAATGGTGAACAGGTCCTCATCCGGGTACGACCGGAAAATCTCGCCGGACATGATGTCCCGCACCCGCACCGACGGGCGTTGCGCCTCGGGAATCCGATGCGACGCCAGCAGCGTGACCCGGCCGCACAGCTTGTGCTGCTCCACCACGGGCAGGCTGCTCAGGCCGTAATCGCCCATCAGGGAAATGGCGTCGGCCACGGAGGCGTCGGCATTGACGCAGACCGGCAGGTGGATCATCACGTCGCGGGTCTTGACGCGCCGCAACGCGATCGGCTCGAACTCTTCGGCGTGGAAGGGCGAATCGAGGCGGCTGGGTACTTGCGCCGGGAAAATGGTTTTCCGGCCGGAGAGAATGAACGCCGTAACGACCGCGAACATGGCTGGCGCCAACAAACCGTAGCCACCGGTCATTTCCGAAATCATGATGATGGTGGAAATGGGGGCCTTGGCCGCCGCGCCGAAAAACGCCACCATGCCGACAATGGCAAAATTGCCCGGATGTGGCGCCAGCGAAGGGAAGAGGTGGTTGGCGGCGCCGCCCAAGGCCCCGCCAAACATGCCGCCGATCACCACGCAAGGGCCGAAAATGCCGCCGGAATTGCCCGAACCCAGCGTCAGCGAGGCGCTGAGAATCTCCGCGAAGGCGGCCACCAAGAGCATCAGCGGCGGGAGCAGGGCGAGGTTGGGGCTGATGGCAAATTGCGCCCAGCCGTAGCCCGTGCCCAGCACCGCCGGGACCGCCAAGCCGATCAACCCGGTGCAAAACCCGCCGATGGTCGTGGCCATCCACAGCGGAAACCGTTTGAAAAACCGCTCGACCCGGAAATAGACACCGAAGAGCAAGCGCGCCAGCAGACCGCAACCGACCCCCAGCAGGGCATACAAGACCAGGGACAACGGGTGATTGAACACCGTCGTCTCCGGTGGCGGGTTGAAAATCGGCTGGAACCCCGTCACCGAACCGACAATGGTGTAGCCCATCACCGACGCGATCAGGCCGGGCACCAGCGCCTCCACCTCGAAATCCTCCGTGTAAAAGATTTCCGCGCCGATAATGGCGCCGGCCAGCGGGGCCTTGAAGATGGCGGCGATGCCGGCGCCCAGACCGGCGGCCAGGGCGATGTGGCATTCCCGGGCCGAGAGCTTGAGCGCCCGGGCGATGCTGGCGCCGGTCGCCGCCCCGATTTGCGCGATGGGGCCCTCGCGTCCGGAAGTCAACCCGCCGCCGATGGTGAGGGCCGAGGTGATCAGTTTGAAAAGCGAGGTTCGAAACCTGACTTGTTCGCCGGCATGGAAGGCGCGGATGGCCGCGTTGGTGCCGACGCCGGCCGTTTCCGGCGCCAGCTTCCAGGTCAGCAGACCGCCCGCCAGCCCGACCACCGCCGTGGTCAGCGGCAGCAGCCACGGCCGGCTCATTTGAAAGGCGTATTCCGTCGAGCCACCTTCGCCGCCCGGCAGCGGCGGCGTGTAGCCGACAATCGTGCCGAGCACATGGTGCGTGACCAGTTGGATAAGCCAGAGCAGCGCCAGCGCGCCGATGCCCGCGCCGATGCCGATGAGGATGCCGATGAATCCCCATTTGCGGAGAAAAGTTGCGCCTCTCTCGATGTCAGGAATTTCTTTGGTCCAAAGCCATTTCAACATGCGGGTCGTCAATCTTGAAAAATGCCCGTTGGTGCCTGTGAAGAAAGCAAATCCATTTGTCCAAGCTGGGAGAATGCGGGCGAGACGGCTGCAGGTCAAGAACCAACCGCCCCGGCGAAACGCCGGCACCGCGCCATCACAATTTCAGGCGATAAAAAATCGCGGGTCCGGAAGCCGGCGCCGTCACCTGAAACACCCCGTTCGAGGCGACGACGGCATTGGTGACCACGGTCCAGTTGCCCGACGGAAGATTGGTGGAGGCTTCCAGCGTGAAGCCGGCAGGCGTGTTGGCCGGCCAGGAAAGAACCGCGTTGCCGCCCGACAGACCGATGCCCAGGGACGGGGGCGGCAGGAGGCCATAGACGTTCAGCCGGTCGGAAAAGGTGGCCATATACACCTTGCCGTTGGCCACGGTGGGCGGAACGAACTTGGCCAGGCTGCCCAGCGAATCGCGCGACACCATGTCCGAGTTCCAAAGTTCCTCCGAAACATTTTGCGCGTTGTAGGCGTGCAGCGTGCCGGTCACGGTCGCTTGATTGGCGCTGGCGGTCGTGTTGACCGCCGCCCAGACGATGCCGCTACCGGCGTTGGTGCCGTTGGCCGAGACGGACAGAACGCCTCCGGACGAACCGCTGCCGCCGGCGCTGGGTCCGAGGGCGTAGGCGTTGGTGTTGAACCGGCCGTTGCTGAACTGGTATTGGCGCAAATGATCGTTGGATTGCGGCCAGACGTAAATGAATGAGCCGTTCGGGCCGGCCCACCAGACCGGGCCGCCATGGATTTGACTGCTGTTGAGCGACCAGCTTTGCACAATATTGGTGTCGGCCGTGGTGGAGCCGCTCAGGCCGCCCATGTTGTCCCGGTTGACGAGGTAGAGGATTCCCTCTTTGCCGCCGGACATGGCGAGGGTCGTGCCGGGTATCAACAGCATGCCCGCGCAACCGAGGTCGGTGTCGCCATTGTTCAGTGCCTGCCAGTTATACGGCGTGAAATAGCTGGCCACGGTCATGCCGCCGGCGGGGGTCAGTTTCAGGAAGCTCTCGCCGTAATCCATCGCGTCCACCGTCCCATTGCCGGTGGTGACGTAAATATTTCCATTCGCGTCGGCTGCCGGGGCCTGTCCGCTCATCCAGACGCCGCCTTCGGAACCGTTGGGGGTGTCCACATAGGTGACCGCGCGTTGCAGGTTCGTGGCGTTGTAGCCGATGACCCAGCCGTGATACGGGCCCCAATCGCAATGCGACGCCCAGGTGATATAGACAATGCCGTTGGCCAGCGCCAGGGCGCAGCGCTGATTTTCCCTCTGCGGATCGAACGTGAGCATGCCGCCTGCGCTGCCGTCACCGGCGCCCGGATAAGTCGCAGTGACGACGACCGGACTGTTGGACCGCTCGGCCCCGGTCGCCACGTCCAGCGCGTGCAGCCTTTGAACAAAATTCGTGGTCGTGCCGGAAATTTCCTTGGTGCGGGCCAGCAGGTAGATCGTGCCGCCGGCCGGATCAATCACCGGCGTGCCGACAATGCCGATGTTCCCGGTGAAATCGTGGTAATTGCCGCCGCAGGCGCCGGTCATGTCCGTGTTGCGCGGCGGCACGATGTTCGGCGGGGCAATGAAACTGTCGGTCCAATAGGGTTGGGTCACGGCCGGGTCGTCGGCGTCGTAGGCATACACCGTGTCGTTGACGGTGGCGACGATGACGAGGTTGCGCGTGCCCCGGCCGGGGACGCTGACGTTGGTCATGACCAGCGGCTGCGCGTAGATCTGGTCGTCCACCGGGCGCGAATAAAGCAACCCGAACTGGTTGGTGTTGACGTCGGCCACATTCAGGACGATTTCGTTCAAGTTGTCGCCCGAACGGTTGTTGTCGTTGTGCTGGGTCAACACCGCGACGGCGGAGAAGACCGGGTTTGACGCCACGGTCGTGAACTTTTGCGACGGCGCCGCCCAGACCGCGCCCTGCGAATTGGCGGCCTCCGCCGTGAAATAGTAGAGGGTGTTTGAGGATAAGCCGTTGATGGTCTCGGAATACGCGCCGCTCTGCAGTCCGAGTGAGATGGTGTGATCCCAGGTTCCGGCGTTGGCGCCCCCATCCGCCAGGCCATAATAAAGAATGACGGTCGTTGGCACGCCGCCGGTTGAAAGAACCTCTCCGTTGAGGGTCGCCAGAGTGCCGCCGATGGCCGTGGCCGGGGCATTCGTCACTTGCGGCAGTGTGGCTGCGGTCGTGGCAAAGGTTTGGGAGGGCGAGGCCCAGGAGGTGCCGCCCACATTGGAGGCGCTGACGGTGTAATAATAGGTCGTGGTGGGAGACAACCCGCCGATCACCTGGCTGAAGGTCCCGGTCTCAACTCCCAACGCGCTGCGGTTGGCCCAACTCGCGGCATTCGTGCCGCCATCGGTCGGACCGTAGTAGAAAGTGATCGCCGGCGCAAAGCCGCCGCTGGAAAGCACCTGCCCGTTCAACGTTGCCGTTGAGGGTTGAATTCCGGTGGCCGGAAGATTCGTCACCACCGCCGGCGGAAAGCCATTGGATTCGACCTGGTAGGCAAAGTTGCTGACGGTCTGCGCGGAGGCGACACCGCCGGCGGAGGAGCTGAACCCGATGTAGGCGAAGCTGCTTCCCAACAGCGCGGTAATGTCACCGACGTTGTAGTTGGTGGTGAAGCTGGCGCCCGTAACGGTGTCGGCCAGCGTTTCCTGCACGGCGCCTCCCGGCGCGTATGCGATCGTGAAATTGATGGGATCGCCGCTGGAAACGTTGACCGCGCCGGTGGGCAGATAACCGGAGGAGGCGCCATTGGTATGGTAAATGATCCCGATTCCATTGGGTTCATAAAGATTCAGTTCCCAGTTGGCGCTGGGGACGAGGCCGTTGATGGCGAGGTTGCTCCCTCCGGTGCCGAGAAAGGTGGGACCGCTCTCCTGGAGGTCAAAAGAGAGGCCATCCGCGTCGTTGCCGGGAGAACCGCCAACGTCCTGATAGGTGAACGTCGCGACAAAGCCGTTGATATTCACCAAACCATCATACCAGACGGTGACCGCCTCGCCCCCATTGCCGTCGGTGCCGAGGAAGACGTTGCCGCTGATGTTGGCGGAGGAGAGGCCGGACTGGTTGAGGGTCCAATTGGTGCCATTGCCGAAAAAGCTGATCGTGGTGACGCTGTTCGATGTGGCAAAGGACCGGGAAGGGGCGGCCCACGCGACGCCGACGGCGTTCGAGGCTTCCACGGTGAAGAAGTAGTTGGTGCCGGCTGCCAGCGCGACCGTTTGTGAGAAGGCTCCTGATTGCGCCCCCAGCGAAACAGACTGCTCCCAGTCGGCTGCATTGGTGCCACCATCCGTGGCTCCGTAGCAAAGGGTCACCGTCGTCGTCAAACCGCCCGTGGACAAAACCTGGCCGCCTAGAGTTGCGGAAAAGGATTGGACGTTCGTCGCGGGCAAACTGGCGATTTGGGGCGGCTCAGGGACTACCACATTGACGGTGGCCGAGTTGGTGGCGGAGCCGTTGCCATTGCTGGCCACCACCGTCACGTTGGTGAATCCAATGCCTGCCGGCGGAGTGGCGTAGGTCGGACCCGTTGCGCCCGACACCAGAACGTTATTGGTAAACCAGGCGTAAGCAATGGCGCCCGGGCCTTCGGCAAACGCGTTGAAGGTCGCTGATTGTCCGGAGAACACCGTCGTGTTCGCCAAGGGAATGGTCAGCACCGGCCGGCTGTTTTTGGTGAAGGCCAGGAAATTGTCCCACGCGCCGACGCCCGCGTTCTGAAACGCGCGAAACGCCGGCCAGACCGCGGGAATCGTGACATCCGTCTGGCCGGTGTTGCTGCGGAGCGTCGGGAAGGCGACCAGGTTCGTGCCCGGCGTCAGCCCGTCCGCGCCAAAGTCATACAGCGCACAGACGGCCGAATAATTCCCCGCCGCGCCCGCGGTGTTGGCAAGGCTGACGACAAACTGATACCAGCGGCCGACGGTCACGTTGACGGTGCCGAGAGGGGTCTCCGTCATGGCGCCTCCGGTGCGATACTGCTCGCGCAGGGACCAGACGGTGGCGCTGGACGGGATGAACCGGAAACTTTCAAAGGCCACGCCGGCATTGTTGTTCAAGCCGTTGTCGTTGACGTTCATGACGCCCAGTTGAATCTTGTTGCCGCTGGCCTGCCCGTTGGCCTGAAGGAGGAGGGAAAGCGTGATCGTCGCGCCGTTCGTCGAGAAATCCCAACCGCCGCTCTTGTAGGCCGCGGTTGTGTCCGTGCTCTGAAACACGCTCACGCCGCCGCCGCCGCCCACGCCGGCGGTGGGGCTTTCGGCGAAGGAGTAGTTGCCGCCGTTGGAGCCGCTGCTGTCGTTCCACGGGTTGAAATTGCCCGTGTATTGCCCCGCCGTGTTGAAATCCAGAAACACGGTTTGCGCCGGCGCGTCGCGGAGCAGGCAGAGAAGGACGGCCACGGGCCAGAAAACGCGGCTCAATGAAACGACCGTTCCGGATTTGGGTTTCCGAAGGGGTATGGTCATTAGACAGGCTATTCTCCACGGGAATGGGAGGGTAATTCAAGCTCAATTTGACGGTTTTTTGCGCGGCGGATGGATCCGTGTTCTCGGAGGCGTCGCGCCAAAAAGGCCGCTTGACCTTTTGAGGCGCAACCGATTAACTGTGCGCCGTTAGGCAACATTCATGTTTGCGCAACTAAAAAGCCTGTTTTCCAACGACATTGGAATAGACCTCGGCACGGCCAACTCCCTCGTTTATGTGCGGGACCGCGGAATAGTCCTGCGTGAACCCTCGGTCGTGGCCATTCAGTCCGGCACGACCAACGTGCTGGCCGTCGGTGACGAGGCCAAGCGCATGCTGGGCCGCACGCCCGGCAACATCGTCGCCATCCGCCCGATGAAAGACGGCGTGATCGCCGACTTCGAAATCACCGAGGCCATGCTGCGGCATTTCATCCAGCGGGTGCATCACCGCAAATTGATCGCCCCGCGTGTCGTCGTGGCCATTCCCTCCGGTATCACCGAGGTGGAAAAACGGGCCGTCAAGGATTCCGCCACGCACGCCGGCGCGCGCGAGGTGTATCTGATCGAACAGCCCATGGCCTCGGCCATCGGCGTCGGTCTGCCGGTGCATGAACCGGCCGGCAACATGATCGTGGACATCGGCGGGGGAACGTGCGAGATCGCCATCATCTCCCTGGCCGGCATCGTCTTCAGCCGCAGCCTGCGGGTGGGCGGGGACGAATTTGACGAGACGATCATTGCGCACATGAAACGCGCCTATAATATGATGATAGGTGAACGCACCGCGGAAGAGATCAAAATCCGCATCGGCTCCGCCTTTCCACTGGAACAGGAATTGACCATGGACGTCAAAGGCCGCGACCTGAGTTCGGGCCTGCCCAAGACCCTGACCATCCGTTCCGAGGAAGTTCGCGAAGCCTTGCAGGAACCGCTCTCGAGCATTTTGGAGTCCGTCCGCCTGACGCTGGAGCGCTGTCCCCCCGAACTGGCGGCCGACCTGGTGGATCGCGGCCTGGTCATGGCCGGCGGCGGCTCGCTCCTGCGCGGCATTGACCGGCTCGTGGCCGAGGAGACCGGCCTGCCGGTCCATCTGGCCGACGACCCGATGAGCGCCGTGGCCGAGGGGACGGGACGCGTCTTGCAGGAAATCGAATTCCTCAAGCGCGTCGCGACCAACGCGAAGTATTAGCCTTCCGCCTGCGTTCGCCTGCAACCCCGGATCGTTCGGGGGCAGGAATGTTCAAGCAACAACAGTATATCGCCCTGGGCGCCGTGACGCTGGCCACGCTGATTTTGTTCAGCCTGCCGCGCGACGCCAGCGCCCGGCTCAAACTCGCCATCGGCGGGCTCTTTCTGCCCCTCTTCGGGCTGGCCGGCGCCGCCCAACAATTGCCGGCCGCCGCGGCCGACGCCCTGCTGCCCCGGCGCGAATTGCTCCGGCAAATCCAGGCCCTCCGCCGGGAAAACGAACAATTGGAAATCCAGGCCCAGCAGGCCGCCGCCGTCGCGCGCGAAAACGACCGGCTGCGCGCGGAACTGGGCTGGCAAAAGCGGGCGCCGTGGCGGATGAAACTGGCCCACGTCGTCATGCGTGACCCGGCCAACTGGTGGCGCACCGTGCAAATTGACCTCGGCAGCCGCGACGGCCTGCGTGAAAACCTGCCCGTGCTGACCCCCCAGGGCCTCGTCGGCCGGGTGGCCTCCGTCGCCTACGCGCGCGCCCAGGTGGAGCTGCTGGGTGACCCGCATTGCCGCGTCTCGGCGCGCGTGAACGACCCGGCGCACGACATGGGCATCGTCGTCGCGGGGGGGCCGCTGGACAATTCGCTGGTCACGCTGACCTACGTTTCGGGCGGAGCGGATTTGAAACCCGGCGAGGAGATTTTCACCAGCGGACTGGGGGGTGTTTATCCGGCGGGCATTCCCATCGGCCTGGTTGTGGACTCGCGTCCGGTCGAATTCGGCCTTTACACCGAGGCGCGCGTGAAACTTTCGCCCAACCTTGGCGCGCTGCGAGACGTCTGGGTCTTGTTTCCGTGAACATGAAAAAACATCCCGCACGTGCGATGAAACCTGGAGTCCCTGGCGAGGCGACCGCGCGCCGGCGCGTGGGCTTTCGGATGTTTCCGGGGCCATGAACCTGTTTAATTCAATTTTGATCCTCGCCGGCGCCTTTCTGGCGGTGTTTGGTGAAGCCGTGTTTTCACTGCCGCGCCACTGGCTCGGCGCGCAGGTGGACCTGCTGCCCGCGCTGACGGTCTATGCCGCGCTGAACGCGGACATCGCGACCGTCTCGTTGCTGGCGGTGGTGGGCGGGTCCTGGTTCGACTCCCTGTCGGCCAATCCGCTGGGCGTGAGCATCCTGCCGTTGTTCGCCGTGGGTTTTCTGGTTTTTTTCCGGCGCGATTTGATTTTGCGTGACATGCCCTTCGCCCAGATCGTTCTGGGCGCCGCCGCCAGCGCCGCGGCGCCGCTCCTGACGGTCTTGCTGTTGCTGACGGGCGGCCAGCAACCGCTCCTGGGCTGGGGGTCGCTCTGGCAATGGCTCGTGATGACCGCCGGCGGCGCCGTCGCCACACCGGTGATTTTTGGACTGTTCGACTGGTGCCATCACGCACTGGGGTATCAGCGGCGATCCGAGACCACGTTCCGCCCGGACCGCGAAATTTTGCGCGGCAGGAAATGAATTCGATGCCCACACGCCGGAAAACGAAGCGGCAGCGCAAAACCATTGTCTCCGGCTCCGCCCGGGGGCCTGGGCGTTAGGAATTGAGATGCTCATTTTCGACGAACTGAAGAAGAACGACCCGCAGCTTCGCGCGGTGGCGATTGTGCTGGCGGGCGGCCTTCTCTGGTTGCTGGCCGGGCTGTGGTGGGTCCAGGTCGTCTCGGCGCGGGAATACCAAAGCCATTTGGAAACCCAGTCGTATCGCACCATCCGGATTCCCGCCATCCGCGGCAAAATCCTGGACCGGAAGGGCCGCGTGCTGGCCGAAGACCGTCCTTGCTACGACGTGAGCCTCTATCTGGACGACCTGCGCGACCAGTTCCGGGAGGAGTACGCGCGGTTGCGGCCGGTGAGAATCGTGACCCGCGCCGCGCCGTTCTGGGAATTGTGGCTGGGCGCCCCGTCGGTGGTCACCCAGCGCGTGCGATTGGCCCAAAGCCAGATGGACGCCCTCACCTGGCAGGCCCGCTGCGCAGTGGCGGGCGCGGTGGCGGCGCGCGTCGGACAGGAATTGGGCCGGCCGCTGACGCTGAACACGCAGGACTTTGAACGCGCCTACGAGCAGCGGCGCGCGCTGCCGTATCCGATCATGGAAAATCTCGACCCGGCGCAAATGGCCCGGTTCGAGGAACGCGATCCCGGCAACCTGGGCGCCGACCTGGAAGTGTTGTCCGAGCGCGTTTATCCGCAGGGCACGACGGCGGCGCACGTGCTGGGCTATTTGCGTGAGGACGACAGTTCGGCGGAAGGCGAGTTTGCCTTTTTCAACTACCGCCTGCCCGACTACCGCGGTGTCGTGGGCGTCGAAGCCGGGTTCGACAAGGAGCTGCGCGGGCGCGCCGGCGCCGCGGAGGTCCTGGTCAACAACCTCGGCTACCGCCAGTCCGAAACGGTCCTGGTGCCGCCCGAACCCGGTCACAACGTGGTGCTGACGCTGGACCTGGACCTCCAACGCGCGGCGGAGGAGTCGCTGGCGCGGCATCTGGGTGCCGACGCGCGCGGGGCGATCGTCGTCATGGACGTGCGGAGCGGGGACGTGCTGGCGATGGTCTCGTCGCCTGTGATCAACCCGATTTATCATTCCAACAGTCCCGCGTACCTGAACGACCCGAAATTGCGGCCGCAAATCAACCGGGCCACGCAGCAAAATTACGCCCCCGGCTCGATCTTCAAGCCGGTCGTCGCGTTGGCCGCCCTCGAAGCCGGCCTGGATCCCGAGGCCCTGGTGGACAATCCGGGGTATGTCTACGTGGGGCGGCGGCGCATCCGGGATTTGGCCGCGCCGGGCCAATACAATCTCCGGCGCGCCATCATCCACTCCAGCAACACCTATTTCGTCACCATCGGTCTGCACGCCGGGGCCGCCAACATTGCCCGGGTGGGGAAAGAATTTCATTTGGGGGAGCGCACCGGCTTGCCGACGCGCCAGGAAACGGCCGGCATTTTCCCAACCGTCAATATCGTGCGCCGCGCCTCCTGGCGGCCGGGCGACACGGCCAACCTGTCCATTGGGCAGGGGGACATCGCCGTCACGCCGATGCAGATGGCCGTCGTCTATGCGGCCATCGCCAACGGCGGCACCGTGCTTTGGCCGCGGCTGGTCGCCCGCATTGAGCCGCAGGACCCAGACCGGGGCGGGCCTGCCAGCGTTTTTCCCGTTGGTGTGGTGCGCGACCGGTTGAAGGCGCCGTCCCGTGACTTGGAACTGTTGCGCGACGCGATGCTCGCCGAGACCGAGGACCCCGAAGGCACCGGGCACGCGGCGGCCGTGCCGGGCCTGCACATTTGCGGCAAGACCGGCACGGCGCAGATCATGAACGAGCACAATCAGGAGATTGGCCGCACCACCTGGTTCGCCTCCTTTGCGCCTTACGAGCATCCGCGTTACGCGGTGGTGGTCATGGTCGAAAACGGCACCTTCGGGGGGACCACCTGCGCGCCGATTGCGCACGACGTTTATGAGGCGATTTTGAAGGAAGAAAGGGCCGCATTGCCGCAAACGGCGCGGGATGAAACGCACCATCGAAACGATTCCCATGGTTGACGCCTCCATCCATGCGCACATGAGCCCTCTGGACCGGCTGCAACTGGCCGCGCTGGCCGGACTGATGGTTATCGGCACGCTGTTTGTGTACAGCGCCACCGCCGCAAATCCGGCCGTCGCCGATCTGCCGTGGTTCGATCAGAGTTGGTTCAAGCAAATCGTCTGGTATGCGCTGGGCGTCGGCGCGGGCGCGGTCGTGTGCGCCATGGACTATCACGTGCTGGCGCGATGGTCGGTGGTCGCCTATTGGGCGGCGATCTTCTTCCTGGTCGTCGTGCTGGTTCCGGGCCTCGGCACGGTTCGCTTCGGCGCGCGGCGCTGGATTGATCTGGGGCCGTTTCAGTTTCAGCCCAGCGAATTCGCCAAGCTCGCCTTCATCCTCGCCCTGGCCAATTTTCTGAGCCGGCCGTCGGACGAATTGCGTTCGCCGGCGGCCTTCTGGAAGGGCATTGGACTGCTGCTGTTGCCCTTCACGCTGATTTTGAAGGAACCGGATTTGGGTTCGGCGCTGGTCTTGCTGCCGACGGGGCTGGTCATGATGTTCGTGGCCGGAACACCAAAGCGCTATCTGCTGAAGCTGGCGGGAGTGGTGGGCGTGTTGGCGGCGTTGTTCCTGGCCGACGTGCTGTTCGCGCCGCCGGGCTGGTGGCAGATCCCCGTCGAATCCTATCAGCGCGACCGGCTGCTGGTTTATTTTGGACGGGACTACACGGATTTTGCGCCGCCGAACGCCACGCCGGCGGATTTGCAACGCCTGCGCCAGCAGCAACTGGACGATGAATACAACGTCCGGCAGGCGCTGATCTCCGTCGGCTCCGGTGGGCTGATGGGGAAAGGCTGGCGGCAGGGAACGCAGAACAGATACGGTTACCTGCCGCGCGCGGTGGCGCACAATGACTTCATCTTCTCGGTGATTGCCGAGGAGGAAGGGTTCGTCGGCAGCGTGATCGTGCTCACGCTGTATGCGGTGGTTCTCTTCACCGGGTTGAGAATCGCCGGCCGGGCGCGCGACCGCCTGGGCAAACTCGTGGCCGTGGGCGTGGTGACGCTCCTCTTCAGCCACGTCTTCATCAACATCGGAATGAACATCCGCATCATGCCCGTGACGGGCGTGCCGTTGCCCCTGCTTTCCTACGGCGGGTCTTCGGTGCTCGGCTCGTGGATCGCCGTGGGCCTGATGCAAAACATCCACATTCATCGAAAGGGTTATTAAACTTATGAGCGACCAGAAATTTCCGCGGCGCCGCCGCGGCATGCACTTCCGCCCCCGGGGCGGCCTGGGCCAGACGCCGCAGAAATCCGACCACGAAGCCGTCCAGGCGCGCGCCGCGGCGGTCAGCGAGCAGGGAGGCGCGGAGCGGCTGTTTGAAAAACGGCACACGCATGAAATCGAGCGGGCCGAAAACATCGCGGCCGGCCTGCCGCCGGAGGGCGCGGTCCCAGAAGCGCCGCTGACGCCGGCGGCGCTTCCCGACAAAAAGAACTTCCGCCCGCCGCATCCCGAAACACCGGCCGTGGTCTCGGAGGGAAAGGCCTTCAAGCCGGTGCCCGTGGCCGACCCGTCCCGGGGGATCCTGGATTCCCTCCGGAACGCCGCCACCACGCTGGTCAAGAAGGTCCAGCGCCTCATCCGGCCCGAGAAAAAAATCCACAAGGAAGTCGTCATCAACGCCGAAACCCTGGAGACGCGCGTGGCCGTGCTGGAGGACGGCAAACTGGAGGAATTCAACATCGAGCGCACCACCGAGGAACGGCTCGTGGGCAGCATTTTCAAGGGCCGGGTCCGCAATCTGGAGGACGGCCTGAAGGCGGCGTTTGTGGACATCGGCTTTGAGAAGAACGCCTTCCTGCATTACTGGGACATCGTGCCCAACCAGTTTGACAGCAGTGTGGAGATCGTCGAGCGCGAAGGCCGCCGGCGCGACAAGCCCAAAATCACCCAGAAGGACATTCCCCGCCTCTATCCGCCCGGCAGCGAAATCATCGTGCAGGTCACCAAGGGGCCGATCGGCACCAAGGGCCCGCGCGTGACGACCAACCTGTTCCTGCCCGGACGCTATCTGGTGTTGCTGCCCAACTCGGACCAGTCGGGCATCTCGCGCAAGATTGAGCACCCGGAGGAGCGCAGGCGTCTGAAAAAAATCCTGCGCGAACTGGCGATCCCCGACGGCATGGGCGTCATCCTGCGCACCGCCGGCGAAGGCCAGCAGAAGCGTTACTTCGTGCGCGACCTGGCCCTGCTGCTGGAGGAATGGAACAGCGTCCAGGACAAGATCAAGGGCGAGCCGACGCCCTCGTGCGTGTTCCAGGAACCGGACCTGATCGAACGCACCGTGCGCGATTTTTTGACCGAGGACGTCGAGCGCATCGTCGTGGACAACCAGAAGGCCTGCGACCGGATGCGCGAGATGATTTCCAAAATCTCCAAGCGCTCGGCCAACAAGATCAAATTCTACGCCGAGGCGCAGCCGATCTTCGACCGGTTCAACATCACCCGCCAGCTCGAGCACACCTTTTCGCGCCAGGTCTTTTTGAAGAGCGGCGGTTACATCGTCATTGACGAGACCGAGGCGCTGGTGGCCATTGACGTCAACACCGGCCGGCACAAGGGCAACAAGGACCAGGAGTCCACCATCCTCAAGGTCAACCTCGAAGCCGCCGAGGAAATCTGCCGGCAACTGCGCCTGCGCAACATGGGCGGACTCATCGTGCTGGATTTCATTGACATGAAGTCCCGGCGCGACCAGCACCAGGTCTATCAGCGCGTCAAGGAGGGGCTGCGCCGCGACAAGGCCAAGACCCACGTCCTGCCCATCTCCCAGTTGGGCCTCATGGAGATGACGCGCCAGCGCCACAGCGAAAGCGTGCGCGCCGCCGTCTATGACGACTGCCCGTATTGCAAGGGCCGCGGCAAGGTCAAGAGCGTCGTGACCATGAGCGTGGAAATCCAGCGCAAGCTCCAGGAGATCCTCAAGAAACGCACCCGCGACGAATCGGACTTCCAGTTGCGCATCGTGGTGCACCCGACCGTGCTGGATCGGCTGCGCACCGAGGACGAAAAGCACCTCATCGAGATGGAAAAGCGTTACTTCGGCAAATTGTCGTTCCGCGCGGACCCGGCCATGCACGCCGAGCAGTTCAAGATTGTGAACGTGGAAAACAACGAGGAACTGGCGACCGTCGGTTCCTGAAAATCAGCTCAAATCAGAACGCCCCGCGGAAAACTGCGGGACGTTTTACCAGCGTCCATTTCAACTGCCCCCTGCCAGGATTTTCGATGCGTTCATTATGCGCTTGATATTTGAATCTTGAATCTGGAAAATCAGGTTGCCGATGCAGGAGTACGCAGAGTGTTTAAAAAATTCACAGAGGAATCAAGTCATCAGTCTTCTGCTGGCGGCAATTACGCTGGCTCTTTATTGGCCTGTCACTGGCTTTGAGTTTAATAATTACGACGACGCCCTATACATAACCGAAAACCCCGTCGTCCAATCTGGGTTTACAATCAACACGGTGGCGTGGGCGTTCCGCACCGGTTATGGCTGCAACTGGCATCCATTGACATGGCTTTCTCACATGCTGGATTGTGAGATTTATGGGCTAAATGCCGGAGGCCACCACTTCACGAATGTGCTTTTTCACGTGGCCAATACTTTGCTTCTCTTCGGCTTGTTGCGGCGTTTGACCGGAGCCGTCTGGCGCGCTGCCTTTGTGGCTGCACTATTTGCGTGGCATCCCTTGCACGTCGAGTCGGTGGCCTTTGTGGCGGAGCGCAAAGACGTGCTCAGCACATTCTTCGCTTTCCTGACACTTTTAGCTTATTGCTCCTGGGTCAAGGTCCCCGGTTGGCCACGCTACGCGTTAGCGTTGTTGCTGTTTGCGCTGGGACTTATGTCCAAGCCGATGCTGGTCACGCTGCCACTCATGATGCTGCTTCTGGATTTCTGGCCATTGGGGCGTTTGGAACTGGATAAGTTCCAGTCATGGTGTCTTCGGGTGAAGGAAAAGTTGCCGTTTTTTGCCCTCACCCTTATCTCCTGTTACGTGACTTTTCGGGTGCAAGAATCCGGTGGGGCGATGAGTTTGAGGAATCTTACATTCGCTCATCGTGTGGCCAATGCGCTCAACTCTTACGTTGGCTACATTGCGAGGATATTCTGGCCGCGAGATTTGGCAGTGTTTTATCCTTATCCGCGCGACCTGCCGTTGGGCCGGGTCATCAGTGCAGGAATTATCATATCTTTGATTTCCGCCGGCGTGCTCTGGTTCGTTCGCCGTCGTCCACATTTGGCCGTGGGCTGGTATTGGTTTCTGATTTCATTGGTTCCGGTAATTGGCCTGGTGCAAGTTGGCGGGCAAGCCATGGCGGATCGCTATACCTATATTCCTTCCATCGGTTTGTTCATGGTTGTGGCCTGGGAGGTTCCAAGCCGGCTTGCCGCCTGGCCGCAGAATCGACGGATGCTTGCATTAGTTGCGTCGGTTGCCCTCGCCGGTTGCCTGGCTGTGACTTCCCGGCAATTACAGTATTGGAAAAACAGTGTCACCCTTTTCACGCACGCCATAAAAGTAACGAAGGACAATGCCCTGGCCCATTGTAATCTGGGTGAGGCGCTTGCGACAGGCGGAAAACCGGAAGCGGCGTTGGCCGAATTTAATGAAGCTTTGCGCATTAATACGAACTATCCGCAAGCGCTTAATGACAAGGGCGCGCTGTTGCAACAGTTGGGCAGGGTTGACGAAGCCATCGAACAGTTCAAGTTGTTGCTTAGGTCCCAGCCGCACTGGTATCTTGCCCAACGGAATTTCGGACTTGCCCTTTTCGAGCAGGGCAAAATTGATGAAGCCATCGTCCACTTTCGGGCGGCTTTGAGGAGCAATCCCGCCGATGACAGGTCGCTGGCCAACCTCGGCATAGCATTGGCCCGGCAAGGCAAGCTGGATGAAGCCATGGTTCAATATCGCGCCGCGCTGCAAATCGCCCCCAATGCCTACGCGGAAAATGCGCTGGGCAGCGCGCTGGAGGCACAGGGCAAACTCGACGAAGCCGTGCGCCATTATCGGGCGGCGGTGAAGATTAAACCCAATTTTGCCGAAGCCCGTAATAATTTGGGCGCAGTCTTGAATGCGCAGGGCCAATTTGCCGAAGCCCAGAAACAGTTTGTCGCGGCCTTGGCGGTGAAACCCGATTTTGCCGAAGCCCATTGCAATTTAGGAAACGCCCTGTTGTCGGAAGGAAAAGTCAACGAGGCCGCCGCCCAATATGCCAAGACGCTCCGGCTGCAAAGCAATTCCTTCAGCGCGCACTACAACCTGGCCAATATTTTGTTCGAGCAGAAACAATGGGGTCCGGCCCTCAGCCATTATCAAAGAGCGCTCCGCCTCAATCCAGCTTTCGCGGATGTTCATGTTCGACTCGGAATGGTGCTGTCGCAGCAAGGCGACGACAGCGGGGCCATTGTCCAATACCGCGCGGCGCTGCGTTTGAATCCGCACACGCTCAGTGCCCTCAAGAAACTGGCCTGGCTTCTGGCCACCAGTCCCAATCCCAAGCTGCGCAATGGCACGGAAGCCGTCCACCTTGCCACCCAGGCAACCCAGGAGAACCCCGCGGACGCCGAGGCTTGGGACTCGTTGGCGGAGGCGGAGGCGGTGGTCGGACAGTTCGGCAACGCCGTAAGCAATGCAAAAAAAGCGCTGGCACTTGCCACCGCCTCACATCAAAACAATCTGGCCGGCCAGGTTCAGAATCGTCTGCAACTCTACGAATCAGGACACTCGCTTCCAGAGAGTAATTTTATTGAGCATCCACAATAATTCAGAAGTTGTCCGCAGCATTCGGACCAAAGTCTTTGTGCCAATGAACGGCGATGAACAAGCTGTTGGTGACCACTGGCAAAAACGCGCGCGTGACGAATCGGACTTTCAACGGCGCATCTTCCTGCTTCCGACCGTGCTGGAACGCTTCCGCACCTGGGACGAAAAGCATCTCATCGAGATGGAAAAACGTTGCTTCGGCACGTTGTCGTTCCGCGCCGACCCGGCCATGCACGCCGAACAATTCAAAATCGTCAACGTCGAAAACGGCGAGGAACTGGCGAGCGTCGGATCTTGACGAATTGCCTCAAATCAAAGCTCCCCGCTGCAAACGCCGGGGCGTTTTTTTGTGGAGGGTGGGAAATTTTGCGGCCTGTCTTCGTATCAGGCCAACACGTAACCAGCTTTCTTTCTGAGCTTCACTGCTTTTCCGCGGCACTCGCGAGTTTCTCGAGCGCCGCTTCCTGCCAGCCACGGGCGCCCCTGAGACGGATCGCGCCTTTTTGATCGAGGACGTAAATTTTCGCAATAATGTTTCCGATAGTTGGGTTAGGTGAACGATGGTCTTCATGGTGTGACGTTGGCCTGCGAATAGCGGGCGGCGTGCTTTGAAGCCTGTCTTTTTCTACAACTTCCCCTTCGTGGTGGGCAACCGCCCAGTGATGCGCGGGTCGCGCTGGCGCGCGGCGTCCACGGCGCGGGCAAACGCCTTGAACAGCGCCTCGACGATGTGGTGCGGCTCGTCGCCGTAGAGCAGTTCCAGGTGCAGGTTGCAGCGGGCCTCGTTGGCGAAGGCCTGAAAGAATTCGCGCGCCAGGCCGAAGCGGAAGGCGCTCGAAGCGTCCTGGTTTTTTTCCGCCGCGGAAATCTTCTTTTGGGAAAACCGGGCCAGCCCGCGCCAGACCAGGTGCGGGCGTCCGCCAAAATCCACGACGCAGCGCGCCAGGCATTCGTCCATGGGCACGTAGGCCTCGCCGGTGAACGGATTGCGCGGATGAAAACCGTGGCCGTAACGGCGAATCCCCTTTTTGTCGCCCAGCGCGGCGACGAAGGCGCGGCCGAGCGCGAGGCCGCAGTCCTCGACGGTGTGGTGCGCGTCCACTTCGAGGTCGCCGGCGCATTGCAGCCGCAGATCCATGACGGCGTGTCTGGCAAGCAGCGTCAGCATGTGGTCAAAAAAGGGAATGCCGGTATTGACGGCGGCGGCGCCCTTGCCGTCGAGGTTGAGACGGACGGAAATTTTTGTCTCCGTCGTTTTCCTTGAAATCCTGGCCTGACGAGGTTTCATCGTGATCCATTAGACCAGACGGCGTCCCGAAAAACAAAGCGTAATCACAGGACAGCGGCCTTTGCCTAGAACCAAGCGCCCAGTTCAAGGTCTGGCCTTGGCGAAGAAACCCGCCAGGCAGCCGGCCAGCGTCAACGCCGAAACCATTGCGCCGATGCGGAAGGCCCAGTCTTCATAGCGCAGGGTGATTTCGTGTCGGCCGGCGGGGACTTCCACGGCCTGGAAAGCGTGATTGGCGCGCAGCAGTGGCACGGGCTGGCCGTCCACGAAGGCATGCCAGTCGTGGTAAAAGGCCTGAGCAATGACCACCAAAGCCGGCGCCGGGGCTTCGACCGTCAAACGCGCCCGTTGCGCGCCAAACCGTTGAAAAACGATTTTCGTCTTGGAGGCATTGGTTACGTTGACTTCATTCCGGGTGGACCACGGCAGATAAACCGTGCGGCGGGGATCAAAGTCCGGGCTTTGCAATTTTTTCAATGTTTCCGAGTCGCCGGCGAAAATCGGCCGTTGGCCGGCGGTGACCAGCGGCAGGAAGGACTTGCGCGCCCGCCAGGCGAAAATGGTGTTAGGCGCCGAGATCTGGGAGACACCAAGAAAGTTCAAGAGCGGCGCAGGCAACGCATTAGTTCCAAAGGTATATCCGCCAAAACGATTATCGCGATATACGCCGTAAAAGATCCCATCAATGTTCCATTCATAGCCAAGGTGAAGCGACCAAAAACCGTCCACTTTGGGGATGTTATCTGGGATGTTACAATTTTCAATCAGCGCGCCACGAAGCCCCGCATAGTAATAAAGTGGATTTTTTGTCAGGGCAGAACTCAGATCCAGAAAAGACAAGACCTGCCGGCTTACCATGGCGCGCGATGCTCCCAGCTTTGGCGTGGAGGACATATTCAATTCCAACGGATCAAAGGCCTTGACGACGACGCTTGGGGTTGTGCGCAGCCCCGCCGTGACCAGGTCGAAGCCGATCAATGCCAGGACGGCAAGCCCCAATAAGCCGCGCGTTCTTGACGATGGAACGCGGACTAGTGCGCACAAGACTCCCACGGTCGCTATCAGGAAAAGCGACCGAATGCCGCCGTCTCGCCACGCCAATTGCCAGTCAGAATTTCCCGCTGCCGGGCACCAGCGAGCCGCGGCGAGGATGAGGCTGGCGGCTAATAACTGAAAGGCCGCGATCAGGAACAGGCCGCGCTCCCGCCTTTTTCGCTCATCGGAAGAAACGCACTGCCGGGAGTCCAAGCTGGCCGGCAGGTCGGCCATACCCGCTTCACGGGAGGATCCGCTTTGAAAGGCGTCAATGCCCAGTGCCGCGAGCAACGGGATGGTGAAGGCAACCATCCAGACAAATTTGATAGGATACCTGGAAAAACCGATCCACGGCAAAAGGCACTTGAGCCAGCTATAGACATAAGCGTTGCCGCCCAACGCCAATAGCATGGCGGCCAGGGTCATCCCGGCTAGACCGTAAATCTCCAGCCGCCATCGCCGCCGCCAGACCGCCACCGCCACCAGCATCAGGGTACCAAGCCCCAGATAGTAAGAGGGAAAGCAGGGTTGCTGGGACTGCACGCAGGTTCCAAATGGGGTTCGCAAACAACGGAAAAACGGCACCACAAAATTGGCCCATCCCCAAATCGGCATCGAAAAAACGTCCGCGACGGCGTAGGCCGAACTGCGTTCTGAATGCTTCAGCAGATCAAAAAACGGAAAGAGTTGAATGGCCGAAAGTCCCGCGACCAAGACGACCATCACCACAAATCTTCGCCAGGACGGTCCAAACGGAATTTGCTTCCGCCACGTCTGACTCAGCCAAAGCATTCCCAGCAGGGTCCAGGTGAAGAAGATGATTTCCGGTCCGCCCGACAACATTTGCATGGCGCCGGCCCACGCGGCGAGCACGATGCGGCGGCCGCCGGTCCGCCAAGCCTGCTCGGCCCAAAGCGTGACCCAGGGCTGCCAACTCAGCGCGGCGAGGTTGCTCGTCCACATCAAGTCGCTGAGCATTACCCCGTTCAGCGCGAAAACGAGGCCGGCAATGCTGGCGGCCAGCCGGTTTTGGGTCCAGCGTTGCGCCAGAAAATACATGCCCACGCCGGCCAGCAGCAAATGGCCCAGACAAAAATAATTCAACGACTGGGGCAGCGGGAAAATCATATAGATGAGTGAGAGCGGATAGCAAACTGACGTGTTCCACTGGGCCAGGAATGGCACGCCGCAGTTGTTCAGCGGATTCCACAGGGGCACCTGCCCGCGCCAGAAACTTTCGTGCGCGTAATACGCGACCGGGTAGGTGAAAACCCCGAAGTCGCTGAAAAAGAAACTGTGCGTGCCGAGAAGCACGCCCGGGTGCATGGCGAACAGAAGTAGCAGAATCAGCCCGGCCAAGCGTCCGGGCGTAAAGACATCCATCCACGACGGGGTATCACCCTGAAGCGGGTGCTCAACGGGGGCGTCTGGACGTTGTTCGGGCGCCGGATTCATGTTGCTGGCGAATGGCTCGCCCCGGACGATAGCGGAATCGTCTCTTTTCAGC
>JAGWMQ010000025.1 GCA_028873125.1 Verrucomicrobiota bacterium | reverse complement strand
TCGTCGGGGCCGTTTATTTTGACACCCACGGCGCCTGGTTCAACTCCCAGGTGTATGCGCCCTACGAGTCCGCCCATGATCTGGCGCTGTATCAGCCCAAGTCGGGCGAGGCGGACCTGCTGGCGCAGGGTCGCGCGGTTTACGACAATGTTTGCAGCGCGTGCCACAGCGAAGACGGCCTGGGCAAGCCCGCCCAGGCGCCGCCGTTGGCCGGCTCGGAATGGGTGGCCGGCGACATCCAGAAATTGGCCCACGTGCCCCTGGCCGGGCTGAGCGGTTCCATCGAGGTGAAAGGCCGGACGTGGAGCCTTTCGATGCCGCCCATGGGCGCGGCCTTGTCCGACGCCCAGCTCGCCGCCGTGCTCAGTTACATCCGGTCCTCGTGGGGCAATAAAAGCGACGCGGTTACGGCGGACCAAATCAAGGCCGTACGCGCCGGACAAGGCGGCAACTTGCCGTCCCCGGCGGCCTGGGCGAAGATGACGCCGATTGAGCGCGGACGCGAAATTTATCAGCAGTATGGCTGCGCCCAATGCCACGGTCCCGACGGCCAAGGCGGGGTGCCCAATGCCAACGCCAAGACGGCGCAACAGGTGCCGGCCCTGATCCACGTCGCCGATGGCTACAGCAAGTCGGAGCTGATCGCCTTCATCAGCAAAGGCGAGCGCAACGTTCCAAGAATGGACCCGAATGGACCGCCGCCGCCGCGATTCATGCCGGCCTGGGGCGGCGTCATCAGCGGCAGCAACCTCGACTATTTGGCGGACTATCTCTTCAGTTTGAAACCGAAAGAGCAAGACTTGGGCTTTTAATCCGGTTCTTCCACGCCTTCCTCAAAGCGAGCATCCCACGCCACCCTCTTTGGGCTGAGAAAGTTGCGGCGGCGATTCCCGCCCGGCTAATCCTTCGGTCATCGGCGAGTAAACACGAAAACTGAAGGAGGGATGTTAACGGCTTTTGCCGGGACAGGGCGCCGCGCTGTTCCCAATCGTGTTCAGTTGCCGGACGAACGGGGCAGAGTTGCGGTGCCTCGCCGGAACACTTCCGCACTTGAACGGCGCGGTGACAACATAGCGCGCCAGCCCGCCCACCTTGGTTTTCGTGTTAACTCCTGCCGTTCTAATGCAGACGGAATTCGTGGGCCGTTGACACGGCAGAAGAGGCAATGAAAATCGGCTCAAGCCGTATTTTGCCACTTGACGGCCAAAAAATGTTGAATATAAGGCGAATCAGGTATTCACTTCATTGAACATCCAAGCTTTACGATATGAACACGACACAAAGAAAACACCACTGCGTAATTGGGTGGCGCGCGCCAGTGCTGGGCGGCGTCTGCCTGGTCGCTTTGATCAGCTTCGGTTGGACTTGGGCCTTGGCCCAGCCGCCGGAGGCGGAGTCCGCGCCGGCGCCGACCAATTCCGTGGCCGTGAAGGCCAAAGTGCCGGAGGCGAAGAAGCCGTTGCTCAAAAGGCAGATCACCGGCGCCGAGCTTTATTCGATCAACTGCAACCGGTGCCACCAGGAGCGCTATCCAACCGAGCGCACCGGGGCGCAATGGAAAACCATCATGCTCCACATGCAGGCGCGCGCGAACATTCCCGCAAAACAGGCAAAACTGATTTTGCAGTACCTCCAGGAAAACAGCGGGCGTTGAGCGGCCCGTCCACCACTTACATGCCTCGAATGAAAACAACAACCAAGGCCCGCTGCTGGACCCTCGGGCTGGCGGTCGCGGGCTGCGCCATGGGAATGTCGCTGCCGCCGCGTGCGGTGGCCGAGGTGAGCGACGCTGACTTCAACGCCTTGAAGGAGACGGTGCAGAAGTTGAGCGAGGAGCTTCACGGTTTGGAACGGACGAATGCCGTTGCGGCACAGGTCCACCAACGGGATCAGGAACAAATCCGACAGCTTCAGCAGAAGCTGGCCGAAACACAGCAACTGGCTACGAACACGGAACAGAGAATCGTCGAGGCCGCCCAAACGCAACCGATTCCGAGGCAGCCCATTGACGAGGCCACTGTCAATCACAACTTCATGATTTTGGGCGACGCGGAGGTTCAATACGCCAAAACATCAGGACAGCACGGGGCGTTTTTGCTGGCCGATTTTGCGCCCATTTTTCTGTATCGCGCCGGGGACAACATTTTGTTTGAGGCCGGCTTTGACACCACGTTGCAGAACGGGTCTTCCGAAGGGACGACAACCAATGCAAGCGGTCAGACAGTGATGACTCCCGGAACCCACGACAGCGGCGCCTCGGCCTCATTCGACTTGAGTTTCGCGCAGTTGGATTATGTGATGAATGACTACCTGACCTTCATGGCCGGAGACCTGTTGCTGCCGCTCGGAACCTATAGCGAGCGGAGCGCGGGGTGGCTGAATGAGATCCCCGATGATCCGCTGGCTGTGGGTCTTGTTCCCGGCGCAGGCGTGGGAGCGCAGTTGCAAGGGGCGGTTCCGCTGGGCGACTCCGGCTCGTTCGTTAATTATCAGGTGTATGGCGTGAACGGGCCGAGTTCGTCGAACGGGACCGGAAATCCCGACGCGCTGGATTTGGGGGGGAACGTGGGGCTCCGATCCGATAACACCGTGGCGAATCTGCACGGTCAACCGTCAGGAGGCGCGCGCCTCGGCGTGTTTTTGCCGTTCCCGTATAAACCTCATTACGATTTGGAGGTCGGAATCTCCGGCCAATCGGGGGAATGGGATGACGCCGGCAATCACCTCTGGTCGGCGGGAGTGCTCGACGCGGCCCTGCACTTGGGACCTTATTTCGAGACGAAAGGTGAATATGTCATGACCCGCTTTGGAAGCGATAGCGGTCAGATCCATCAACAAGGATGGTGGGTGCAGACTGGCTACAAACTGGCTGGCTTGGATCTGGAGATGCCCGTCGTCAACAACGTGGAACTCGTCGGACGCTACGACTCGCTGCACGACGGGCTTGGGACTTCAACGCAGCGATACACCCTGGGTTTCATCTACTACATCACGAACACTCTGCTCGTTGAAGGCGACTATGAGTTTCTCCACAGCACCGATCCCTCCCAAGCCAACCAACTATTGTTGCAGCTTTCCTTGGGATTTTAAACCCGGTCATGAACATCGCGATTAGTTATTCGAACCAACGGCACCCATGCAAATATTACGATTGCTGAAACCGCGGCGGTGGGGACGATTGGTTTGGGCGTGTGCGTCGGTGGCGCTCGGGAGCATTCTGTTCGCAAAGACTTTGGCACAGAGCGCGCCGATAGCCACATACGAGAATGGAAGCAACACTCCCGAGGCGACAAACCGAGCCCCGACTTATCTGCACGATATTCGCCCGATCATCATGGGGCATTGTGCCCGATGCCATAACCGGCAGGACCGATTCATTTATGATTGGCTGAACTATAAGACTGCCTATGCCAATCGCTGGGAGATCCGGCGGCGCGTATGGGACAGTTGGAAAGGAACGTATTACAAGGAGTCAATGCCGGTTGCCAACAGCCCGGAAGCGCTGTCCATCACCAAAGAGGATAGGCTGACGATCCGGAACTGGGCGGACGACGGAGCGCCGCGCGGGGTGGCGCCACCGCCCGGCGCTTCCGAATCGAAGGCCGAGCAGATCGAACGGGGCAAGCGGATCTTTACCTCCATTTGCGCCGCCTGTCATCAACCTACCGGCCGGGGACTGCCAAATGTGTTTCCACCGCTGGCGGGATCGGACTTCTTAAACGCCGACAAGGACCGGGCGATTCAAACCGTCATCTTTGGCCGGCAGGGGGAAGTGGTGGTGAACGGGCAGAAATTCAACAACACCATGCCGGCGCTTCCGCTCAACGACCAAGACATCGCGAACGTCCTGACCTACGTTTACAATTCGTTCGGAAACGCCGGGCTTAAAGTCACGCCCGAAGAAGTCGCGGCTCTCCGTTCGCACCCGCCCGCGCCCGCGCCCGCGTCTTCTGCAGCGCCCGCACCCAAAAACCCATTCGAGTAAAACAGGCTCAGCATGGGGCGGAACCAGGGCGTCTCGTCGCCAATTTTCAAAATTATTCGTGCCTGTCGGCCTGGCTTCGTGGTTAAATCCCCGCGATGCTTCGCCGGGTTCAGCCAACCAGGATTCAGCGGCCGGACGGTGCCTTTGCCATCGTCGCCTCGCGCTACAACGCGCGCTACGTGGACGCCCTGCTGCGCGCCGCGCAAAGTGAATTGAAGCGCGCCGGCGCCGGGAAGGCCCAAATCATCCGTGTGCCCGGCGCGTATGAAATTCCGGTCGCGGCGGCGCAATTGGCACGGGCAGCCTCCTCGCCGGCGGCGCGCCAGGCCTCCGGCGGCTCACGCCTGTCCGCCATCATCTGCCTGGGCGTCATTTTGCGCGGCGAGACCGTCCACGCCGCGCACATCGGCGAGGCCGTCAGCCAGGCGCTGATGAAAATCCAGTTGGAACACGGAATCCCCGTCATTCACGAAGTCCTGCTCCTGGAAAATGAGGCCCAGGCGCGCGTCCGCTGCCTCGATCCCCAGCACAATCGCGGAACCGAGGCGGCGCAGACCGCCCTGGAGATGGCGCGGGTTATGGAAAAACTGTGCGGTTGAATTCCAGAAAAAACGGATTGAACACCCTGGGCGGCCGCATCATCAAAACAAAAAGAAATGGCGTGGATGAGGGCTTGTGAAAATTTTCACATATTTTCTTGCCCGGCCCGGAGGCCAGTGATAGGGTGTGACTGTATTTTGCGATTGAGAGGACAATAAAGATGAAAGCTTTTTCAGTGTTGGTTTTGATGGCGGCGCTGGCGGTTCAAACAGCGGTGCGCGCGGCGGACATCATCGGCACCATCACCCTCGACGGCACGCCGCCCCCCGAAGTGCCCTACACGCCGCTGATGAACGACCCGAATTTCAGCAAGATGTACACCAGCACTCCCACCACGCATTTCTACGTCGTGGGACCGAATCACGGCTTGGGCGACGTGGTGGTCTTTTTGAAAAATGTCACCGGCAAATCCACCGGCGCCAGTCAGCCGCCCGCCTTGCTTGACCAGAAGGGCGGGCTTTACCGACCCCAGATCCTGGCCATTCAGACCGGACAAAAACTTCTGGTGCGGAATTCGGACAAGTGCATCCACAACGTCCACGTGATCACCACCGTGGCGGGCAATCCCGAGCACAACAACGTGCAGATGCCCGGCAGTCCGGACCTGACCTTTACGTTTCTCAAGCCGGAGATGTTCATCACCTTCAAGTGCGACGTGCATCCGTGGATGTTCGCCTGGGTGAGTGTGATGGACAGTCCTTACTACGGCGTCAGCGACAAAACCGGCAAATTCGTCATCAAAAACGTGCCCCCCGGCCACTACACCGTGGAGGCCGACCACCGCAAACTTGGCGTACAGACCAAGGAAGTGGACGTCAAGGACAGCGACGTGACGGTGAATTTCACCTACCACATCAAGTAATTTAAGTGGGGAAGCTCCGGCGGGCGCGCCGGGGCGCTTTTTCCGAATGCTCAAAAACGAGCCGATACAGGACAATCCGTGGCTGCGCCGGTTTGCGGCGCTGACCGCGGTCGTGACGTTCCTGCTCCTCGGCTTGGGGGGACTGGTCACCAGCCACAACGCCGGCATGTCCGTGCCCGACTGGCCCAACAGCTACGGGTATAACATGTTTTTCTTCCCGATCAAGGACTGGGTCGGCGGCATTTTTTACGAGCACACCCACCGCCTGCTGGCCTCGGGGGTCGGGCTGCTGACGACGATTCTGGCGGTGTGGCTCTGGGTCAAGGAACCCCGGCGTTGGATGCGCTGGCTGGGCGTGACCGCGCTTTTGGGCGTGGTCGCGCAGGGCGTGCTGGGCGGGTTGCGCGTGGTTTTGTTGAACGCCCATCTCGGCATTATTCATGCCATCGTCGGGCAATTGTTTTTCGTGTTGATGGCGGCCATCGCGCTGTTCACCAGCCGGTTTTGGCAGAATCTGCAAACCGTTCAGGCGGTCGGCTCTCCGTCCGCCCTTGACACGGGCGGAACAGTCCACCCTGCCGGGACAAATTTGCGCCGGCTGGTCCTGTTCACGACCCTTTTGATTTTCGGCCAATTGATCATCGGCGCCACGATGCGCCAGGCGCACGCCGGCCTGGCGATCCCGGATTTTCCCCTGGCCTATGGAAAACTGTGGCCGGACACCAGCGCCGCCGCCGTGGCCGGTTACAACGAACATCGCATCAGCGCGATCGCGGAAAATCCGATCACGGCCTTCCAGATCATTTTGCAAATGGCGCATCGCATCACCGCGGTTTTGATTTTGCTTGCCGTGGCAGGGTGCGCTTGGATGGCGCATCGTCCGCATCCGCGCAAATCGGGAAGCGGCCCGGAACTTGAATGCAGACTTTACCGGCGCCTGTCGCTCTTCTGGCTGGCGCTGATCCTCGCGCAAATCGCGCTGGGCGCCTGGACCACCTGGTCGAACAAGGCTGCCGACGTGGCGACGCTGCACGTCCTGGGTGGCGCGTTGTCGCTGGCGACCGGCGCGATGTGGTGTCTGATTGCCTTCCGCCGGACGGCCATGGCCGCGGTTCGTGATCTTGGCCCTGAAGAACCGCGCGCCGCAGACGCCGCGCCGATTGGCGCGCACCCGGCGCTGGCGGCAAACAAGTGACATGAAAGAGATCTCTGTAGAAATTCTGGGCGCGACGCCCATCGTGGAGAAAAGCTGGGCGGCGGTTTTGGCCGACCTGACCAAGGCGCGGCTGACCACGCTGGTGTTGCTGACGACCGCCGTCGGGTTTTACTTCGGCGAACGGGCGATGGATTTCATGCTCTTTTTCAACGCGCTCGCGGGCACGGCGCTGGTCGCGTCCGGCGCGGCGGCATTGAACCAGTGGCTCGAACGCGACTACGACGCGAAGATGCGCCGCACGCAGGACCGGCCGCTGCCGTCGGGCCGGCTCCAACCCCTGACGGCCGCGGTTTTCGGCGGCCTCGCCTCGGTCGCCGGTCTGGTTTACCTCGCGCTGGCGGTCAATCCGCTGACCAGTGTGCTGGGCGCAGTGACGCTGACCAGTTATCTCTTCCTTTACACGCCGCTCAAGCGCGCCACCTGGCTGAACACGGCGGTCGGCGCGGTGCCCGGGGCGCTACCGGCGCTGATGGGCTGGACGGCGGCCAGGGGCGGATTGGACAGCGAAGGCTGGGCGTTGTTTGCGATTGTCGCCTTCTGGCAAATCCCCCATTTCATGGCCATCGCTTGGATTTACCGCGACGACTACGCCCGGGCCGGCTTCAAGATGTTGCCGGTCGTGGACGCTGATGGCCGGCGGACCGGACGCCAGTCCGTCAGCCATGCCTGGGCGCTGTGTATCGTGAGCCTGTGGCCGTTCCTGCTCAAGATGGCCGGAATGCTTTACCTCATCGGCGCGGTCCTTTTGAGCGCCGGATTCCTGTGGTGCGCGGTCCAGTTTGCGCGGCAATTGACGCTCGCCCGCGCGCGGCAGTTGTTTCTGGCCTCGATCTTGTATCTGCCGCTGCTCCTGGTGCTGGCGGTGCTGGACAAAGTGAAGTGAAAATGACAAACGTGGAAGCGTTAAAGCGTGAAACGTGGAAGCGCGTTGGTCGGGCCTTCCGCTTCAATGCTTCAACGCTTCAACGCATTGCGAGTTAACAAATATGGACGCCATCGTTGAGCAATTTCCGCCCTATCGCGAGCGCGAGGCGCACGCGGCGCACGACGGGCATGCTCATCACGAGCCGGGTTTCTGGCGCGGCTGCGTCTTTTCCACCGACCACAAGGTCATCGGCATCCAGTACGGTTTCACCGCGCTGTGTTTCCTGCTGTTCGGATTTTTCCTGATGCTGATGATGCGCTGGCAGATCGCGCATCCGGGCCAGCCGGTCCCCGTCCTGGGGCCGCTGTTGGAAAAGATGCTAGGCCCGACCCAGGCGCCCAAGGGGGCGATCTCGGCGGAGCTGTACAATTCCTTCGGGGCAATGCATGGAACGATCATGATCTTTCTGGGTGTGGTGCCGCTGGCCTTCGCCGCCTTCGGCAACTACGTCGTGCCGCTGATGATCGGCGCGCCGGACATGGCCTTTCCGCGGGTGAACATGGCCAGTTATCAGGCCTACGTGCTGGGCGGCATCGTCATGCTGGTGAGTTTCTTCATCCCCGGCGGCGCGGCGCAGGCGGGCTGGACCTCGTATTCGCCGCTGGCGACCTCGATTCCGACCGACGGACAGGTCTTCTGGCTGATCGGCATGATCCTGCTGATCACGTCGTCGCTCCTGGGCGCGGTGAATTTCATCGCCACGATCATTCAACTGCGCGCGCCGGGCATGACCTGGCTGCGGCTGCCGTTTTTCGTCTGGGCGCAGTTCGTGACGGCCTTCCTGCTGCTGCTGGCCTTTCCACCGCTGGAGGCGGCGGGCATCATGCAGTTGATGGACCGGGTGGCGCACACGAGTTTCTTTTTGCCGACGGGCCTGGCGGCGGGCGGCCAACTGGCGCACGTCAGCGGCGGCGGCAGCCCGCTGCTCTGGCAGCATCTGTTCTGGTTCCTGGGCCACCCGGAAGTGTATGTGTTGATCCTGCCGGCAATGGGCATCGTTTGCGAAATCATCGCCAACAACACGCGCAAGCCGATCTGGGGCTACAAATCATTGGTCTATTCGACGCTGTCCATCGGGTTTCTCTCGTTCATCGTCTGGGCCCACCACATGTATCTGACGGGCATGGGCACCAAGATCGCCACGTTTTTCCAGGCGACGACGCTGGCGATTTCCATTCCCTCGGTCATCATTCTGACGTGCCTGCTGATCTCGTTGTGGGGCGGCTCCATCCGGTTCAACACGCCGATGCTCTTTTGCCTTGCGTTTCTGCCGATGTTCGGCATCGGCGGTCTGACCGGCCTGCCGCTGGGGCTGGCGCCGGCGGACATTTACCTGCACGACACCTATTACGTCATCGCGCACTTCCATTACGTGGTGGCGCCGGGGACGATTTTTGCTCTCTTTGCCGGGATTTATTACTGGCTGCCCAAGATGACCGGACGGCGGATGAATGAGTTCTGGGGCCGGGTGCATTTCTGGGGTTCGTTCATTTTCATGAACGTCGTCTTCATGCCGATGTTCGCCCAGGGCATGGAAGGCATGTTGCGGCGCATGGCCGATGGCGGCGCGAATTATTCGGCGGCGCGCGTGCCCGGCGTGCCCGACACGCTGCCCAACGACATCATGGCCCTGCACACGTGGATCCTGTGGGGCGCCATGTGCCTGGGCCTGGCGCAGATTCCGTTCATCATCAACCTGTTCTGGAGCCTCAAACACGGCGAGGAAACCCACAGCGACAATCCCTGGCAGGCCACGACGCTGGACTGGCAGACGCCCACGCCGCCGCCGCACGGCAATTTCGCGCAGGTTCCGCGCGTCTATCGCGGCCCCTACGAATACAGCGTGCCCGGCCACGACACCGACTTCACGCCGCAAAACGAGCCGGAGATCGCGAAGCCCGCGGCGCCCCGCATTTCCACCCCCGCGCACTGACAAATTTCATGGACATTCCCTACACCGTCGAGGCCCGGCCCGACACCGGCGTTTACAATGCCAAGGTCGGCATCTGGCTCTTCCTGTCCTCCGAAGTGATGCTCTTCGGCGCTTTGTTCTCCGCCTACGTGCTGATCCGCGTCGGCACTCCGGCTGGGGAATGGCCGCACGGCTGGCAGAACCTGACATTGGGCACCCTCAACACGGTCGTTCTGGCCCTCTCGGCCATCACCACCCTCATGGCCTGGGTGGCCTGCAAAATCCGGCAGTTCGGCAAATTCCAGTTCTTCCACGGCTGCACCCTGCTGCTGGGCCTGACCTTTTTGTGCATCAAAATGGTGGAGTATCACCAGCATCTTAACCATTACGAAATCCACCTCACCGACGGGCGGATCGCCGACGGCGACATGCTGCAGAACAATCCCAAGCAGGATTACGTCGTGATCAAGGGGCGCTACGCGGCCTACGAGGAGGACTTGTACGACCTGCGCGCGCAGAAGAACCTCAAGGAAACCGAGATCAAGATCCCCCGCTCGCAGATCAAGGACATGCAAAGCTACGGCCCCTGGCACAACGATTACCTGGCGCTCTACTTCACGCTGACCGGCCTGCACGCCCTGCACATCCTGGGCGGCAGCATCGTCATCGGCTACCTCTGGGGGCCGGGCCGGCGGCTGTGGAAGACCGATCCCGAACGCTTCACCAACCGCGTCGAGGTCTCCGGGTTGTTCTGGCATTTCGTGGACCTGGTCTGGATATTCTTGTTTCCGGTCTTATATTTGACGTAATGTGACTTTATGGACGAATTGAAAACGGCTCAACCTGGCACGGCGCGCGCGGCGGCTGGCGCGGACCCGTCCGGACATGCGGTGGACTTCCACCAGTATCTCCGGCGCTGCCTCTACGTGTTCCTGGCCGTGCTGTGCGCAATCGGGCTGATGATTTTCGCCTCCTATCTGCCGCACTACGGCTGGGCGGCGAAGGTGGCGCTCATTCTTGCCGTCGCCTGCGTCAACGCCTTCCTGGTCGCGGGCTTTCTCATGCACCTGCTTTCGGAGAAGAAACTGATTTACACCCTGCTGGGGTTCACCGCCTTTTTTTTCGCCGGCCTGATGGGGCTGACGATCTACGCGATGCACGACATGCCCGTGGGCACGGTGTTTCACTGAGATGTCCCTCAAGGCCGTCCATCTGGTTTTTGTGAGCCTGCTGACGCTGCTGGCCTTCGGCTGCGCGGTGTGGGCGTTTGCCGACGGCCGCGTGTTTTTTGGCGCGTGCGGCATTGTCGCCGGCCTCCTCGTCATCCTTTACGGCATCTATTTTTTGAAGAAACTAAAAAAGGTGAGTTATCTATGAAATCCCATCCGAAACCGTCCCGCCTGGAAAACGTTCCGGGCGCAACGACCCTGGCTGCGGCCGTGCCCGCGCCGTTGCTGGCCTGCGCGGTCTGCGGCGGCGCCCATTCCGAGTCGCAGCTCGCCCACGGCATGAACGCGGGCATCTTTACCTTGATGGGCGTCATCGTCACCGTGCTGGCGGGCATCGCGCTGTTCTTCGTGCATATCGTCCGCAAGGAAGAATCCGCCGCCCCGCCGCCGTCCCCCGACCGGCCCGCCGACCTATGACCCAATGGTTTGCCCACAACGTCCTCCGCCTGCCCGAACTGGCCTCCAAAAACGGCGTGGGCGTGGACGACTTGATGGTCTATGTCCATCTGCTGATGTTCGCGCTGTTCATCGGCTGGATCATTTATTTCTTCTACGCGCTCTATCGGTTCCGCCAATCGCGCAATCCCAGGGCGGATTACGCGGGCGTCAAAAACCACGCCTCCAACTATCTCGAACTGACCGTCGCGGCCATCGAAGCCCTGCTGTTGATCGTCATCGCCGTTCCGCTTTGGGCCAGGAATGAGAGCCACTTTCCCCCCGCCGACAAGTCCACCGTCATTCAAATCGTCGCGCAGCAATATGCCTGGAATGTCCGCTATCCGGGCCCGGACGGCGTGTTTGGGCGGGAGGACATGGACCTGGTAAGCGACACGAACGTCTTCGGCGTGGACTTCAACGACCCGCACAGCAAGGACGACATTCAGACGCTCAATGACATTCATTGCGTCGTCAACAAGCCGGTCATCATTTACGTGACCTCCAAGGACGTGATTCATTCCCTCAAAATCCTGGCCATGCGCGTGGAGCAGGACGCCATCCCCGGGCTGCGCATTCCCCTTTGGTTCATTCCGGACAAGATCGGCCGTTATCAGGTCAACTGCGCCCAACTCTGCGGCCCCGGGCATTCGGCGATGTCCGGCGGCTTTCTGATTGTTCAAAGCCAGGCGGATTTTGACAAATGGATCCAGTCCCAAAGCCCCGCGACCTCCTCGGCCAGTTTTGAATGAGGCGGTGCGCCGGCCGCGCCGCCAGCCCTGGCTTCGGAGGAGCGCCGTGTTGCAAACGGCCCGTCTCCCGCAAGCCGGTTGAAAACCGGCGCCCCCTCCGCGACGTTGCACGGTGTGTCGCAAAGGCCCCGTGTTTTGTTTCAGCCTCCCCATTTCACGAGGCGGCGCATTCAATTCCTGTAACTTGTTCCACTGCGCTTCCACGCGGAAGTATTGGGCCTGCATGGCCGGATTGACTTCAGGCGTAAATGTGAATGTCCAACCAGTCGCGACGTTGGTTTGAACTGGCGTCCAATCCTTCAAGTCCGTGGAACTGTAGAGCACAACCGTTTCTCCAACTGAACGACCGGACGGCGTCATCTGGAATTGGCCGCCGCTGATGAACAAGCCGCCGGCAAAAACAGGTTGCGGAGATATTTTCGAATCTCAGCGTCGTCCGCGGTCGTGATCCCCGATTCGGATGTCCTGCGAAAATACGACCCCCATTTTGCGGCCTCGGCGATCTCCTTTGGCGTCGGAACCGGGCAATTTGGCTTTGTGGGAGCAGCCAGGCAATAATCGAGCCCGCTCCAGGCTTCAGCACTCAATGGGATTTGAAGGAGGCCGTCCCGGTCCAGGATTCCCGGTCCATACTCGGCAGGCGTGAACTGTGGTCGGAAATGCCTGGTCCAGACCTCGCGCAATCGCCCGTGGAATTTGCAACGCGGATTGATGGCGATGCAAACCAGACCCCAGGAGTTGAAAGGCTGCGGGTTCCGAAGACTCCAGATGCCTTCAGCCTCCGCCAAGGCTTTCACCTGCCGCCGCAAAGTCGCCACCGCTTTTCCGGCGAGCGCGCCATGTTCGACGGGCAGTGAATGCCGCAGGTTGACAATTTTGGCCAGGCCCGCCGGTTCACCACCCAGGACGATGGTAAACTCCCCGTTGCGGCTTGCGCTGCGCCGGCCATAGCGGATTGGAATGCCCGGCAAGCCGCGGAAAGTGGCCAGGTCGAGTTCGCTCTCCCTCCATGCTTTCCGCCGCTTGTCCTGCTCACCGTCCTGGGCGGGCTCGTTCCCCTCCCAGTAAAGCGAGGCCAGGAGTATGACCGCGCCTCTGGCGCACTGTGAACCGCTCAAAGGCCGGGCTTTCATGACGTTTCACTGGTCGGTTTTTCTTGGCGGGGCGTCACTCGGGCATCCCGAGGAAAATCGTTGGCCAATTTTTTGCCGACGAACCTGCCGCAGTTTGATCATCCTTTGTCGGCGGTCACCGCGATGGTCGAGCCGTTCCAGAATGAGCAGGAGGTTTCGTTGCGCCTGTTGGCCCGTTATTCTTGTCCGTTGACCCAGTCGGTGAACGGATCCCAAGGCGGCAGCAGGATCGGTTTCTGCTTGATCAACGCCAGCAGTTTGGGAGGCGCGAAGCGGCGGTCAACAATCACCTGGAAGACGTGCCGGTCAAACCATTGGCTGTCAATCGTGAACCAGCCTTTATCGCCGGACTTCTTTCCCCAGGAGTTCTCGACCTTCCACTTGACCGGGATCCCCTCCTGCACGTCCACGCCGGTAATCACCATGGCGTGGTTGGGCGTGCCGTTGTCATAAGCCAGGGTGTCCGCCTTGCTCATCGAGAAATCAATGCCAAACAAGTCCCTGGTGTCCTCGATGTCCTGCAGCCAGAGTCCCTTTTTGACATCTCCCTCGGCGGAGGAATTGGCGCCAAACCAGACGGGCTGGTCCGCCAATATGGATTTGAGCACCATGGCCGCCATTTCCTTCATTCGGAGATTCACCGCGTCCATGTTTGGCCCGTCCGCCATGTTCCGTTCCCAAGCCCATTCCAAATGGGCGTGCATCGGCTCGCCCGGGTAGTTAACGAAACTCACGTAGCGGCTCAAGTCGTCGCCCAGGAATGTCCGGCAGAAGGATTGGGGCGTGTAGCGTTTCAGCGGGCTGACTTTGCCGTCCTTGCGTTGATATCGCCACTGGAAGGTCTCCGGCGGTTTGCCCAGGCACAGCGCCAGGATCTTGTACACGTCCCGGAGCGCGCTCATTTTCACCTCCCGGAGTTGGGCCGCATCCGCGCCGTTGCGGGCCGAGCGGCGGATCTCCGCCACCGCCTTGCGCAATCGGGCGGCCATGAGCGCGTCCATCTCGCCCGAATGGGAGGCCGCATAATCATCCGGCATCACGGATTCGGGCACCGCCCCGTATTTCTGGATCAAGGCCTGGACATAGTTCCAATTGCCCCCGTCACTGATCAGGTGTTGGAGGAAGGTGTCCAAGCGGCGGCTGTGAATGGGTTCCTGGCGCAGGCTGATGGCCAGCTCCAGCGAGCGGTTGGCAGCCTCCAGCTTTTGGTAGAACTGCTCATAGGCCTGCGAGAGCATGAAGTCTTTCATCTTGTGTTCGGCGATGACCTCGGGCCGCAGCACGTTGAGGCCGGCAAACAGCCAGCAGCGGCCGGACTGCTTCTGATTGGCTATCGAGCCGGGCTCCTGGATCACGTGGTTAAAGAATGTGTCCGTGCGATTCTCCAGGTCCGCGTTGATGGCCAGCGAACGGACACTGTGGTCGGCCAGCGCATTCCGGTCGGCCTGCAGTTGCGGCGTCATGGGAACCGACTCTTTCAGCGTCCGCAGCATCAGGGGCGTGAGCGCCCCGGTGCCGGATGGCCTCTCTCCCGGCGCCTGCTCATGCTGGGCCAGCACAGGCGTGGCGGCCAAAGCCGCCCAGACCAGGAGAGATTTGACACCGGTTTTCATCGCTCGCGCGAACCAGGATGCAGGCCGTGCCGGAACCAGGCGACAGCCCCGGACGCAAGGCATCATCCTCGGTTCACTCAATTTGAATCGGCCGCCAACCGGCGCCCGCATGCTTCAACCCGCCCGCGGTGACGGCTTGGCCCGCGCCAAACGTATCAACCGCAAGGACGCATTGCAAGCGCCCTCCGCGCCCGGCGCAGCCCTGATGCTCCGTCGGTCCGCACCGTCCCGAGTTGACAACCAGCGCGCAAATGAAAGAATCAGTCCCCGCTTTCGAAGCGTCAAGAAACGCGGCGGCACAGCCATGAAGTCATGACCCACATCGTCCACCGTGCCGGAGCACCCCCGTGCGGATGGCGGGCCGGGTTCATCCTCGGTCTGCTGGCGCTGGTGCCGTCTCTGGCAGCGCAGATCACGGTTCAACCCGCCGGGAACCAGGGCTTCGATGTTTACGCAAATGGAAGGCTGGTGGCGCCAATCCGTTTGGCGGCCAATGGCGCAATTATGGCGGACAACGTGGTATCGAATGCCGCCGGTCTATTTTTCTCGGGGCTGCACACCAGCGATCCCCTCGCGGTCACGTTCGCGACCAACGACTACGTGAGCATCACGCTGCCGGTGCCCGCAGACACGAATGCGGATCCGGTGGTCCGATTCCACCTGACGCTGGAGCAGTTCAACACTAACCGCTGGCTGGCGCTCTTCCCCGACGGACCGGCTCCCTTTCACTTCCTGGTCTGTTCGATGCCGACGGCCCAATTGTGGCATCAACGCGGCTGGCTCAATGCCACGCCTTACGCCGATCCGTTTCCCCTGCTGCAGGACGTGCATGCCGGGTCGCCGGAGATCTCCTGCCTCTGGAACCGGAACTGGAGCTACATCTGTCCCCTGGGCGGGCAGCCAATCCCGATGATCGGCCTGTGGGACCCGACGGCGGCCTTATACGTGGGCTTTGATTTTGAAGGGGCACGCGCGACCGACCAATCCGCGCGTTACATCGCCACGGCCTATTGCTGGCGCCAGGGAACGCTGACCAATTTTATTACGCTGGCCTATCCTTACGGCGGGGTGCGCTACGGAAGTCAGGTTTATCCTCAGGGCGGCGAAGTGCTGGCCTCGTGGTTCAACCTGATCATTGACCCGAATCTGCCCGCCACGGAAGACCCCAATGAACGCTTTCAGGAGCGGCTTTTTGCCCGGTACACCAACGCCCTGCCTCGCGTGCCGGCCATGAACGATCTCGGATGGATTCCGGGCCTGGTCCATCTGGCCGATTTCGCCGGGCCGCTCGGAGTGACCCTGTATGGCGCCGGCAGCGAAACCAATTTCTATCTGCCCGGGACGCTCCTCCTGAACGGTTGGCGCGGGGAAGTCGAGATGCCCATTGACACGGCCGTCCGCGAGGGGGACACGGCCGCGCTCGATCTCGCGCGCAGCCAGGTTGAATCCCTGCTCACCAATTATGCCAGGACCTTCACCGTCGGCGGAGACGCCTGCCTTTTCTGGCAAAAGCCGCTGGCCGGCGCCTGGCGGACCAACTGGGGCGGTCCGGCGGTCACCACCCTGCACGAGACCGAGGGGTGGTACGCGGCGCGCGTCCTGGTGGAACTCTTCCGTTACGACCGCAACCGCGGCCAGGCCAAGGCCCAGGACCTGGTGGCCATTGACATGCTTTTCAATTGGGCCCGGCGTTTTGTCTGGACCCGCAACGAGTTCGCGGATGTCCCCTCATCACCCTTCGCCATCGGCGGCACGTTGAGCACCGCCTTTCTGCTGGATTATTACTTCACCTTCAAGAACGACCCCCAGCGCGCGGCGAATGCCCAACTCGCTCTCCACTTGGCGGACAATCTCATCTGGCGTTACCTCCAGATTTGGACGATGGATTCGGACCGCTCCGACGCCGCGCTCGACAGCGCGTTTCTGCTCGAGCCCAACAGCGGACGCGACTGGGCCGGACTGGCCTGCGCCAATGAAGTCGCCTGGCTGCTCGACTCCCTGACCCAGGTCTATGTCCACACCGGCGACCCGCGCCTGCGCTATTACCTGCGCGGCGTGTTGCAACGCTGGCCCGCGCTCTATCAGCCCTACTACCGCAATGCCGTGGCCGATTATGGCAGCGGCGATTTTACCGAGGGCCTCGGGCTCTTTGACGGTTCCGGTCCGGGACGCGGCTATCGTTATCCCTATGGCAACTGCCAGAGCCTCCCGTTGAACGATCCGGTGGGCAACTCCACCATGCGCGTCGTCGCCGGCGAGCGGGCCTGCGTTGCCTTTGACCGGGGCGATCAGAGCACCGATGTGACCGACTACCGGGCCGCCGGCGACGGGGCCTGCTCCTTCCGTATCGTCTCGGACCTGCCTGGAGCGTTTGACGTCAGCTTTTCCTATCCCTGCGTGAACATTTCCGGCCTCGCCGTGACCCGGGTGCGAGACGGCATCACCAATGTGCTGACCAGCCAGGTCCGGCGCCCGCCGCAATCGCCCAGTTCGCTTTACCTGTCTCAACTCCAGAACGGGGACGTGATCACGATCGGCACGGTGCCGTCCGACGCCCCCACCAACGTCTTCGACACCTCGCTGGTCTATGACGAGACCAACGCCGCGGCCGCAACGAACGGAGATTTCATCACCCTGCCGTTGATCGGCGATTACCCGCTTCCGCAGGACTGGACCAACCTGGATTCGTTCGCCGGCATCATTCCCGGGCTGCGATGGACTTGCGGCGTGCCGTATGAACAGGGGTTGCACGCGTTTACCAATGCCGTGATGGTCAATGCGTCCGCGACCGCGGTGTTGGTGGCCTACGCGCCGCCGGAGTCCCAGACCTTGAGCCGCGAACCGAGACTGACGCTGGATGACGGCTCAATTCTGCCCATGAGCGGCCACCCGGTGAACGGCTGGCGCGGATGGCCGATCATTTTCAATCAAATGGTGTTGCTCGATTATGCCGTGCTGCCCGACGGACATTCGCTCCGCCAGGTCAACCCAAACGGCACCTTGGTCATGGGCGTGACCACGTTTACCGGCGGCCAGGCCGCCTGGCAGCCGGTCCAGGCGGCGTTGACCAACGCCTCCGCCGCGTTTGTCGAGTCGGAGCGGCAAAGGCTGGCCGTGCTAGCGTTGAAAGCCAGCTTCGCCCAATTGCCGACCGGCAGGATTGCGCTGTTGCCGCTGAGCACGGAGGGCGCCGGCGCCAACTTCGCCGCCGCCACCGGCCTGGATCAGAAATGGGATGTGCTCACCGAACAGCAGTTGGTGGACAGCAACCAGTTCAACGCCGCCAAGTATCCTTTGGCGTTTTATCTGGGCGGCGAGGATTACGTCAAAACAGTCGTCACCAATGGCGACGGCAAGGCCGCCATCACCCGGTATCTGGCCGGCGGCGGCACCCTGGTGATCCTGGCGAGCGGACCATTCCCCTTTTACTACGGCTATGGTCCGGCCGACCAGCCCGGCCCCGCCGACCCGTTGTTGCCGGCCTTGGGGCTGCCCATACAGGTGACGTTCGAGCAAGCTCCCGCCGGCATCTACATGCAACGCTACACCAACCAATCCGTGCTTCTTTCCGTGCCCGCGGACTTCCCGTTCCCTCCGGGCGATCAACGTCTGCGCTCCATCGAACGCGCTTTGGTCAACCCGGACGATCGCTACCTCCCCTTGGTCAAGGCCGTGGATCCGCAAGGCAATGACTACGGGGATGCCGCCGCGTTCATCGCCTTCAACACCGGTCCGGCCAGCGGTGGCAGGATCCTTTACGTGTGGTCCACGCTCCTTTCCGGCCCGCAAGGCTCCTGGATCATGGTGGACACCGTGAACTGGATCGTGAACGCCACGCTGCGTCCGCCGCGCCCGGGCTTCGGCGCCTTCCGCTGGCCGGACAAGACCCACGTGGCCTTCAACTTCAATGCGGAATCCAACCTGGACTACACCGTTCAATCTCGCGGCAGCCTCACCGCGGGCGACTGGGCCAAACTGCTGGACCTCTGGAGCGCGCCCTCCAACCGTTCGCTCTGGTTCACCGATTCAATCAGCGGAACGAGGGCCGGGTACTTTCGTCTGACGGTAGGGCCATAGCGCCCCCTTTTACCAGTTCAATCACCGCGCTGTCGCACGGTTTGTGGCAGGGCGGCCGGAGGCCGTCGCGCATTAACGTCACGCCATCCATGACCCGGCCGTCGCCCGCCAGTTGTGAGTTGGCCCCGGCTGGCAGATTGACTTCGCGGACGCGGTAGCGCGCCTGCGGATCCAGTCCCCGGGGCCTGACCGATCCGTCATCGCCATCCTTGACCTGATAAACGAACAACACCGCGCGCGAGCGGTCGGCGGAGACATAATCCAGCGCCGCGCAGGGATGCTCATAGGGCGACCTCAATCGGTAAAGATCCCCCTGCTCGACCACGTCCCGGATTTCCTTCTTGTAAAGGGCGACCGCCGAGGCCAGTTGTTCGAGTTCCGCCGGTGGAAGCTTGCGCAGGTCCATGTCCACGCCCAGCGCGCCGCTCATGGCCACGTCCTCGGCGAATTTGAGCGGGCGATTCCCCGAGCGCGTGATGTGGTCGCAGACGGCCTCGGCGGGAAAGAAATAACTGTAGCCCCACTGGATGAATACGCGATGGAGCGGGTCGGTGTTGTCGCTGGGCCACATTTCATCAAAGTATTTCAACGCCCCGTAATCCGCGCGGCCGCCGCCGCCGGAGCACAGCATGGCCATCGTGCGCGGATATTTTTTGGCCATGCGCGCCATGATGTTGTAGAGGGCCAGGTTGTAATCAATCAACAGATCGGATTGCCGGCCCGGCGGCAGATACGTCGAGCCGGGCTGGGTGACGTAACGGTTGCAATCCCACTTGACAAAGCTGACCCCCGGCGTGCCGAACACCTCGTCCACGACGCGCCGGACGAATTGTTGGACGGCCGGGTTGCTCAAATCGAGGTCCAGTTGGTTGCGGCTCAATTCCAATGGCCGGTGCGGCTGTTGGATCGCCCAGTCGGGATGTTTCTCGAAAAGATCGCTCCGCGGATTGACCATTTCCGGCTCGATCCAAATCCCGAACTTGACGCCGCGCCGGCCGGCTTGGGCCGCCAGGTAGGAGAGTCCCCGCGGCAATTTGTTGGTGTTGACCTGCCAGTCGCCCAGGCCGGCGTGATCGTCGTTGCGCGGGTGCGCGTTGCCAAACCAGCCGTCGTCCAGCAAAAACACGTCCGCGCCGATCGCTTGGGCGCCGTCGAACAGCGACACGATGGCTTTCTCGTCGAAGTTGAATCCGGTGGCCTCCCAATTGTTGAGCAGCACGGGGCGCGGCTGGTCGCCGTCGCGAATGCCGTAACGCCGCGCCCAACGGTCAAAATTGCGGGTCATCCGCCCTGCGCCGTGGGCGCTCCAGGTCCAGAGCATCGCCGGCGTTTTGAAAATCCGGCCCGGCTCCAAATGCACCGCCTCCCCGGAAGGATTGATGCCGCACAACGCGCGCAGGTGGTTGTCGGAATCCATGTCGAAGGCCAACTGATAGCTGCCCGACCAGGCGAGCGAGCCGCCGATCACCTCGCCGCTGTCCTCCCGCGCCGGGCCGTTCTCCGACAGCGCAAAGGAGGGAAAGCGGAAGCGGCTGGCGCGTACGCCGAGTTTGGAATCGAGAATTTTTATCCCCGGTCCCAGTTTTTCCTCCTCCATCGTCGCCTCGCGCGCCCAATCGCCGTAAAATTGCGTCAGCCAATACTCCCGGGCGTTGAACACGGGAGCGGAGGAGGCAAAGTGGCGCAGAACCACGACGCCGTGTTCCTGATGCCGAATCTCCACCCATTGCTCAATCACGTCCTCGTTCCGGAAACGTTCCAGGCAGAGCGTGACGTAGAACGGATAATGGCTGTCCTTCAGTTCGATCCGCGTGAGCGTGACGTTGGTGCCAAGGGTCCGGCTGTCCTCTCTCACGTACCTCAAGTCGGTGGAGGTGTTGCCGTCCACGTGGGCCGCCTGCAGGGCCGGTTCCCAGACAAAGCCGTCCCCGTATTGCGGATAAAACTCCGACTCGCGCGGCGGCCGGTCGGTCGTGGATGAATTTTTCTCCGCGCGGCCGTAACCCAGCTCATACAGGCGCCCGTCGTCACCCGCGCGGAGGGTCAGGGCCGAATGCGCCGTGGCAATTTGGATGATCGGCGGGTCCGTCGGCGCGACGCCGGCCTGGTCGGCGCGGCCGGTCAGGACCTCGGCGGACAGAAATATGGCGTAACAGACGTTCGGGAACGGTTTCATTCGTTCAGATATGCGTTCATGTTGTCCGATTCTCCAGGCAATTTCAAAAGATAAAACCGCTGCGCGGCGTCCGGATCGGGGGCGCCGGTGAAATGGAGGCTCCTGTTGGTGAACCACTGCTGACTGGAACCAGGCGGAGAGTTTATTCGCGGTTCAATCACGCCGTTCGAGTCGCGTCCCTCAAATGCGAAGCCATGCGGCGTTTCATCAATCACCCCGCCCCGTTTCACCCGCCGCCAGCCGTCAGGCACAGAAGGTTTGGGGAGCGCGGGCGTCCCGCCTGCCGCGTTCGGCGTCGCGCCGAACGCATTGGGAACGGTCGAAGGCGAGACGCGCGCCCCCCCTGTTCCAAAATTTCTTTCACGCCGCGAACATTCTCCCTGTCATCTCACGCAGAATTTCGGCCGGTTTGCCCAAGGCCCTGAGCGCGTTCAAGCCGCCGGCGTTGCGCGCGTCGGGAATTTGAAAAACGCCCGGGTTTCGTCATTTTTTGGCCCTCTTCCGCCGCCGCTTAACCACACAATAAACTGCGCTTCTTTTTGATTTGACAATTAGCATCAGGGCTGCTAGACTTGGCGCAGGATGCGGGGGTGGCAGGCGATCCGTGAACGAAGACCGTAATCATGCGTGGCCCGCCTGCCGGAACGTTCATACCGCTCGCGAATCAAGACAATCAGAGGAGCAGCAACATGAAAACAACCAGGACCGCCCGCAACGCGGGTTTCACGCTGGTGGAGGTCATGCTGGTGGTGGCCATTATCGGCCTGGTGGCCGCCATCGCCATCCCGAACTTTATCCGGGCGCGCGCCAGATCGCAGATGAGTGTGTGCATTAATAATCTGCGCCTGATTGACGGAGCCAAGCAGCAGTACATCCTCGAAAGGGGCGTCGGCACAACCTTGAACTTCGCCGACATCTCGCCCTACCTGGGCCACGGCCCCGGGGCGTCGGTGAACGGCGTCTTTTGTCCGGCTGATCCGAACAAGACCTTTACCACCAGCTACAGCATCGGGAATTCGACCACGATTCCGACTTGCTTGATTGACGGGGGCAACACCGACTATCCCCACGTGCTTAACAATTAAGCGTGTTTGGTTGACTCCAAGGGTCCGGGGTGATTCAGCTTCTGGCTTTTGTTCTTTCGGCTGGCGTTTGGGGCGCCAGACTGTCGCCGGTTGCAGACTTGTCGGCGGGGCTGAAGGGCCGTGTCGCCCGCAACGGAAATCGCCGGCGGCGGCGCCCGGCGCGCGGTCGCAATGGAAAGAAACATGAAACGAGACCACTGAAAAATTCAAATCTGTGCATAATCGGACGCCGTTATGTTTTTGCGCTACACCACGCGGAAGAAAGACGGCAAGGAACATCGTTACTGTAGTCTGGTGGAAAACCGGCGGCTGCCCGGCGGACGCGTCGTCCAGCGGCACGCGCTGTATCTGGGCGAGATCAACGACGCCCAGCAGGAGGCCTGGCGCAAGACTATTGAGATTTTCGAGGAGGGCCAGGCGCGTCCAGGCACGGTGGCGCTCTTCCCGGCCGAGCGCCTGGGCGCGGTGGCCGACCCGGACATCGTGCGGATTCGCTTGAGCGAACTGTCGCGGCACCGTCCACGGCAATGGGGCGGTTGCTGGCTGGCGGCGCAACTTTGGGAACAGTTGGAACTGGATCGCTTTTGGGCGCAACGCCTGCCCTCCAGCCGCAAGGGCACGCGCTGGGATCAGGGGTTGCAGGTGTTGGTGACGTGTCGGCTGCTGGATCCGGGCAGCGAATGGCGCTTGTATCGGCATTGGTTCGAGCACGGCGCGATGGCGGATTTGCTGGCCGCGGATTTGGACTTGGCGCAAATCCACAAGCTCTACGGGTGCCACGAGCGGTTGCTGGAACACAAACCGGATTTGTTCCGGCACTTGACGGGCCGCTGGCAGGATATGTTCAACGCCCGGTTTGAAGTGCTGCTTGATGATTTGGCCAGCAGCTACTTTGAAAGCGATCCGCCGTTTCCCCAAAAGGACAAACGCCAGTTCGGCTACAGCCGGGACAAGCGGCCCGATGGCGCGCAAGTGGTCCTCGCGCTGATCGTCACGCCCGAAGGTTTTCCGCTGGCTTACGAAGTGTTGGCCGGCAACACCGCCGACAAAACCACGCTGGCGGATTTTCTCCAGAAGATCGAAGCGCAATACGGCAAGGCTCAGCGCATCTGGGTGATGGACCGGGGCATTCCCACCGGGGAAGTGTTGGAACAAATGCGCGCCAGCGATCCGCCGGTGCCATACCTGGTGGGCACGCCGCGCGGACGCTTGAGTCAATACGAAAAAGAACTGACGCAACTGCCCTGGCAAGCGGTGCGCCAAGGGGTGTCAGTGAAATTATTGGCCCAGGGATCGGAGATCTATGTGCTGGCGCAGAGCCAGGATCGTCTGAGCAAGGAACGGGCGCCGCCGCCGCCAATTGAAAGGGCTGTGGCAGCGGCTCAAAGAACTGCAAGCCATGACGCTCTCGCGCGACGTCTTGCTCCAGAAACTGGGCGCGGCCCGGCACCAGTATCCGGTGGCGGCGCGCCTGATCGCCACGACGGTGCCGGCCGGGGAGGCCAAACTGACGTTCACCTTGCGCAAAGACAAACTGCGCCGGAGGCGGCAACGCGAAGGCCGCTATTGGTTGCGCACCAACATCACCGGCGGCAAAACGGCTGCCGAACTGTGGCAGTTCTACATTCAGTTGACCGAAGTGGAAGCCGCGTTCAAAGACCTCAAGGACGACTTGGCGTTGCGCCCGATTCATCATCAATTGGAACATCGGATCGAAGCGCACATCTTCATTTCGTTTCTGGCCGATGGCCTGCACGGGACGCTCCGGCGCCGGTTGCGCGACTTGGCCCCGGGTCTGACGCCGCGGGCGGCGTTGGAAAAATTCGCCACGATCCAAATGCTCGATGTGCATTTGCCGACCACCGACGAACAAATCCTGATCTTGAGCCGCTACCCCCAGCCGGAGGCGGACGTGCGCCTGTTGCTGCAACGGCTCAAGCTGGAACTGCCGGCGCAGCCGCCGCCCAAAATCGTGCGCCCCAAGACGACCGGCGACAGCGCTGTAGTGAAGACCCAGACGATGCCCGCCTTGATTTGCAAGCACTTGCAAATTTTTATCGCTCGAATCCCCCAAGTCGGGCTAGCGGAATTTTTAACCAATGAATTTCAACCACTTCAGTCCGTAAAAGAATTCACCCTGACATTCAAGGCGCCACGTCGGATTTTAGCATTGCATCGAAGGATAAATATCAGCAAGCCTATCGGGCTTTGTCAAAGGACGAATTGCTTTCGACGATTAAAGACATGGAAGACAAAAGCCAGCCACCATCGAAAGCGATAACGCCCAATACTACTTTAAGAGTGTTGTGCAGGGGCAAACGCTCACATTTCCCGTCGAATTTGACAAGGAATTCGGCCAATGGAAAATCATGGAGTATTAACATTTTTGCTTCAGTGATCTTTCCCCAACCCTTCCAATGTCAAGGCAGCCAACGGGCGCTGGCGGCGTTGGTTCTGCGGTATCTGCCGGCAGACATGACGCGGCTGGTCGAGCCGTTCTGCGGGTCGGCGGCGGTGTCCGTCGCGGCGGCGGCGCGCGGGCGGGCCTAGGAATTCGGGCTGAAGATCTCGACCCGTTGCTTTCGCTTCAATTCACTCCGAGGGCGGATTGCTCAGCGGAATGGCGCGATAGAACCGCGCCGCATTGTCCTGGACGTCCGGGTCCAGGAAATCAATGGAGCCGTGGATCACCTGGTTGGTGCAGAGCGGCGTCCAGTCCGCCAGATTCGTCGAAACTTCGATGCAGAACCACGTCGCGTCAGGGCCTGAGGCGTGAAGGTGGAAATAGCGGCCCGGCAATAAGCCGGTGTCCGGCCACGGACAGGCGCTGTCAAGGATGAGGGCCGCCGCGCGGCGCCGGTAGCCCAACAGATAATCCGGCGGCGAATTGGTGGACGGCGCCAGCGTCAGGATGACCGTCTTGTTCACGTCCGGCGGGCCGTCGTCAATGGGCACAATCGGGATCAGGGCGCGGCGTTGGCCGGCGGGAATGGTCACGAAACCGGGCAGCGCGGCGTAATCCACGTCGTTGCTGGCGGTGCCGCCGATGTCATAGGTCACCGCCAGAGCGTCGTTGGTCTCGCCGAAGCGGCGCACGGTGAAGGTGGCGGTCTTGGGACCGGAATTGGTGAACCAGCGCCATCCTCCCATCCGCCAGTCGGCCCACGTTGGGGTGGTGTTGGTTTCGCCCCGCCAGGTCCAAGAATTGGTGCCTTCAATCGCCACCGGATCGGACGCGACGATGCTGACAACCGGCGGACGATTGGTGGGCGGCGGCAGCGGCGGCAGGATGGTAACGTTGACCGGGTCGGAAACAACCCTCAAAACCAAGCTAATGTTGTTGAAACCAAACACGGCATCAGCCGTCAGAACGTGATTGCCGACCGGCGCGTTGCTCCAGACCAGAAAATAGATATTGGTGGAAAGAGCCGTCGGCGGCACGGGAATGGGGTCGAGCATGGTTCCGCTGGCTGAAAGTGGAAGTGGCGTTGAAATGGGGTTGCCCAGGCCGAGAAAGTTTGTTCCGTCGTAGAATCCCACTGCCGTTCTCGAAGCGCCCGGATCATACGCATAGGCAAAAAGCGGCAGGTTGATGGGCGCCCGGAACACCGCGCCGTTGGGCGGGCTGATAATGCGCACGACGGGCGGCAGGTTGGTGACCGGCGACGGACCGGGTTGGATGGTGACGTTGACAGCAGCGGAAGTGGTGGACGCGCCGCCATCGTCGGTGGCCACGGCGGTCAGCGCGTAATTACCAGTGGACGGATTGCGCCAGTAAATGAAATAGACGAGGCCGGTCACGCCGTTGACGCCCGGCGGGTCGAGCACCACCGGCGAAGCGGGGCCAAGATCGTTCGTGCCGGCAAAAAATTCGACGTCGATGACGGCGCCGTCCGGGTCGCTGGCCTTGGCCAATAGCTCGATACTGGTCGAAACGTTGGCGTTGGTCGGCACGAAGAACACGGCTCCGTTCGTCGGGATGAAGATGCTGACCAGCGGCGGCAGGTTGGTTGGCGGCGGGCCTTGCAGCACGGTGATGTTGACCGGGGCGGAGGTAATAGAGCCGGAAACACCTTCAGCAACCGCCGTCAATTCATAAGCGCCGGCTGGCGCATTGCTCCAAACTAAAAAATATAATTGGTAGTTCCCAAACGGAGGAAGGGCAAGGGGTGGCTGTGTGCCAAAACCCAGACTGTTCGTCCCGGCGAAGAACTCGACGTTGGTTGCCGGGAATTGGTCGGGCACCAAAGCCGATATAAAAATATTTGTCGGCGTGTAAAATACGGCGCCATTGGTCAGGCTGATGATTCGGACAACCGACGGCGGTCCTTGTTGCACGCTGATGTTGACTGGCGCCGAAGTGGTGGAGGCGCCGCCGTCGTCGGTAGCCACCGCCGCCAACACATAATTGCCGGCGGGCACGTTGGTCCAGTAAAACTGGGGCAGAATGACCGGCATTTCGCTGCCGGGCGGCGGCGGGGGCGGATTGGTGAAAATGCCCAGGAGGTTGCCGTCTTCAAAAAAGGCCACCGTCTTGACAAGGCCGTCCGGGTCATAGGCCGGGGCGAGGATAAAAAAATTGGCCGGCGCGGTGAAGGCTTCGCCATTGGTCGGGGTGGAAATTATAACCAGGGGCGGCAGGTTGGTCGGCGGCGGGCCTTGCAACACGGTGATGTTGACCGGAGCGGAAGTTGCCGAAACCCCGCCATAGCCTGTAGCGAGCGAGGTCAAGGCGTAGAGGCCAACGGGCGGATTACTCCAAACCAAAGAGGCGAAATAAGGACCCGGAAAACTCGCAGTTGGATAATTCGGGGTGGCAAAGCCCAAACTATTTGTTCCGGCAAAAAACTCGACGTTGGTTATGCGGTTCCAATCATCCAACCCACCAACCTGGATGGGAATATTTGTCGGCGCGTAAAACGACTGGTCATCGGTTGGGTTGATGATATTGACGACCGAAGGGGACAGGACGCTGATGTCCACCGGCGCAGAGGTCGTAGAAACGCCGCCGTTGTCGGTGGCGACTGCCGTCAGGGCATAAACTCCAGGTCGCGGATAGGCCCAAGCCAAAGACCAGTAAAACGTCCCTTGCGGGCCAACCTGAAATAGGCCTCTGCCCAGGTCATTGGTGCCGGCGAAGAACTCCAGGTTGGTGATTTGGCCGTCGGAGTCGTCGGCGAATGCCGAGAGGGGAATGTTTGTCGGCGTGACGAATGTTTCACCGCTCGTCGGCGAGGTCATTTCCACAACCGGAGGCAGGTTGGTCGGCGGCGGGCCGGGCAGCACGGTGATGTTGACCGGCGCGGAGGTGGTCGCGTCGCCACCGTCGTCCGTTGCCACCGCCGTCAGGGCGTAGTCGCCCGGCAGTACACCTGGCCAGTTGAACTCATAAGGGGGCTGATAACCGATAAAAGGCATACTCATTATCGGGAGTTCCCACCCGGGGCCAAGGTCATTGGTGCCGGCAAAAAATTCCACGTTCGTGACGGAGTAATACGAGCCATCCGGGTCGAAGGCTGACGCAGACAGGAAAATGTTGGTTGGCCCGAAAAAGGTTTCGCCGTTTGTTGGATGGACAATGTTCACATCGGGAGGAATGTTAGTGACCCCGTTGCCTTCGATGTAAACGGTCGCGTTGCTGGGCCAGCCGATGGAATAAAAATTGACCGGATTCGCCATCGGCGAAGGGGCCAGTTGCAGGACGACGGTCTGGATGTTCGACTGACCCAAATTGATCGGAGTGATGGTGATGGTATTGATGCGCGCGCCGGCCGGAATTGTCACCCAATTTGAAATCGGCGCATAGTCCACGCCGTTGGACGCCGTGCCGCCGACCTGATAATACACGTTCAAAGTCAGGTTGGTGTCGCCGTAGCGATACACCGTGAACGTGCCTGTGTCGCCGGATACGGAAGCGATTGGGTCGGTGGCCCAAATGGTCACCACCGGCACGGTTGAATCGCCCCAATTCGTTTGGGCGGGACTTGATGTGGAAAACGTCAAAACCGCCAAAACGATGCCGCAATCCCCGGCAGCGTTTGAAAGTCTCGTCCTCATAAACGATGCGTTTGAAAGCAGCTGATGCCAACCTAACCAGTAATATTTATCCTAATCCGCCTGCCGGCCAAAGTCAACCGGTTTCGGGGCGCCATCAGGCGCTTTATGGATTGCAAATTTTCGCCGGCTGGGAAAGATTCGGGCATGCGACATACCCACCTGGGGCCGCTCATTTTCTGGTTGGTTTGTGCGGGTGCACTGCTCACCGGAACCGCCCCGTCCGAATCACTCGTGATGGTCGCCATTGACACAAAGGCGCCCGGTATTGCCATCCCGGACGATTTCAGCGGGTTGAGTTTTGAGATGGAGTATGTTTTGCCTGGCCCCCACGGAAGATACTTCTTCAGCCCGGAAAACCGTCCGCTCATTGCCGTCTTCAAGACGCTCGGCATCAAAAGCCTTCGCGTGGGCGGCAACACCGCCGACCGGCCGGGCATCGCCGTGCCCGGCCCGGCGGACGCCGACAGCCTGTTCGCCTTCGCCAAGGCGGCGGGCGTCAAGGTCATTTACACGTTGCGCCTGCGCGAAGGCAGCCCCTCGAATGCCGTGGCCATCGCCAGATACATCGAGCAGCACGACGCACCGGAACTCGCCTGTTTCGCCATCGGCAACGAGCCGGACGTGTTCACCCATCAATACACCATCTATCGCGACCAATGGAGAAGATACACGGAGGCCATCACCGCCGCCGCGCCCGGCGCGAAGTTTTGCGGCCCGTGCGCCACGCCCACGCGGGTGGCCTGGTCGCCGCGGTTCGCTGAAGATTTCGGAAAGTCGGGGCTGATCGTTTGGATCACGCAGCACGATTACCCCGGCGGCAACGGCGCGCGCGCCACCAACTTCGCCGTCGCGCGCGACAAAATGCTGTCGGCCGCGTGGCTCGCTCACTACGGAAAATTTTACCGGATCTTTGGCGCGGCTGCGCAATCCAACGGCCTGCCGTTTCGCTTTGACGAGGCGAACAGCTTTTACAACGGCGGCGCCGAGAACGTCAGCGACACTTTTGCTTCGGCGTTGTGGGCGCTGGATTTCATGCGCTGGTGGGCGGCGCGCGGCGCCGGCGGCGTCAATTTTCACACCGGCGACCGGGTGGCCGCCGCCGACATGAACAAGCCCTGCCGTTACGCCGCGTTCTGGACTTCGCCCCGCGGCTACGACGTCCATCCGATCGGCTACGGCATCAAGGCGTTTGACCTGGGCGGCCACGGTTACGCGCTACCCGCGACCCTGTCCAACGCGGACAACCTCAACCTGACCGCCTACGCCGTTCGCGGTGCGGGAACGCTCTGGGTGACCCTGATCAACAAGGAACACGGCCCGGACGCGCGGGACGCGGACGTGACGATCATCGCCGACGGAATTTCCCGCCGTGGACGGGTGATCTTTTTGACAGCGCCGGTAGGCGACGTGGCGGTCAAGACCGGCGTAACGCTGGGCGGCGCCACCATTGGCGACGACGGTTCGTGGCACGGAAAATGGAAGGCAGTCGGATCCAGCGAGGCCGGGCGTTGCGTCCTGAAAGTGCCCGCCGCTTCCGCCGCGATTGTGAAATTCCCTTTGTGATTTGCGAATCGCCCTTTACGATTGGCGGGCAAACGAAAGGACGCGCGCCAATTTCTTGTTGCCAATGGACCAATGAAAATCCTGCGCCACAGCGACGCCGATTTCTCTGAAAAACTCCGTGAAGCCGCCGGCGCGTCGAGCCTGTTTGATCCCGAAATCGAGCAGCGCACTCGCGCGATCGTGGACGCCGTGCAGGCCCGGGGCGATGACGCGCTGCTTGAGTTTGCCGGGAAATTTGACGGCGCAACACTTGCCGCCGAACAACTGGCCGTCACACGCGCCGAATTGATGGCCGCATCGCTCAAGGCCGACGGCCCGCTCCGGGCCGCCGTCGCCGAGGCGGGAAAAAACATCGCCGCCTTCGCCCGGAAGTCCCTGCGCAGAAACTGGCGGACCAAAAACTCGCACGGCGCCAGCGTCGGCGAGAAATTCGATCCGTTTCAGCGCGTGGGCATTTACGTCCCCGGCGGGACCGCGCCGCTCCTCTCCACGGCCTTGATGACCGTCACACTGGCGAAGGTGGCGGGTTGTCCGGAAATCGTCGTCTGCACGCCGTGCGGCCGGGACGGCTCCATCAATTCCGCCCTGCTCTTTGCGACGCGGGCGGCGGGCGCGACGGAAATTTACCGGGTGGGCGGCGCGCAAGCGGTCGCGGCGATGGCCTTCGGCACCCGTTCCATCCGCCGCGTCCAGAAGATCTTCGGGCCGGGCAACGCCTACGTGGTCACCGCCAAGCGGTTGCTGGTCGGCCGCGTGGCGATTGATCTCCTGCCCGGGCCGAGCGAACTGCTCGTGCTGGCCGATGAAACGGCCAACCCGAAATTCATCGCCGCGGACATGCTGGCGCAGGCCGAGCACGGTTCGGGCCACGAGCGCGTCTGGCTGGTGACGACCTCGGCCAAAATTTTGAAGGGGGTGGAGCGGGAGATGGCCCGGCAACTGCCGGACTTGGCGCGCCAGGAATTCATCCGACGGGCCCTCGAGATCAACGGCTGGTTGATCCAGGTCAGATCCCTGGAGGATGGGGTGGCGCTGGCCAACCGGCTTGCCCCGGAGCATTGTGAAATCCTCACGCGCCGTCCACACGCGGTGTCCGAAGGCGTGTTGACGGCGGGGGCCATCTTCCTCGGCGCGTGGTCGCCGACGGTGCTGGGCGACTACGTGGCCGGGCCGAGCCACACGCTGCCCACCGGCGGCGCGGGCAGGTCCTTCGCGGGGCTGACGGCGGACCAGTTTCAACGCCGCACCAGCGTGGTGGAATACAACCGCGCCGCGCTCCGGAAGGCTCTGCCGGCGGTGAAACAATTCTCCGAACTCGAGGGCTTGAACGCCCACGGCCGCAGCGCTGAAATCCGGAAATAAATTTCTGGAAAGCGGCGGCAATTTTCTTCATGCTGTCCGTTTGTTGATTGTATGGACGTGAAACTTCCCAAGCTGGGCGAAGGGGCCGATTCGGGCGTGGTGGTCAACCTTTTCGTGCAGGAAGGCGACACGGTCGCCAAGGACCAGGCCATCCTGGAGCTGGAAAATGAAAAGGCCGTGGCTTCGATCCCCTCCACGGCGTCGGGGGTTGTCACGAAAATTTTCGTGAAGGCCGGCGAGCGCATCAGTGTCGGACAGTGCATCCTCTCTCTGAATGAAACCGGCGGCGGCGGCGCGCCGGCACGGGCGGCGACTGGTAGGGCGGGCAGTCCGCTGCCCGCGGCCGGCGCGCACGGAGTGACGCGCCCTACCGAGAACATCGAGAACCAGGAGGAACAACCCGTTTCAACCGTCCCGCCCGCCGCCGCGCCGTCCATCCGCAAAATCGCGCGCGAACTGGGGATTGATTTGCGCACCATCCGCGGCAGCGAGCGGGGCGGACGCATCGTCATCGGCGATTTGCGTGCTTACGTTCAACGGCTCATCACCGCCGCGGCCAGGGTCCGGGGTGCCGCCGCAACCGCGCCTGCCAAGCCGGTCGCCGTGCCGGTGGATTTTTCACAATGGGGGCCGGTGGTGAGAAAGCCGCTGACGCCTCTGCGCCAGGTCATCGCCCGGCGGATGGCCGAGAGCTGGAACGCCGTGCCGCGCGTGACGCAGTTCGACGATGCGGATTTCACGCGGTTGAACGCCTTGCGCAAGAAATTCGGGGCCAGATATGAAAAGAAGGGCGCGCGGCTGACGCTCACGCCGCTGGTGCTCAAGGCGCTGGTGGAGACGTTGCAGCGGCATCCGATTTTCAACGCCAGCCTGGATGAGGCGGCCGGGGACATCGTCCTCAAGGAATTTTTTCACATCGGCATCGCGGTGGACAGCGAGCAGGGGCTGCTCGTGCCGGTGATCCGCGACGTGGACAAAAAGTCCGTTTTGGATCTGGCGAAGGAACTGGAACAACTCGCGGCCAGGGCGCGTGACCGGAAGATTTCCGCGGACGAAATGAAGGGCGGCTCGTTCACGGTTTCCAATCAGGGGGCGATTGGTGGCGGGCATTTCACGCCCATCGTCAACCTGCCCGAAGTGGCGATCCTCGGTTTGGGCCGGGGCGCGCTCAAGCCTGTCGTCCGAGAAGGCAAGGTGGTGGCGCGCCTGATGACGCCGCTGGCCCTGAGCTATGACCATCGCGTGATTGACGGCGGCGAAGCGGCGCGGTTTGCCGTGGACCTGGTCGCGGCCCTGGAGAATTTCAAGGAAGCGGCGCTGAAAATTTGATTATGGATTCGATGAAAACCGAAATCGTCGTCGTCGGCGCGGGGCCGGGCGGCTACGCGGCGGCGTTCTACGCGGCGGACCTGGGCAAAAAGGTCATCCTGGTCGAGCGCGAGAAACGGCTGGGCGGCGTCTGCCTCAACCGCGGCTGCATCCCGTCCAAGGCGCTGCTCTACGCGACCCATCAAATCAGCGCGGCCCGCGAATCGGCCCATCGCGGCATCGCCTTCGCCGAACCGACGGTGGATTTGGACAAGTTGCGCGCATGGAAGGAGTCCATTCTGGAGAAGCTCGGCGGCGGCGTGGCGTCGCTGGCCCAGATGCGCGGAGTCCAGGTGGTGCGGGGGCGCGGCTACTTGGAGGACTCGAAGACGCTGCGCGTGGAAACCGACCAGGGCCAGCAGTTCATTGAATTCGAACGGGCCATCCTGGCGGTCGGCTCGCTGGCCGCGATGCCCAAGGCCTTTGATCTGGGCAACCCGCGCGTGATGACCTCCACCGAGGCGCTGGAAATCCCGAACGTGCCTGAAAACCTGCTCGTGGTCGGCGGCGGCTACATCGGCATGGAACTGGGCACCGTGTATGCCGCGCTCGGCAGCCGGATCGTCCTGGCCGAGGCGCTGGACGCGGTGCTGACCGGGGCCGATCCCGACCTGGCGCGTTACGTCGTCGCCAGGGCGAACAAGACGTTCAAGGAAATCCGGCTCAAGGCCAGGGTCCTGAAAATGGCCACCGCGGGAAAGCAAATCAAAGTGGAAATGGAATTCGGCGGCCGAAAGGTCCAGGAACT
>JAGWMQ010000163.1 GCA_028873125.1 Verrucomicrobiota bacterium | reverse complement strand
TATTGCCACGACTGGGCGACTGGCCCATTACGCGCGTGGCGGAGTTGACGCCGACCGCCTGGCAATCGGCGCACCAGAAAAAATCCTGACATCCCGCCAGTCTATCCCCGTCGCCACCGACGACGAGCCGGGGTTAGTAATACGGATACCGTCCACGAACGCCAACGGCTGGATGCGGAAATCATTTGCTTCCCAACCGCAAAACCAAAGGCGCATCCAGTTCGCCAGATAAAATCGGGTGCTGTTGAAGAATGGCGGCGATGTAATAATCGCATCCAAGTCACACACTTCTCGCGGCCACCACGCTGTTGCATCCTGACAAAAAATCTTGCCAGGCTGAAATTGACCGCTGCGAGCTGTTTCCAAGCTGCGCGCTGCTTTTTCACGCAGTCGTGGCAGCAGCGGGCGATATTCCGCCGGTCCCGTTGGCGCGAACGGAGTAATTGCAGAAGCGGATTCAATTCGCAAAAGAACGCCTCGCGTCCAAGCCTGACCGCGGTCAGCGGCGTTGTCCCGGTCCCGGCAAACGGATCCAGCACGCGCTCGCAATTCGGCGCGAATTCCTGCAAAACCTGTTCGACAAATCGAGGGGAATAACCCTCCAGAAATGGATACCAATCGTGCAATGGTTCGGCGTGTCCGCCTCGAAATGTGGCTTGAATGGGATCAATCAGCGGTCGCGTTGCGGCGTTTGGATCTGGAATCAATTCCCCGTTCGACCCCGGCGACAACGCCGCTTGCGAGTCACGCAGCAACCGAAGGCAATAGGTGTTTAATGGGAGGTTTTCGCGGCGCGCACTTTCGATCAGCGATTGATGGCCCGCATGGCCCAGCCGCTCACGAATCTCGTGGCTGCTTAACGGCTTGATTGCCTGGTAAAGTTCCGCGTCCTTGTCGCCAAAGGCCAAAGTCAGGTTGCGCTCGCGCGCGGAATCGCCGGGAAAATCGGCGAAATAAATGTTTTTGAATCGTTGCCCCATGCGCTGTAGAAGTAACTGCCATTTTATGGTAGTTACATGCAACGCTTTTATTGATATTGAATCGGCGACGATTTTAATTCTTCGCTCCCGCCAGTTCTTCTTCGAAATCCACAATCTCCTTGATCTGCACCAGAAACCAGCGGTCAATCTTCGTGAGGTTGAAAATCTCCTCGATGGTGAAGCCGGCGCGGAGGGCGTGCCGGATGAAGAAGATGCGCTCGGCGTTGGGCACGCTCAATTTGCGGCTGATGACGTCGCGCGGCAGGAGGTCGCGGTCGCCATAGACTTCCGTGCCGATGCGCCAGGGCTTGCCGTCGCCGCCCAGGCCGCTGCGGCCAATCTCCAGCGAGCGCAGGCATTTCTGCAGCGATTCCTTGAACGTGCGGCCGATGGCCATCGCCTCGCCGACGCTTTTCATCTGCGTCGTCAGCGTCGGGTCGGCCTGCGGGAATTTCTCGAAGGCAAAGCGCGGTATTTTGGTGACGACGTAATCAATCGTCGGCTCGAAGCTGGCGGGCGTTTCGCGCGTGATGTCGTTGCGGATTTCGTCGAGCAGATAGCCGACGGCGAGTTTGGCGGCGATCTTGGCGATGGGAAAGCCGGTGGCCTTGGACGCCAACGCGGAGCTGCGGCTAACGCGCGGGTTCATCTCGATGATGACCATGCGGCCGTTGTCCGGGTTGACGGCGAACTGGATGTTCGAGCCGCCCGTCTCCACGCCCACAGCACGGATCACGGCGAAGCTCTGGTCGCGCATGATCTGGTATTCCTTGTCGGTCAGCGTCTGGATTGGGGCGACGGTGATGGAGTCGCCGGTGTGGACGCCCATCGGGTCGAAGTTTTCGATGGAGCAGATGATGACGCAGTTGTCGGCCTTGTCGCGCATGACCTCCATTTCGTATTCCTTCCAGCCGAGCAGGGATTCCTCGATGAGGATTTCCGAGACGGGCGAAAGCTCCATGCCGCGCTTGGCGAGTTCTTCAAATTCGTCGCGGTTGTAGGCGATGCCGCCGCCGGTGCCGCCCAGCGTGAACGCCGGCCGGATGATGACGGGAAACCGGCCGATATTTTCGGCCACGGCGCGGGCCTCGGCGATGTTGTGCGCGGTGCCGCTGACGGGCACGTCGAGGCCGATGGAGAGCATCAAGTCCTTGAACGCCTGCCGGTCCTCGCCTTTGTGGATGGCTTGGGCGTTGGCGCCGATCATCTCCACGCCGTGCTGTTTCAGGAAGCCGGAGCGATGGAGGGCCATGGCGGTGTTCAACGCCGTCTGGCCGCCCAGCGTCGGGAGCAACACCAACTTGTGCGGCGCTGCAGAAGTCGGAGGCGAGGCGTCCTCGACGGCGCGCGAGGCGCGCGCGCGCTCCGGATGTTTCATTTCCTCCAGTTCGCGCACGATGATTTTTTCGACACACTCCGGTGTGATCGGCTCGATGTAGGTGCGGTCGGCAAATTCCGGGTCGGTCATGATGGTGGCCGGGTTGGAGTTGACGAGCACGACGCGGTAGCCTTCCTCCTTGAGGGCCTTGCAGGCCTGGGTGCCGGAATAATCGAACTCGCACGCCTGGCCGATGATGATCGGGCCGGCGCCAATGATGAGGACGCTGTGAATGTCGGTGCGCCTGGGCATCTTGCAACGATCGCGTGCGACTGCCAAATCCCTCGTCGGCAGCGTGCCGCAAAACGGCGGAAGATTGAACACGGACGGGCGGCGAAAGGGAAGGAAAAACTGCAGCCGATCGTTTTTAACGCGACCGGCGACGGACGTCGGACAGCCGGAAACCGACGTGCGGCTGATCTTGCCGCACCCGTGGCTGCTCAACTTTCCCACCGCAGCAATTCCGGGCTAATTTTCCGCAACTCGTCGCAAGCCGGTCCAGGTCATTCCTGCTACTTTTCAAAATTTGAACATTTTGAACCGACATGACTGAAGCCGCTTGTTCCATGCGCGGGGAGGCCTTCTCTGTGGGCCGCTCCGGACGGCCGGCGTTCCAAGTCCTGCTGCTGTTGGCCGCGTTGGGCGTGGTCGGACTGCTGGTCTGGCAGGGCGTCACGGCCCATGGCGCGCCCAATCCGGCCCTGCCGCGCACCAGCCCGGGCGTGGCGGTGCTGGACATCGCGGTGCTGGTCTTTCGCGAAGGCCTCGAGTGCGTGCTGGTGCTGGCGGCCATCACCGCCAGCATGGTGGGAAAAAACCAGCCGCATCAGCGGCCCATTGCCGCAGGCGCGGGCGCCGCGTTTGTCGCCACCCTGGCGACCTGGTTTGTCGCCGTCGGCCTCGTGCGGGACTTGGGACGGAGCGTCCCGGCCCTTGACCTTCAGGCGGCCACCGGCCTGCTGGCGGTGGTCGTGTTGCTAGTGGTGATGAACTGGTTCTTTCACAAAGTCTATTGGGGCGGCTGGGTCACCATGCACAACCGCCGGAAAAAGGCGCTGCTGGCCGGCGCGCGCGACGCGGAAATTTCGCGGCGCCGGCTCGCTTGGGGGCTTGGCCTGCTCGGCTTCGCCTCGCTCTACCGCGAAGGCTTCGAGGTGGTGATCTTCCTCCAAACTTATTATCTGCAGATGGGCGGCAAAATTATTCTGGAGGGCGTGGCGCTGGGGCTGTTTTTCTCGGGCATCGTGGCCATGCTGACCTTCGTCGCGCATCGCCGGCTGCCGTATCGGAAAATGCTAGTGGTCACCGGCGTGCTGCTCGGCGTTGTGCTGCTGGTCATGGTGGGTGAACAGGCGCAGGAAATGCAACTGGCCGGTTGGATTCCCACCACGCTCATCGGCGGCCTGAAGATTCCCGCGTGGGCCGGCCTGTGGTTTTCCGTGTTTCCGACCGTCGAGACCGTGGGCGCGCAGGCACTCGCCGCTGTTCTGGTCATCGGCTCCTATTTCATGGCACGGCGCAAGACCGCGCCATTGCCGGAGCGGATCTTTGCGAGCGGACGCGGCAAATGCGGTTGAGCCATTGCCCGCGTCGGCTCGCCCGCTCATTCCAGCAGGCCAAAGTCTTGGGACGTTTTGCGGCTGGAGGAGTCCCGCCCAAAGGGTGCAGGGGCAGGCTGGATTCCCGGAGGCAAGCAAAAGCTCCCAAGTGTTTGGTTGTGCGCCCTGGTGGCGCACTCGTCTGCGGGAGCGTTCTGCTCCCGCTCCAACTCGTTCAACCCGTCCTAACCTAACTTCCTGAAGAAATGGGACAAGACATTGCATTTAGAGGGGTTTGGCGAAAAGATGTAGCAAGTAATAATGACATTATTTGCAAAATAGTTGTTGAATGCGAATCGTTGATGGGCCAGGATGTAGCCCGTGTTCGTTCAAACCACCCAATCCGCCCGACGCAATGGCAAGACCTACGTTTCCTACCTGGTGCGCGAGTCCTTTCGCACCGACCAGGGCCCGCGCTCGCGCACCGTCTGCAACATCACCGACCTGCCCGCCGAGACGCGCCAGATCATCGCCGCCTCCCTCAAGGGCCAGCGCTTGTTGCCCGCCGCCGATTTGCAACTGGAAGAGGCCTTGGACTACGGGGGACTGGCCGTCCTGAACGACGCCTGGTCGCGATTTGGCCTGGCCGAACTCTTTGCGGGCATCGGCTCGCCCCGCCAGCGCGGATTGCTTCAAGCCACGATTTACAGCCGCCTGCTCTTTCCCTGCGCCCAGTTCTCGCTGGCGCAGAAAGCCCAGGGCACCTGGCTGGCGCAAGCCTGTGGACTGAAGGCCGACGAGTCCTTTAATGAGGACGACATTTACCGCGCGATGGATCAGCTCAACGGTCATTGGGTGGGATTGGAAAAGCAACTCTACCAGCGGGCCTTTCCCCAAGCCGTCCGTCTGGTGCTCTACGATCTGACCGGCGTTTACTTTGAGGGCAAAGGGCCGGAGCCTCTGGCTCAATATGGCCACAGCCGGGATCACCGCGCCGACCGGCCGCAAATCATTCTGGCGGTGGCGACGGATACCGAGGGGTTGCCTCTGCACGTTTCGATTCTGCGGGGCAACCGCCACGACACCCGGACGCTGCAAGGTCTCTTGAAGACCCTGCGGCGCCGCTTTGGGATCCGGGAGGCGACCTTTGTTTTTGACGGGGGCATGAGCAGCCGCCTCAATCTGGAGGCGATGACCCAAGCCAAGCTGGGCTATGTGACGAGGCTCTCGGCGGCCGCGCTGCAAACCCTGGTGGGGGAACTGGCGCTGGAAAAACAGTTGGAGTTGGGGGATCGCCCGCGTCTGCTGGAGATCACCCATCAGGGCAAGCGTTATGTGATTGCCGGCGGTCCCTGGCGTCAACAGCGCGACCAGGACCGTCGCAGGAGCCGGCTGGTCAAAGCCGAAGCGGAGCTGAAGCGATTAGCGGCCATTCCCCGCAAGAAAGTGGATCCGCAGAAGCTCGCCAGCCAAGTGGGCCGCACGCTGCAACGGCTCAAAGCCCACAAGTATTTTACCTATCAGGTTCAAGCCACAGGTCAGTTGCAGTGGCAACGCAAGGAAGAACTCATTGCCCGGGAGGCCCAACAAGACGGATGGTATTTGCTGCACACCAATGAACCGGCGGAACGCTGCACGGGCCAGCAGGTCCTGGCTCATTACAAAGGATTGCTCGAAGTCGAGGAAGCCTTCTGCGAACTCAAGAGTTGCCTGGAAGTGCGCCCCGTTTTTCACCATCGGCCGGATCGGGTGGTCAACCACGTGCGCCTGTGTTTCCTGGCTTACTGGTTGAGCGCGCGTTTGGGATCCCAATGGCGCGCCAAAGGCCAGAGCCAGGAAGTGCCGCGCCTTCTGCGCCACCTGCAAACCATTCGGTTGGGCGTGTTGAAACTCGGCCAGACCGTCCGGCATACGCTCATGACTCACATCCCAATGAATCTGAACGACCAATTATTGAAACTGGGCCTGGCGCCGCTCTTTGCCGCGCCGCCCCGCCCGTAGCTCTGTAGCCCGACAAAAGCGGGATCACCCCGCTTTTTCGGGCTTTTCGATCGATCTGAAAGGAAGTTAGGTTAACTCTCTGGCGAGTTTTCCACAACGGCCGGTTCGCTCCGGCATGGTATGATTCCCCATCAGACGCGGTTCGATTCCCGAACCGCACAGTGAACTACCTTGAACCTTGAAAGGAGAATTCCCATGCCCAAGAAACCGTTCGTTGATTTCCGGGACATCCGTTCCCGGATCACCATGGAACAGGCGT
>JAGWMQ010000162.1 GCA_028873125.1 Verrucomicrobiota bacterium | reverse complement strand
GAATTTGCCGTCGCGCAAATGGACGCCGCGCAAATTGACGAGACCAACATTTTGCAGGCGACGCATCGTGCGATGAACGCTGCGCTGGCCAAATTGAATCCCCCGCCACAGCACGTCCTGGTGGACGGCCGCGGCGTCAAAACGATCCGCGTGCCACAGACGGCCCTCGTGCGCGGCGACGCCCGCAGTTATTCCATCGCCGCCGCCAGCGTGCTGGCCAAGGTCACCCGTGACCGGCTGATGCGGGAGTTCGACCGCCAGTTTCCCGGGTATGGTTTTGCGCAACACAAGGGCTACGGCACAGCGCGGCATCTCGCGGCGATTGAAAAATTCGGCGCCTGCCCGATTCACCGCAAAAGCTTCGCGCCGCTGAAGCCGCCGGCGCGGGAGCTTCTTTAGCCACGAATGAACCCGAGTGGGCATGAACACCAAGCTCCAAAGAAATTCCAAGCCTCATGCTCTCAAAATGGCGCGCCGGGTTGTTTTGGAATTTGAACTTGGTGCTTCTTTGGAACTTGGAACTTGGCGCTTGGAATTTCTTCATCCCCATGAGCTTGCTTGAGAAACTAAAGGCCAAGTTCACTGGCAACGAAAAGCCGGAGCATTTGCGCCACGGTCGGCTCGGCGAGCGGGCCGCCAAAACGTTTCTCAAGCGGCGCGGGCTGAAGTTTCTGGCCGCCAATTTCCGTTCCCCACGCGGCGAGATTGACCTGATCTTCCGCGACGGCGACTGCCTGGCCTTCGTCGAGGTCAAGGCGCGGTCCTCGGAGGAATGGACGCGTCCGGCGGCGGCGGTGGATGCGGCGCGGCGCTGGCGCCTGTCGCGATGCGCCCTGGATTACCTGCGCCTGTTGAACAACCCGCCGGTGAAAATCCGGTTCGACATCGTGGAAGTTCTGCTGGCCGGCGGCGGCGTGCGGGAAATCCGCCATCTGCCGGACACCTTCCCGATGGCCCGGCCGTTTCGTTATGGATGAGATCGTTGAAGCGTTAAAGCGTTGAACCAGTTTCAATTTCAGCCGCTTCTACGCTTCAACCCTTCAACGCATTACGCGCCCGGTTATTTTGCGTGACGGAATCGTTTTGGGGCGGTCTAATGGATGGTGAAATCGCCCGTGGACGAACCCTTGCTTGACGAAGAACGCCCGGAGACCCGGTCGCTGGCGCCTGATTTTGCGCAGGTGTATCAGGAGCACAGCCGGGCCATTTATTACCTGGCGCTGCGCCTGCTGGGGGATCCGCAAAAGGCCGAGGACGCCACGCACGACGTCTTTCTCAAGGCCTTCCGCAAGCTGGATCAGTTCCGCGGCCAGGCGGCGGTGCGCACCTGGCTGTATCGCATCGCCATCAATCACTGCCGCAATCTTCAAGTCACCTGGCATCAGCGCCACGTTCTGTCCGGCGCCGACGAGGCCGTTTGGGACCACACGGCCGCCCCGGGCGACTCGCCGCTGCGCGTCCTGGAAATCAAGGAACTGGGCCGGCGCATCCAGACCGTCCTGGACGCCCTGCCGGAGGAATACCGCCTCCTGCTGTTGCTCGTCGCCGACGAGGAATTAAGTTACGAAGAGGTCGGCGCGCTGACCGAACAGACGTGCGACGCCGTGCGCGGCAAGTTGCACCGCGCCCGGAAGCTGTTTGCCGCCCTTTTCCAAAAAACCGAATGACGTATGAAACACCGGACCCGATTGCACAGCGAACAGGAGCAACAGCAGACCGTTGCCGAAAACCAGGCCCGCCAGACCGCCAGCCGGGAGTTTGCGACGGTGGAGGAATTGCTGCGGCACGACGCCGCGCAAACGACTGTCCCCCCCGGCATCGCCCGCCGGCTGGAAAAATCCATCGGCCAAACGCAGCCCCTGCCGCAGTCCTGGTGGAAAAGTCTGCTCGGCCTTTGACCCGATGAAACGGTTCTGGAACACCTTCTGCGCCTGGCTCACGCCGGGCGTGCGCGGGGTGCTGTGTGTTTTGGCGGCGGCGTACGCAGCCGATCTCGGCGACCGTTTCACGCACGCTTGCAACCTGCGCGGATGGCTGGCACTGAGCGGCGCGGATTTTTGGAGGGGGCAGGTCTGGCGGATCATCACGTATCCGCTGCTGCCGGTCTCGCCGCTGGATTTTTTCATCAACGGCATCCTGATCATCATGCTGGGAAGATGGCTGGAACGCCACTGGTCACGCGGCCAGTTGTGGACCTGCTGCGGGGTGGCCGCCGTCGGGGCCGGATTGGTCAAGGTGCTTTTGCAGCCGTTCGATGCCCTGTCTCTCTCGGGTGCGGCGCCGCTGGTCTTTGGCCTGCTGGCCGCCTGGGGCTGGCTGGCCGGCCGGGAAAAGGTTTCCTTCGGCTTCGGCGAGATGACCGCCCGGCAGGCCGCCCTCCTGGCTGCAGCGGCCAGTTTTTTGATGATCCTGCTTTCCGCCGGGCTGGTCCAGGCCGTCATCCTGCTTTCCGGCGGGGCCATCGCCCTGGGTTACTTGTGGCTGCGCCTCAAACTGCTCCTGCGGCGCGAAAGCTGGATCGTCAAATCGGAGCGGATGAGCCGGCTGGAGTTATGATCTGCCTGGAACCCCTTGCCCGCCGTCAGCGCGCCTCCGGCCGTCCGGCCGTGGCGCGGGGACGCGCGCGCCTCGCGCGAGCCATGCTGGCCGACTGCCGGTTGTGCGCGCACGAGTGCGGCGTCAACCGGCTCGCGGGTGAACGGGGCCTGTGTCACGCGGGGGCCGATGCCGGAATTTTCTCGGCCCAGGTGGAAGTGTCGGACGAGCTGGAATTGATTCCGACGTTTGCCATCGCCCTGAGCGGGTGCGATCTGCGCTGCGATTTTTGCATCACCGGCAGGGAAAGCTGGAATCCGCGCGCGGGCGAAAGGGTCCAGCCGGCCCTGCTGGCGGCGCGCGCGGAGGCGGCCCTGGCCGCCGGCGCGCGGACGGTGATGATCCTCGGCGGCGAGCCGACGATCCATCTGCCGACGGCGCTGGAAATTGTCGCCGGTCTGCCGGATGGGGCAAAGCTGGTGTGGAAAACCAACGCGCACGGCTCGGCGCAGGCGCGGGCCTTGCTCGACGGCCTGTTCGAGGTCTGGCTGGCGGATTTCAAGTTTGGCAACGACGCCTGCGCGCGGCGCCTGGCGGGAACCCCGGATTACGTCGGCGTCGTCCGCGAGAACCTGCTCTGGGCGGACGGGCACAGCGAATTGATCGTGCGCCATTTGCTCATGCCGGGGCACCTGGACTGTTGCTGGAAGCCGGTCGCCGGATGGCTCGCGGAAAACCTGCCGCGCGTCAAGGTGAATTTGCGTGCCGGCTTCTGGCCGGCGTGGCGCGCGGCGCGGCATCCCGAACTGCGCGGAACCGTAACGGCCCGGGAAACCGCCCGGGCGCTTGAAATTGCCGAAGGACTGGGATTAAATTTGATTGCATGAAGACAATCCGGCACGCAACCCTGAAGACCGGCGAATCAAAACCGTTGAGCAGTGAATTGCTGATTTTGCCCGATGGCCGGGTTCTGGCGCAAAATCTCACGCCGGCCATGGCCCGGTTGTTGTCAGAATTAAATCCCGATGACAAAGGAATGCGCCGACGCGCGGGGGGCCGGCGACTGGCACGCTCCGTATCGTCCATCAGGCATCGCTCCCAGGCGCCATGAACTTCCAAGCCGAACTTGAAACGCTCATTCGGGCGCGCTACCCGATTCTCTACATCATTTCCAGCGAGGAGATGCGGGTGCAGAACGTCGTCGTCGAAATCGCCAACAAGCGGCAGAAAAAGGTGTTCGAGTGGAGTTACAGCACCGGCGTCGTGCCCGCGGGCACCTCGATCCAATCCCAGAAGCATCGCAACGCCGCCACCAAGGACCCGCTGGCGGCGCTGGACCAGGTCATCGAACAGGTCGAGCCGGCGATCTTCATCTTCAAGGATTTTCATCCGTTCCTGACCAAAAACAACTTCGCCATCATCCGCAAGCTCAAGGAAATCGCGCTGCATTTGAAGAACAGTTTCAAGACCATCGTGCTGGTCGCGCCCGTGATGGAAATCCCGACCGAACTCGAAAAGGAAATCACCGTCCTCAATTATCCGCTGCCCTCGCGCGACGACCTGGGCGCGTTGCTCGACAAAATCATCGCCGACGTGCGGCAGTTCGCCCAGGTGAAGATTGACCTGGACGACGCCGGCCGCGAGCGGCTGCTCCAGGCCGCGCTGGGCCTGACGCTCGGCGAGGCCGAGAACGTCTTCGCCAAGATCATCGTCAAGGACGAGCGCCTGAGCGGCGGGGACGTCAACGAGGTGTTTGCCGAGAAACAGCAGATCATCCGCAAGAGCGGCCTGCTGGAGTATTACGCGACGGACGAGAATTTCGCCAACGTGGGCGGTCTGGCCGTGCTGAAGGACTGGCTGAACAAGCGCGCGGTGGCCTTCACCAGCGAGGCGCGCGCCTTTGGCCTGCCCGCGCCCAAGGGCATCCTGATGCTCGGCGTGCAGGGCTGCGGCAAGAGCCTCTGCGCCAAGGGCGTCTCCAACCAGTGGCAACTGCCCCTGCTCCGCTTCGACATGGGCCGCATGTTCGGCAGTCTGGTCGGCTCCTCGGAAGAAAACGTCCGCCGCGCCATCGCCGTCGCCGAGTCGGTCGCGCCGGCGATTTTGTGGGTGGACGAGATTGACAAGGCCTTCGCCGGCTCGCAAGGCTCCGGCGCCACGGACGGCGGGACCACCGCGCGCGTGTTCGGGACCTTTCTGACGTGGCTTTCGGAAAAGACCGCGCCGGTGTTCGTGGTGGCCACGGCCAACGACATTTCACAATTGCCGCCCGAGCTGCTGCGCAAGGGCCGGCTGGACGAAATTTTCTTCGTGGACCTGCCGAGCCAGGAAGAGCGCCAGGAAATCTTCCGGATCCACCTGGCCAAACGCGGACGCGATCCGGAAAAGTTCGATCTCGGGACGCTGGCCGAAGCCAGCCGGGATTTCAGCGGCGCGGAAATCGAGGAGGCCATCAACAGCGCGCTCTACGACGCGTTTTACGCCAAACAGGAATTGACCGCCGCCCACATTCAGAGCGCGTTGTCACAGACCGTGCCGCTGGCCCGGACGATGGACGAACAAATCGCCCGGCTGCGCAATTGGGCCGAGGGCCGCGCCCGCAACGCCAGTATCCCGCGCGAAATCCAAAAGCCCGGCGCCATGCGGCGGATGGAGTTGTAAGGCGAACCGGCACGAGGACGGAGCTGTCCAACCTGAATTCATTCTGGAACCGTCTGTATGATCAAGCCAAAGACCGGCGCTACGCGGCGCTTTTTATGGTCACGCTGGCAGGGTTCGTCGGATTGATTGTCTTGGGACTGCTGTTTGGCGCGATTGCGCGTGCCTTCAACGAGCAAATCCAATTTGCCGATGTGCTGCCGGGCTTGGTCATTTTTGCCGCGGCACTGGTTTGGAGAACGATTCGCCGCTTGCGCGCCCGGCGGCGGGACCGTCTCACATTTTCGCCTTTGTCGCGTGACGAATTGCGCAAGGCCCGGTCAAAATTGAGGCAGGGCAAAAATTTGGAAAGGGTATGAGCGCGGTGTGCATTTTGGCTCCGGTGGTGATCGCCGCCTGGCCGGCGTTCAGCGCGGCGGTGGTGGCGGCGGCGGGTTCGCTCGGCTATCAGGTGGCCGCCGAGGCGGCCGATTTGAAAAAAACGGCGGCGGTCGCGGGAAAAACTCCACATAAGGTCGAGTTGGAAATTGAAAACAGCGAAGTCGTCACCAGCCAACTGGGCCGCGAGCAGCGTCTCTCGGTGACCCGCGCCGGAGTGACCATCACCTTCTCGCGCGACGCGCGCGGCAGGGCTTCCCTGTGCGTGACCGGCAGCGGCCACAGCGCGGAGGAATTGCGGGCGCTGGGCGAGGAACTTAGCCAGGCCGTCGTGCAGCAATACGTCTATCAACGGTTGATGGATGAAATGCGCGCGCGGGGCTTCAACGTTGTCGAGGAAGAAACAACCGAGGACCGCTCCATCCGGCTGAAGGTCCGGCATTGGGACGGCTGAGGAAGGGTGAGAAACATCCAACATGAAATGTCGGCTGAAGTATTCATTCAGAAATAGTTTTGGCGAAGAATATCCCGCTGCCGTGACGCTGCATGGAATTCTCATGCCGCTGAAGCGCGAGAGCCGGTTTTCGCGTTCTTATTATTCTGAGGAGCACAAAACGGGCTGC
>JAGWMQ010000161.1 GCA_028873125.1 Verrucomicrobiota bacterium | reverse complement strand
GCTGTCGGGCTGGTAGCCCGACAGAACGGGCAGGTTGCCCGTGCCACCCATTTTTCTACCGCATGGCTTCGGCTCAGACAAGTTGAAGCAAAAGGCGCCGCCTACTCGGAATTCTCTGTTTTTCAAATGAAAATGATCATTTGCGCGCCGGAAGCCCTCTTCTTACCATTGGAAAAGGACATCTGCCGGTCGGGAAATGACCGATTCCGTCCGGTAGATGACGCCTTCCATTCGGAAGATGGCGTCCGCCAACCGGAAGATGACCTCGGCACGCCGGAAGATGACAAAAGACGGTTGGAAGATGGCATTGGCACATTGGAAGATGGCGTCGTCGAGCCGGCAAACGACGTCGGCGGGAGGCAGGATGCGGAAGTCATCCCGTAAGAATTGAGGCGATGGCTGGAAGAACGGTCATCCGAGGAGTCCGTCGGTTTCACGGTTTTCGGTTATTTGCTTCCGCGAAAATCAACGAAATGCGCGGGAAAGTCATTTTTGGCGGCGTCCTCATTTCGGTAGAGCGCGCCACTCCGTGCGCGCCGTTCGGCGCGTTTGCGGCGGGCAGAGGACTGCCCGCCCTGCCGGGACTTATATTTCGCGGCTCTTCGACCGACGTCTTCGGGTTTAATTTCCTTGTCCGCCGCCCGGGAACCTGTTTTGCTCCTGAGAAATTGGTTATGACTTTGGACGAAGTGGCTGGCGAAATCAAGGCGTGCGCGAGCCGGATGGATTCGCGCTACGGCCGGACGGTTTTTGACGAATGGGCGGTGGTGTCCTTTGCGGCGAACCAGCCGCGGGTGCTGGTCTATACCGGGCCGCGCCGCGCCGATTTCCAGAAGAACTTCGCGCAGGACCTGGGCGCGCTGCGCGCGGAACTGGGCGCGGCAAAGTATGGCGCGGGCGACTTCGAGTTTGCGCGGCACGGCGTGGGCACGGGCTTCGAGGCGTTCATGGTGTTGGGGACGGGACGGTACCTGATTTGCAACAACACGCGCGAAAGCATGGATTCGATCACCCGGGATCCGCGCTGGCTGGGCGCGCAGGTGCCTTTTGCCGAGCTGGCGGAAAAGGTCCGCGCCAATCCGCTGGGCGAGGCCTGAGAGGTGTCTGAAAAATAGTGGCCGCCGGCGTGAGCCGGCCCTGACTGCGGGTCAATCTGCGGGTCCAGGTTCAACCCGCACGCCTTCATCCCAGCAATCCCCGCCACAGGAAGACGCCGTAGGCGGCCACCAGCAACCAGCCGGCGACCCGCGGCAATTGCCCGAAGACGGCGACGAAGAAGAAATGCGCCAGCGTGGCGCCCAGGAGCAGGAGCATTCCGGTTTGAAAGAAGGCGGGCATGGGCATGGCCTGGTACAGGGCGTAGATGCCCAGACACAGCGGGATGGAGACGTGGCAATCGCCGACCTGCGAGGCATAGACCGTGTCCGGCTGGCCGCGCCAGCCGTAGTAGAGCGCCAGCAGGGCGTTGGGCAGCACCATCAGCCAGCCGCTCAACCAGCCCAGATACCGGGCGCTGATGAAACCGGCGTGGCGGGCCTGCACCCAGTGAACCAGCCAGTCGGTGCTCAAGTAAATGCCGTAGGCGCCCACCGCCAGCAGGGCAAGGTCCAACGGCAGCATCCAGCCGAAGGGCGACCGGCCCTGGCGCACACTCGACTTCAAGACTTCGAAGACATGGATGCACTGCCAGAAGAGAAACAGTCCGATCAAGACCAGTCCCTCGTTGAAGCCGATCCGGCCGTTGCGTCCGAGCGCCCAGACCACGCCGGTGAAAAAAAGAACGGCGGTGAGCGTGAGCAGCAGGGAAAGACGGTTGAGTTCGCGCGTCTTGGCCGCGCCCCGGCCCTGTTTGTCGGTGGACTTTCTGGACCTGGACGGCAGCACTTTGACGCCCCGGAAAATCGCGGCCAGGCCCAGGACCAGGGTCATGTTCGTCACGTTGTTGACCAGCGAATTGATCATCACGTCCGCGCCGCTGCCACCGCTGCGGCCGAGGAGGAAGGCGAAGATCAGGTTGCCCAAGCCCGAGCAATAGGGCATGACCAGCGTGCCGAGCACCGTACCCTCGAATCCCTGCGCCTCCATCGCCTCGAGCCGCCAGATCATCAGAAACGACGCGGCCACGAAAAGCCCGACGAAGAGCCAGGGCGCCCAGACGCCCTGGGTTTCGATCCACTGGACGAAGGGATGGGCCACGCGCGGAGTTTAAAGCAAAGAGTTTCCGGCGCGAATGTTTTCGATGCGAGTCGTTCTCCGGCGATGCGCTTGGATGACGTCTTTTCCATAAACCGCCCGGCAGGGCGCGCAGTCCCCTGCGCGCCGCGAACAGAAAAGGAGACGCTTGGGTCCAAGACGGCGCGCACGGAGTGACCCGCCCTGCCAGCCTTGGGTCAAGGTTACGATGCGCGATTCGAGAATCATCGAGGCCCTCCGTGAAAATGAAGCTTTCTCTCATTTCGCCGATTGACCGGGGGCAGGGATGGTGTTAATCAACCGGCAAATCAACGCAGCACAATCATGACCAGTCCGACCATTGGCCGGCGGGCGTTTCTGAAAACAGTGGGCGGCTTGTCGGCGTCCGCGCTGCTCTCGCCGGCGGCGGAATTGAGCGCCGCCGAACCGACCGCCCCAAGCCGCAAGCCCAATTTCCTCGTGGTGGTCGCCGATGACCAATGTTTTCGGACCCTCCATGCCCTCAACAACCGCGAGGTGCAGACGCCGGCCTTTGACCGGCTGCTCGCCCGCGGCACCGCCTTCACGCACTGCTTTCATCAGGGTTCCTGGACGGGGGCGGTGTGCGTGGCCAGCCGCGCGATGCTGCACACGGGCCGCCACGTCTGGACCTGCGGCGGCAATGATTGCGGCTATCATCCGCTGCTGGGCGAGGCCCTGCAGATGGGCGGTTACGACACGTATGTGGTCGGCAAATGGCATAACGGCGACCAGACGGCGCTGCGCAGCTTCACCACCGGCAAGACCATCGGACCGGGCTTTTACGCCTCCACGCCCGAAAACGGGCTGGCCTACGACCGGCCCCGGCCCGGCGACCCGTGGACGCCGTGGGACCCGAAGTATCGCGGGCATTGGACGCCCAACAAACTCTGGGACATCGAACATCCGGCGCACGACGGCGTCTGGATTTCTCAAAAAGGGCCAAGCCCCGAAAAGGCCGGCCCCCATTACGAGCGGCGCCAGCATTCCTGCGAACTGTACGCCGACAGCGCCGTGGAGCTGCTCCGTCAAACGGCGTCGCGGCCTGACCGCCCCTTCTTTCTCTACGTGGCTTGGAATTCGCCGCATGATCCCCGGCAGGCGCCGAAGGAATTCGTGGACAGGTATCCGGCCGACAAGATCGAGGTGCCGCCGAATTTTCTGCCGCAGCATCCCTTTGACCAGGGCGACTTCCATGTTCGCGACGAAATGCTGGCGCCGTTTCCGCGCACGCCCTACGACGTGCAGGTCCACCGCCGGGAATACTACGCGTCAATCACCTTCATGGACGGGCAACTGGGCCGCATTTTGGATGCCCTGGGAAGGACCGGGCAGGCGGACAACACCTGCGTCATCGTCACCGGCGACCACGGGCTGGCGGTGGGCGAGCACGGGCTGATGGGCAAGCAGAACCTCTACGATTGCTCGGTGCGGATGCCGTTCATCATGGCCGGTCCGGGCATCGCCGCCGGGCGCCGCTTGGACGCGATGATGTATCAGCATTGTCTTTTTCCGACGCTGTGCGACCTGGCGGGCATTCCGACGCCCGCCACCGTCCAGTTTCCCAGCCTGCTTCCCCTTTTGCGCGGCGAGCGGGCGCGGCTGATTGATTCCATTTATTCCGCCTACCGCCGGTTCCAGCGCATGGTGCGGACCGAGCAGTACAAGTTGATCCTCTATCCCGATGTAAAAAGGGTCCAGCTCTTCGACATTCAGAAGGACCCGTGGGAAATGAAAAATCTGGCGGACGAATCCAGCCATGCGGCCACCGTGGCCGAGTTGTTCCGGGAACTGAAGAAATGGCAGGGGACCGTCAATGACCAGCTCGCCCTTGACCCCGCGGCCTTTGGCATCCCGTCCTGAATTCCGAAAAATTTCCCGCGTCGCCCGGCGCAGTCAGTTCAAGGCGGGCGCGGGGAGGGGATGCTCCAATTGAGGTGCCAGGAGTAGGTCCACAGGTCCTGGAGTTTGACCTGTTCGGCGTGGCCGTCCACAAATCCCATGTTGATGGCGCCCGGCAGCACGGTTCCCGGCGGAACATTCCGTGGCGCGCTGCCGGCCGGCCGGCTGCCGTGCCGGGCGACGCAGACCCGGGGCATGCCTTCGCTGGAAGTCTTGCTCAACGGGTCGTACAGATCGCGAGCCGGCGGGTCGGTTTCCAACGGGTCGAAATTGATCCACACGGCGTCCATGAACACCGGCACCAGCGTGGGATTGGGCACCGATGCCGGGCTGCGGTAATTCCAGTCGGGATGGGCCGAGCCGTTGTTCAACGCCAAATTCGGATTGGAGTTGAGCCATTTGTTGAACCCGTAGCTGGAAACGTAAACCGGATTGGACAATGTCCAATGCCAGGCGGCGTCGGCCTTGCCGGGCGGGTTGACTTGGTTGTTGGGATTGCCCCGGTCGGGCGCGGCGGGACAAAACAGGATGTTAGTCGCCTTGCCGTAATAATGCAGCATGGCGCCCATCCAGTCGCCCTGGCTCAAGGTCGGATCGGCGGTGAGCGGCCCGACCCACTGCTTGGTGTCGTCGGCATACATCACGCCGGCCAGCGTCAATTGTTTGATGTCGTTGATGCAGGCGATTTGCTGCGCCCGCAGTTTGGCGCTGGACAGGGCCGGCAACAGCAGCGCCGCCAGGATGGCGATGATGGCGATGACCACCAGCAGCTCGATCAGCGTGAAGCCCAATCCGCCGGCCAATCGTCGTCGGCCCGTTGGTTTTGAAAACGGCCCGGCGTGGCGGTCTCCAATGGGTCTCCGGCCCCGGGTCATCAGCGATAAATTTTTCAAGGCACTTGGAGAATGTAATACTGCTGGGCGTTGGTTCCCGCCGCGTTGGTGGAGGCAAAATTGCCGTTGCCGTCAAACGTGCCGTTGGTCAGCACCGTCCAGTTGGTCAACGGCAGCGCCAGATTCGTCGTCGTCAACACCTCATAGCTGCCGCTCGAACCGGTGTTGTTGGCGCCGCTGAGGATGACATTGCCGCCGGAGAGCGTGATGCTGCCAATCGTGGGGACGGAAGCCGAGGCGACTTTGAGCGTGCCGTTGGCCAGGCCGCTCCTGTCCCACGCCAGGCCCGCGCCGGGAGTGGGGGGCGTGATGGCAGCGAACGTGCCGCTGTAGCCGCCGGCGGAGAAGAGTTGGAAGCTGTCGCCTGCCGCCAGCGTTCCGGCCAGATTGGTCAGGCTCAAGGTGCCGCCATAGGCGATGCTGGCCGCGCGCAACACGTCGTTTGTCAGCGCGGACTTGTTCAAGTCCATCAGGGTGGTGCCCGACAGCACCACGGCGTTGGTGACCGTGAAGTTGCCGGTGGCGCCGGCGCCGCCCGGGGATATCGTCGCGCCCGGTCCGACCGTCAGGCTGCCGGCGACGGTGCCGTTACCCTGCAAGGTCTGGCCGCCGGCCAGCGTCAGCGTCTGGTCGGCGCGGCCGCTGACATCCAGCGTGGCGCTTGCCGCCAGGCTGATGTTCGTGCTGCCGGAAATCGAGCCGTCGCCGATCAGCGCGAGCGTCCGGCCGGAGCGGATGTCCGTGACGCCCTGGTAGGTGTTGGCGGCGGCGAAGGCCACGGTGTTGTTGTAACTGTCCCAATAAAAGCCGCCGGCGCCGCTGATGACGTTGCTGAAGGTGACGGTGCTGTCCCCGATCCGGAGATGCGCCAAGCCGTTCAGCGTGACGGTCCCGTTGACCACCGTCCCGCTGCCGCCGCCGCCGTTGCCGTTGTAAAACGACAGCGACGAATTGTCCTCCAGCACGAAGCTCGTGGCCAGGCGGTAGTCGCCCGCGCCGCCGTTGGGCTGGTAGCGGAATTCGGCCGTGGGCAGGACGTGGACGACCTTGGCATAGCCGTTGTCACCGGCGGCGGTGTCGCCATGCACGATATGCATCAACACATTGGAATGGAGCGTCAGCACGTTGGTGGGGTTGCCCAGGCTTCCGCCCATGCCGCTCACCTGCCACTCCTGCGGGCTGCTGCCGGTGGAATAAAAATCAAAGTTCCCCAGGTTGGTGTCAATCGTCAGACTGCGCCACTGGGAGTAGCCCGGCTCGATGG
>JAGWMQ010000024.1 GCA_028873125.1 Verrucomicrobiota bacterium | reverse complement strand
CTTTCCTTGCACCATCCCATCGTACCAAGTTACTCGATTCGTAACAGTGAAGGACGTCACGACGGTCAATTGATTGGAGCAGAACCTGAAAATGGTCTCGTTCGTGACACCCGGATCAGGAACCGAAGAATAATTCCCATAAAGCGCGCCATCGTTTCCATGAAACAATCCGCTTGGGCTGGGGCGGTTGGTTTCAAACGCCATCAAGGTCGTCAATGCTCCGTCGTCAGTGACGCGAAATATCGTGCCGAAATCATTCGTGCCGCCGCGGAGAGTCGTCCCGTAAAAAGCGCTGTCGCCGTCAGCCACTAGCGTCCTTGATGGCATCGCCCCATTTGTGCCGTCAAAGGAAACAATCGTCGTGAAGGTTCCGTTGGCCGTGACGCGGAATACCGAGCCTAATCCATTCGTCCCCGCTCCGGCGGTCGTGCCGTAGAATGCGCCATCGCTTCCCTCGACCAGGCTCGATTGAACTTCGGGAGCCATCGGGAAACTGTAGATTTCCTGAATCGTTGCCGCGGCCAATCCAGGGCCTGCTCCGAGGCACACCACAGCCACCGTGAGCCTCCACGCGCTCGAACGCAGCGGGTTTGGGAATCCGATGGGTGCCGCCACCGGCCGAAAGTTCGCTGGGCTAAATCCTGCCCATCCGCCTAAAGCTGGAAACCCGGTTTTGACAACGCGTGTGGCGGCCGGGGAATGGGTTGGAATTATAAGCTTCATTTTGCCACAGCTTATGGAGCATAAATTTTGCGCGAAATACCGTCAAGCGGACTTTCTCACCGGAATTTCCCGGCATTTGGCAACTGTGCCGGGCAACTGTGCCATTCTTCGAGCGCGTGTGACGTGTTGGCGCAGATTTGGGTTGGCGCGAATCGGCACCCAAAGCGCATTTTGCATTGGTTATCAATGAACTTTGCAGGTTCATGGCGCTTGGCACCGGCATTGCTTTGAGATTGTTCCAAATGATTTAGCGAGAGATTTTTTATGGCAAAAGTTTTGGGCATTGATTTGGGAACCACGAACTCCTGCATGGCCGTCATGGAAGGGGGGGAGCCGCTGGTTCTGGAAAACTCCGAGGGCAAACGGACCACGCCGAGCGTCGTGGCGTTCACCAAGAGCGGCGAGCGGCTGGTGGGCGAGGCGGCCAAGCGCCAGGCCGTCACCAACTCGCGCAACACCATCTACTCCATCAAACGCTTCATGGGCCGCAAATTTGATGAAGTGAGCGAGGAAATCAAGCGGGTTCCCTACAAGGTCGTCAAAGCGTCCAACGGCGACGCCGCGGTGGAAGTGGAAGTCGAGGGCAAGGCGAAGCAATTTTCGCCGCCGGAAATCTCGGCGATGATTCTCGCCAAGCTCAAAACCGACGCCGAAATGCGTCTGGGCGAAAAAATCGCGCAGGCCGTCATCACCGTGCCGGCCTACTTCAACGACTCGCAACGCCAGGCCACCAAGGACGCCGGCCGCATCGCCGGCCTGGAAGTGCTCCGCATCATCAACGAGCCGACCGCCGCGTCGCTCGCCTACGGCCTGGACAAGAAGAAGGACGAGAAGATTGCCGTCTATGACCTGGGTGGCGGCACGTTCGATATTTCCGTGCTGGAAATCGGCGACGGCGTGTTCGAGGTCAAAGCCACCAACGGCGACACGCACCTGGGCGGCGACGACTGGGACGGCCGCGTCATGGATTGGATCCTCGACGAATTCAAAAAGGAGCACGGCATGGACCTGCGCAAGCAGCCCGACGCCCTCCAGCGCATCAAGGAAGAAGCCGAAAAGGCGAAAATCGCCCTGTCTTCCGCGCAGCAGTACGAAATCAACCTGCCGTTCATCACCGCCGACGCCAGCGGACCCAAGCACATCCAGCAGACGCTCACGCGGGCCAGGATGGAACAGCTTTGCGACGATCTGTTCGAACGCACCATCAAGCCGGTCAGGGCCTGTTTGGGCGACGCCGGAATCGAGGCCGCGAAGATTGACGAACTGGTGCTCGTGGGCGGCATGACGCGCATGCCGCGTGTCGTCGAGGTCGCGAAATCGCTCGTCAACAAGCCGCCGCATCAGGGCGTGAATCCGGATGAAGTCGTCGCCGTCGGCGCCGGCATCCAGGGCGGCGTGCTCAAAGGCGAGGTCAAGGACGTGCTGCTGCTGGACGTGACGCCGTTGTCGCTGGGCATCGAGACGCTGGGCGGGGTGTTCACCCGGCTCATCGAGCGCAACACGACCATCCCGACGCGCAAATCGGAGATTTTCTCGACGGCCAGCGACAGCCAGCCCGGCGTGGAAATCCACGTGCTGCAGGGCGAGCGCCAGTTTGCGCGCGACAACAAGACCATCGGCAAGTTTCATCTGACCGACCTCCCACCCGCCCCGCGCGGGGTGCCGCAGATCGAGGTGACGTTCGACATTGACGCCAACGGCATCCTGCACGTGAGCGCCAAGGACCTCGGCACCGGCAAGGAGCAGAAGATCACCATCACCGCCAGCAGCGGCCTCTCGAAGGACGAGGTCGAAAAGATGCGCCGCGACGCCGAGGCCCACGCCGAGGAGGACAAGAAACAGCGCGAGGAAGTCGAGACGCGCAACGAGGCCGACAACGCGGTCTATCGTTCCGAGAAGATGCTCAAGGAGAACGCCGACAAGATTTCCGGCGACGACAAGGCCAGGATTGAAAAGGCCGTGGCGGACGTGAAGGAGGCGTTGAAGGGCGGCGCCGCGGCGGCCATCAAATCCGCCGCCGAGAAGCTCAACGAGGCGTGGCAGGCGGTCAGCGCGGAGCTTTACAAGGCTGCCGCCGCGAAAGCGCAGGCCGAGAAATCCAAATCCGCCGGCGGCGAGCCGAAAGGCGAATCGAAGTCCGACGACAAAAAGAAGGACGAAGGCGTGATTGACGCGGAAGTGGTGGATGAAAAGAAATGAGTTTTGTTTGGGCGATTGCCCGTCCCGCTGGAACTGAGAAATTTTCCCGCCGCGAGCGCGGAGGGAATTCAATTCGGCGAAAAACGGAACAACAAAAAGTCATGGCACTAAACATGAAACCGATCGGCGACCGCATCCTGGTCGAGCCGGTGGTTTTGCGTTTGGGGAGCGCGCGCGTCCCGCGCGCCAGCCGTACGGAGTTGAGCGACCGACAATTTGACTCGTTCGCGCGCACCACGAACGTCCGTCGCGGGACGCGCCGGACGGCACGCGAGACGCGTGCGCTCCCCGAAACGCACGGTAAATTTTCCCGCCGCGGGTGCGGACCGGGAGTAAATTCGGAGAAACCAAACAACAAAACAGGAAACAACCAACTATGGCACTAAACGTGAAACCGATCGGCGACCGACTTCTCGTCGAACCGGCTGAAGAAAAGGAAGTCAAAAAGGGCGGCATCATCATCCCCGATACCGCCAAGGAAAAACCACAGGAAGGCATCGTGCGCGCGCTCGGCACCGGCAAGACCGACGACAACGGCAAGAAAGTCCCCTTCGAGGTCAAGGTCGGCGACCGCGTGCTGGTCTCCAAATACGGCGGCACGGAAATCAAGATTGACGGCAAGGAATTCAAGATCCTGTCCTCCGACGACGTGCTTGCAGTCCTGGATTAACACTGAACATTGAACCAACAACGAACGAAAACATTATGGCAGCAAAACAACTAGTATTCGACGAACAGGCGCGGCAGGCGGTCCTGCGCGGCGTCGCCAAGCTTTCCAAAGCGGTCGTCGCCACGCTCGGACCCAAGGGCCGCAACGTGGTCATTGACAAGAAATTCGGCTCCCCCACCGTCACCAAGGACGGCGTGACGGTGGCCAAGGAGATCGAGCTGGAAGATCCCTACGAAAACATGGGCGCCCAGATGGTCCGCGAAGTCGCCAGCAAGACCAGCGACTCGGCGGGAGACGGCACGACGACGGCGACGGTTCTGGCCGAGGCGATTTATCGCGAGGGCCTGAAGTTCGTCACCTCGGGCGCCAATCCCATCGGCATCCAGCGCGGCATCAGCAAGGCCGTGGAAGCCGCGGTCGGCCAGCTCGACAAAATCGCCAAGAAGGTGAAGGACAAGGAGGAAATCAAACAGGTCGCGGCGGTCTCGGCGAACTGGGACTACGACATCGCCGACAAGATCGCCGACGCGATGGACAAGGTCGGCAAGGACGGCACCATCACCGTCGAGGAGGCCAAGTCCATCGAGACGACGCTCGACGTGGTGGAAGGCATGCAGTTCGACAAGGGCTACCTGTCCCCCTACTTCGTCACCAACGCCGAGACGATGGAAGCCAAGCTCGAGGAGGTTTACATCCTCATTTACGAAAAGAAAATCAGCAGCTTGAAGGACTTGCTGCCGATCCTGGAAAAGACGGCCAAGCTCGGCAAGCCGCTGCTGATCATCGCCGAGGAAGTCGAGGGCGAGGCGCTCGCGACCCTGGTGGTGAACAAGCTGCGCGGCACGATCAACGTCTGCGCCGTCAAGGCGCCGGGCTTCGGCGACCGCCGCAAGGAGATGCTGCAGGACATCGCGGTGCTCACCGGCGGCAAATTCATCAGCGAAGACCTCGGCATCAAGCTCGAAAACGTCGAGTTGAACGACTTGGGCCGGGCCAAGAACGTCGTCGTGGACAAGGAAAACACGACGATTGTCGAGGGCAACGGCAAGTCGTCCGACATCCAGGGCCGGGTAAATCAAATCCGCCGGCAGATTGAGGAGACCACCAGCGATTACGACCGCGAGAAATTGCAGGAGCGCCTGGCCAAACTCGCCGGCGGCGTGGCCGTCATCAACGTCGGCGCCGCGACCGAGACCGAGATGAAGGAGAAGAAGGCGCGCGTCGAGGACGCCCTGCACGCGACCCGCGCGGCCGTCGAGGAAGGCATCGTGTCCGGCGGCGGCGTGGCATTGCTGCGCTGCCTGCCCGCCATTGAAGCGGTCAAAGGCGCGAACGAGGACGAAAAGATCGGCGTGGACATCGTGAAGCGCGCCGTCGAGTCGCCATTGCGCGGCCTGGCCGACAACGCGGGCGTGGAAGGCTCCGTCGTCGTCGAGGAAGTCAAGAAGCGCAAGGGCAACGAGGGCTACAACGTAGCCACCGGCGAATACGAGGACCTGGTGAAGGCCGGCGTGGTGGACCCGAAGAAGGTCACGCGCACCGCGCTGCAAAACGCGGCTTCGATTGCCGGCTTGTTGCTCACGACCGAGTGCCTCATCACCGAGATCCCGGAGAAGAAGGAGAAAGCTCCGATGCCGGGCGGTCACGGCATGGGCGACATGGATTATTGATCCGAGGCGGCTTGCCGATTCGTCGTCGGGAACCCGCAGCGGAGGAACCGGGAATCACACGAGGCCGGAAGCAATTCCGGCCTCGTTTTTTTGTCCGCTTGACACGGGACGTTCAAACCGGATGATGCGCGCCGTGAACCTTCGCGGGCACATTGCGCTCTTGGAAAAACCCGGCGCCTGGTAGAAATGAAAATTTTCTCCATTTGCATCCTCCTGCTCTTGGGGATCCCCGCGCCGCGCGCCGGAATTCTTTCACCGGACACCAACCTCACCGCGCGCGAGGAACAAATCATCGCCGCGTCGAAGCCGGAAGCGGCGCCCCGGTTCAACGGCGCGAGCGTCGTCGGTGCCCGGCCCAACACGCCGCTGATTTTTTCGCTGGCCGTCAGCGGCGAGCGCCCCCTGTCCTTTTCCGCCAAAAAAATGCCGCGGGGATTGAAGCTGGATCCAGAAACTGGAATCCTCACCGGCAAACTTGAATCCGCCGGCGACTACGCCTTTCTGGCGCGTGCCCAAAACGCCGCCGGGACCGCCTCGGACGAAATTAAAATTGTCTGCGGCGACGAGCTCGCGCTCACGCCGCCGATGAGTTGGAACAGTTACGACGCCTTCGGCGATTCCGTGCGCGAATCCGAAGTGCTGTCCAACGCGGTCTGGCTCAAAGAGCATCTCCAGCCGTTCGGCTGGGACACGGTGGTGATTGATTTCCGCTGGTATGACCGGCTGGCCCGCGGCCAATCCGGCCAGAATCCCGAAGGCGACACCCTGGACGCCTTCGGCCGCTGCATTCCGGCGGCGAACCGTTTTCCGTCCGCCGCAAACGGCGCGGGGTTCAAGCCGCTGGCCGAGAGAATTCACGCGATGGGTTTGAAGTTCGGCATTCACATCATGCGGGGCATTCCCCGAAAGGCCGTGGAAGAAAATCTCCCCATCGCCGGCTCAAAGTTCACCGCCGCCCAATCCGTCCTGCCGCAAAGCGACCCGAACCGGACGTGCGTCTGGAACCGCGACATGTTCGGCGTGAACGGCGACTCGCCCGCCGGCCGGGCCTGGTACGCAAGCATCGCCCGGCAATACGCCGCGTGGGGCCTGGACTACATCAAGTGCGACGACATCGCCAATCTGCAGCGCGGCCGGTTTTATGACGCGAGCGAAATCGAGGCGCTGGCAGAGGCCCTGAAAGATTCCGGGCGTTCCGTCATATTGAGTCTTTCGCCCGGGGCCACGCCACTGAACGCCGCGCCGCACGTGACCCGCTTTGCCAACCTCTGGCGCATTTCTCCGGACTTTTGGGACAACTGGCCTTCGCTGGACCGGAATTTCGAGTTGTTCTCCGAATGGGAGCCCGACGCCGGCCCCGGGCATTGGCCGGACGGCGACATGATTCCCTTCGGCCACATCTGCCAGCGCAATTGCGACGTGAAACCCGACCGCTGGACGCGCTTCACGCGCGACGAACAACTCACGCTGATGTCGCTCTGGGCGCTGGCGTCTTCGCCGCTGATGCTGGGCATGAACCTGCCCGACAATGACGCCTGGACGACGGCGGTCCTGACCAATCCCGAAGTGCTGGCGGTGGACCAGGACCCGCTGGGGAAACCGGCGCAGCGCCTGTTCGGTCCGCCGCAAATTGCCGAGACATGGATAAAGAAGCTGGCCGATGGCGGTTTCGCCGTGGGATTTTTCAACCGGACCGATCAGCCGGTGAAAGTGGATTTTCCATGGCGCAATCTGGGATTTTTATCAGCGCCTGCGGTCCGGGATTTGTGGCTGCGTCGGGATTTGGGCCGGCAAAAAAATTTCGAGGCCGAACTGCCGCCGCGCGGTTGCGGGTTGCTGAAAGTGAGGCGTTGATCATTCCCGGCGGCCGAATTCGCGGATCGCCGCCTTCCACCACGTCGCCAGCGATTCATCCGGACGCAGCCAGGCCTGCTGATGCAGCCAGTCCATCATCTGCGCGTCGGCCATCACGCGCAGCCGCTGGGCGGGCGTCAGAGCCTGGGGACCTTTTGCCAGCAATTGTTCGCCCAACGCGCGGACCTCCTGTCCCCCGGCGCCCAGTTCGGCCAATTGCCCGGCATAGACCGGATTGGAGCGGTTCTCGCGCAGGAGCGAGACGTGAATGGCGTTGACGTAAGGGTCCAACACCGCCTCGGCCAACCCCGCGCAGGAACCCGGCGGTGCGGTGTCGTCGGTCATTTCATGCACCCTCATGCGCGCCCGCAGGGCGGTCAGTTCCGGCGGCGGGGCGGTTTCTTCCGGCGTCCGGAACAGCCCCAGCCTTCGCGCGCGCGCGCCCGGCCTCCGCTGGCTGGTGAACACACTCAACGGAACGGACAAGGCCAGGCCCGCCAGGACGGGCGTGAACCACCAAAAAAGAACGCGGTCCAGTTCCCACATTTGCGCGCCCCACACCAGCCCGATGAGCGTGTGGCCCCAATGCCGGCTTACGGCAAACGTCCGCGGCGTCCCCTCGACCGCGCGTTTGGGCGGTTTCCAGGTCACGCTGAAGCCCAGGAGATTTCGGATGATGAAGCGGGTGTGCCAGAGCATCAATAACGGGGCGTGTAACGCGGAGAAAATCGTTTCCCCCACGACGCCGGCCGTCGCCCGTGCCAATCCGCCGAAGGCGGCGCACCGCGGCGGGTCCAGGGCCAAATCCGCCAGCGACAGCGCCTTGGGCAGCAGCAGCACCCCCATGCAGATGACGAAAATCAACAGCGCGTGCGCCGTGCCGCTCAGATTCAGATACGGCGTGAAAGCGTGGACGGTGATGTCCGACAGGCCGGTGTGTTCGTGGAACCAGCGGATCCAGTCGAAGGTGATCAGGAACGCCAGCCAGAGCGGGCCGGCCAGATAGCCGTAGATGCCCAGCATCAAGTGGAGCCGGCTCACACCGCGCAGGCCCAGGGCAAAAAGCACCAGGCTGTGCTGCAAATTGCCCTGACACCACCGGCGCTCGCGCTGGGCGTTTTCAATCAGGCTCTGCGGCGCTTCCTCGTAGCTGCCTTCGAGGTCGTAGGCAAACCAGACCTCCCAGTTCTCCCGAAGGAGCAGCGCGGCCTCCACGAAGTCGTGACTGAGAATCTGACCCCCGAAGGGCTTCCGACCCGGCAGTTGCGGCAGATCGCAATACTGCATGAACGGTTCGGTGCGGATAAGGGCGTTGTGGCCCCAGTAATTGCCCAGGTCGCGCGCCCAATAATTCAGGCCGGCGATGAAGACCGGCGCGTAGAGGCGGTTGGAAAACTGCTGGATCCGCCCAAAGAGCGTCTCGGCATTGACGAGGGCCGGAACGGTCTGAATCAATCCGGCGGCGGGACGCGCCTCCATCAATTTCACCAGGTCCACCAGCGTTTCACCCCGCATCACGCTGTCGGCGTCGCACACCATGAAGTAGCGGTAGCGGCGTCCCCAGGCATTGAGAAAGTCGCGGACGTTGCCGCTCTTGCCGGCTTCATTGAACAGCCGGCGGCGGTAGTAAATGCGGCCCAGCGCGTCCAGTTCGCGGACCAGGTCATACCAGCGCCGCACTTCCTCCACCCACCGGTCCGGATTTGTCGAGTCGCTCAGGATGAAGAAGTCGAACCGCTCCAGTCGGCCGGTCCGGGCCAGGGACTCGTACGTGGCGCGCAGCCCCTCGTACACGCGGGTGACGTTTTCGTTGAAAATGCAAAAGACAACGGCCGTGCTGGTCCCGGCGATGTCCTTGTCGCGGTAATCCGTCAACCAGGTGATCCGTTGCCGGGTGCCCAACCGTCGCAAGGCGAACCCATAAAGGCCGTGCATGCAACCGAGGGCGGCCTGGAAAAACAGGATGACAAACAGGACCAGCAGCGCCGTCCGCGACGCCGACCAGCCGGTGCGCCAGAGCAAATCGGCGAACAGCCACGAAACGACGCCCGTCAGCGCCACGGCGGAGGAATAAAACAGGAACAGTCGCCAGCCGCGGCGCGCGCGCGGCATCGGCGTCAGCCGTGCGGACGGCGGGCGCGAAACCGGAGCGGTTTGGAAAACGCCGGCCATGGCTTCTAATAATGGTGCGTGAGAAAGAAAATCAGGATCAGCAGCAGGGCGAACAGCATCCACGTCAGTGCCATTTTCAAGTAGGGAATCCGGCCCAACTGGGTGAGCGTGGCGATCGGCCCCAAGTCGAGCGGACGCGGCGTCATTTGCGAGAGTTGAAAATCTGGGCCGGCGCGGAGATACATTTCACGCATGGCGCCGACGAACTCCTCGGGCCAGGGGCCGGGACGCAGGAATTGGTCCTGCCATCTGCCCGGCATGTCGGCCAGCAGCAGCGCCAGGCGCCCGCGAGTCGAGAGCAGGGGATCGGCGGCGGCCGACGGTTCGCCCAGCAACTCGGCGAACCATTCGGTGACCAGCCGGTCCATTTCCACCGCTGCCAGTTGGGTGGCCGGCTGGTTGGGCTCGGCGGAGGCGCGGCGGGCGGCGCGTTCGAGCACGCGCAGGACGAGCTGGCCCAGCAGGGCCTTGTTGCGCACGCGCAGGGCGTGGAAATAGTTCTCCACCTTCACGTAAGCGGCGTTCCATTCTTCCAAAGGACGTCCAGCCAGCCGGCCGGAGGCGTCGGCGGACGCGCCAGCAAGGTTCATGGCGGACTCCACTCGTAGGTCCAGGTCTCGCCCACGGGATGCCCGTTGGCCTGCAGCGTGCAGCGCAGGTCCACCGGATCGCGGTCGCCGGGCTTGGGCTGCATTTTGAGGAAGACGCGCCACGTGTTCAGAAACCGGTTGCGAAACACCTGGGTTTCCACAATTACCGCGTTGGTGCTGCAATTGGAAATGGCGCGGGGCGGCGCGCTTTCGGGGAGCGCGTCCAATTGAGGTCCGGCAAAATCAATCACGAACTGCCGGACGCCGGCGCGGCGCGGATCCAGCCCGACGCGCGTGGCCACGACCTTGTTCCCGGGAAATTTCAGGAGCTCCGGCTGCATGAACCAGTAAAGCGTGTAGCCGAAGCGGAACGGCTGCATCGGCGCGGGCTTGTTGGCCGGGTCCCAAAAGGCGACGATGTTGTCCAAGCCCTCGTAGTTTTCGCTCAACTCGACCAGGTGCAAATGGCCGTCGCCCCAGTTGCCGTGCGGCTCGACCCAGACGCTGGGCACTTTGTTGTAAAGGTTGAACAAGTCTTGATAGGCGGCAAACGAACGTTCGCGCTGGAGCAGTCCAAAACCGTGAATGTCCGGCGCCCAAAACACCTGGTGACGCATGACGGCCGGGTTGTCGAGCGGACGCCAGAGCCATTCGCCGCTGTTCATGTGCATGAGCAGGCCGTCGCTGTCATGGACCTCCGGGCGGTAATCGTCAAACTTCCGCTCGGAATTTTCGCCAAACCAGAACATGCTGGTCAACGGCGCCAACCCGATGGTCGTGATTGGCTTCCGCTCCGGCTTGACCGCCCGCACGTCGTTGGCCCGCCGAAAAAACAAAACCGCCTGCACATCGGCCACCGTCGTCTGGCCCGGGCGGATGAGGAATTCATACGCGCCGGTGCAACTGACGCTGTCCAACAGCGCGTAAAGGGTCAACGCCACGGAGTCCTTTTGCGGCTTGCCCAGCCACCAGTCGGTGAAGATGGAAAATTCCTCGGGACGATCCGGTTCGCCGCAGTCCAGCGCCAGACCGCGCGCGGACAGACCGTAATGCTGGCCCTTGCCCAACAAGCGGAAATAGCTGGCCCCCAGAAAGGCGCTCAATTCATCCAGTTTGTTGGTCTGGTTCAGCGGATACAGCACGCGAAACCCCGCGTAGCCGGTGTCCGCGGGAATCTGGTTTTGGAGATGCAACCGGCCGTAATTGAAAAAATTTTGCACGAAGCGGATCGGCTGCACATAGGTGGGCGTGAATTCATAGATGCGCACCGGTTCCTGGTACAAATAGCCCGGATGAAAAAATTCGATGCGGAAAGGCAGCCGGTCTGCCGTCCACAGCGCGTGGTTCGGACGGAAACGGATTTCCCGGTATTGGTCATAATCCAGATTGCGCAGCACCTTGGGCAGGTTCTCGCGGGGCGAACGAAACGGATGTTGCGCCCGTTTTTCGGCCAGCCTGGCCACGTAAGCCAGCGTCACCTCAACCTGTTCCGGCCCGGCACAGACCGTGGTGGCCGCCGCCGCTCCCAGAATCAACCCCAGCCAGTAATATCGTGACATTCCCTCTAATAGGTAGTGGATCGGCCGCGATTTGCAAGAGTAGTTGGAAGTGGTTATGGATGAATTGGTAACGTCATTCAGACCCGCGGCTGCCGACCGCGTTTGAGGCCCGTGGCCGGCCTCTCAACCGGACACGGCGCCGTCAGCGTCGCCATACGCCGGTGACCTCCGCCACCTCGAATGGATGGTCCGTCGCCAATGGAATCAAAAAGCTGCCGGGGCGCGATCCCCGGCAACATTGTTGTTGACAGGTTAAACGGGTGTTTCAATCATCCGTTTGGAGTGCATTTGAAGACGCCTTCTCATTCCAATCCGGCTTCACAAGACGAGACCCGCCGGCGCCTGCTGGAGGCGGCGGGCACGGTGTTTGCCGAGGTCGGCTTCCGTTGCGCGACGGTGCGGGAGGTTTGCCGGCGCGCGGGCACGAACATCGCCGCTGTCAATTATCATTTCGGCGGCAAGGAAACACTCTACGCCGAGGTGCTGCGCCGTTCGCAGCGGAAGGCGTTTGAAAAATATCCGCCGCTGCTGGACGTGGCCGCGGACGCGCCGCCGGAGGAAAAATTGCGCGCCTTCATCCGTTCCTTTCTGCTCCGCCAGTTTGACGAGGGCCCCATCACCCAATTCGGCCGCATGATGTCGCGGGAAATGGTGGATCCCACCGCGGCGCTGGATGGGTTGCTCAAGGAACGGATCCGCCCGATGGCTGATCGGCTTCGCCGCCTCGTCGCGGCCATTCTGGGTTGCCCGCTCAAAGACGAACGGGTCCGGCTCTGTTGCTTTAGCATCGTCGGGCAGTGTGTCTTCTTCCAGCATTGCCGGGCGGTCATTCCGCGATTGTTTCCCGAACAACAGCTCGATGCCGCGGCGGTGGAGCCGTTGGCCGAGCACATCACACGCTTCTCGCTTGCCGCCATGCGGCGCTTGTCCGACCCTCAAACCCTGAGGCGCAGGCGGATTGCGCCCGTCCGCGGGCGTGGCTGAGCCATTTTTAAACGCATGAAAACGATCAAATTCCTCTTACTCTTGTCGCTGGCTGGTCTGGTTGCCGGCTGGAAGCTTTGGGCGCAAGACACCGCCACCAATGCCGCTTCCCGGACCGTCGCGGACATCAACGCGCCCCCGTGGATCAGCCGGCCGCTTTCCATGCTGGATTGCCTGAACCTGGCGCTGCAGCAAAATGCGGCCGTCCTCAAGGCGAAGAATGATTTACAGGCGAGTTACGGCGTCGTGGTCCAGACACGCGCCGTCGCGCTGCCGCGGTTGCAGGCCACCGGCAAATACACGGACAGCGAACTGACGGCCGTGGACCGGTTCCCCTCCTTTGGCGGCGGCGCGCCGCCGCCGTTCACCCAGCCCCATGAAAATTGGAATACGGGCTTCCAACTTGTCCAAACCATTTACTCGGGCGGAAAACTGGTGGCGGCGATTCGCGCGGCGCGGCTCACCAAGGAGCAGGCCCTGGCGCAATTTCAAACCACGCTCGCCGACACCCTGCTGTCGGTGCGCGTGGCGTATTACGACGTGCTGCTGGCCCAGCAGCAAATCACCGTGCATGAGGCCTCGGTCAAGCTGCTGCAACGGGAACTGGACGACCAGCAGCGCCGCTACAACGCCGGCACGGTGCCGCATTTCAACGTGCTTCGCGCCGAAGTTGCGCTGGCCAACGAACGTCCGGCGCTGATCCAGGCGCGCAACAATTACCGTATCGCCAAAAACAACCTGTCCAATCTGCTGGGTTACAACCTGCCGCGCGACATCTGGGAGGACATCCCGCTGCAATTGAGCGACAAACTGGACGCGCCGCCATTCCGCGTGGACCTGCCCTCGGCCATCCAACAGGCGCTGTCCGACCGCACCGAACTGGTGGCACTGCGCAGGGCCGAGGCGTTGCAGCGGCTGGCCGTCGTGAACGCCCGGGCCGGTTACAAGCCCACCGTCCAGCTTTTTGCCGGCTATTCCTGGTTCAACTCGCAGTTTAGCGAAGATCTCGGCCACGATGTGAACGGCTGGAATGCCGGGGGACAGTTGACCTGGGACATTTTCGACGGAATGCTGACGCGCGGCAAGGTCATGCAGGCCAAGGCGCTCTACGAAAAATCGCAGACGGACGTGGCCGACGAGTCGCGCCAGATCGAACTCCAGGTGCGCACCGCTTATTCCGATTTCGTCGAGGCCCGGGAGGTGTTGGATTCGCAAAAGGCCGTTCAAGCCGAGGCCGAGGAGGCGTTGCGCGAGGCCCGCGCGCGCGCCGAGGCCGGCACCGGCACGCAACTGGACGTGCTCGACGCCGAGACGTCGCTGACGCAGGCGCGCACGACCAACGCCCAGGCGCTGCACGATTACGACGTGGCCGTCGCCAGGCTACAGCGCGCCATTGGCGAGAACATGGCGACGACGACGCCGGGGCAGTAACCTCTCGACGGAAGTGGACGGCGGGGATGGAGTCGGGATGCTGGCCGCGGGCTTTGCCGCGGCCGGTTTCGGAAAACTTTTTCGAGCCAGCTTACGCCTGAAAGAAATTTGAGAACGAAATTCGGCTGAATGTCTAAAAACGATGGGCTGCGACACGCGACGGGCATCATCTGTTAGGCCACATGAGCGTCAGAAAACGAATGCTTTTTATTACGTTGATGGCCCTGATTCCCCTCATGACATTGGGACGCATGTTCCAAATTATTGATCCCCAAGTACTGATTGCGGACGCAAAGGTAGTTTTCATCGGGCGAGTAAATTTGGTGACTCCCTCGAATATGAGGACCATACTTAGCTATGTGCCGTAGGATGGGGTTACATTTCAATGGCAAATAGCTAGATGACGCCAAGAGCTGGCTCGATGAGCAGGAAGCAATTTGGGAGGATGACGGCGTTCCTAAACGTGTTGCAGAGTTTCTGCATATTCTGAATGATTTCGTCCCCTCATTTCTGGAAAAGCCTCGGGTTCGCAAGCAACTACTAAGTATGCTCGAAACCATTTCGGAACGCGCGACATCCGACGACAACTCGTGCTACAAAGCTCCCAGGGATGATGATGAGGCAGCCGAACGGGCGAATGGATTCGATAACCTGCGAAATTATTTTGTAAATTTGGCTGGTGTTCCAATCTGGACTGAAGATCAAAAGAAATCATTGAATCAGTGCGCCGCCCATTTTTCAATTGAAGCTGATTCCTTACGCGAAAATTTGCCTGTCGAGCCAGACTATGATGGTTCAGATCATGAGCGCTCTGACTCAGAAGATGCAAACATCAGTGAACTCTTTCGAGATTTATAGCCTCGCATTTTACTGTTCACGCGCCGGGCGGCCGCAGGATTTCCAGCCCGAATTTTTTCGCAATTCCCATCACGCGCGGAATGTCCTGCTGTTGCTGCGGAGTCATCGCGCCAATTTCCTCGAAGAATCCCTCGAAACCCGCCGGCGTCATGACGCACATGAGCCGGCCGGGCGTCTGGCCGAGGTAACGGTAGCTGTGCGGAATCCCGCGCGGCGCAAAAATCGTCGCGCCCTTTTGCGAGATGAACGTCTGGCCGCCAACGGTCCACTCGTATTCGCCTTCGAGAATTTGAAACGTCTCGTCCTCGCGGTGATGGATGTGCGGCGGCGGACCGCCGCCCGGCACGTCGTGCGACTCGACGGCGCTGACCACGCCGCCGGTGTCGCGGCCGTGGATGCGGAGGACCATCGGAATGCCGAGGACGTTCACCTTCTTGCCTCCGTCGGAGGGAATTTGGATTGGGTTCATAAGCTTTGCCGGGATTTTCGGCCGCCTTGCGCCGGCTGGCAAGCCAACAGTCTGGTCCACCGCAACACAATTGGGGCCATTTCATTTGCTCCCCTTTGCTTCCTCTGACACCCTGCAGGCGTGAGCCACAGGCGTTTCACCCTTGCGCTCCTTGCCGTGTTCGCCGGGCTGCTGCTGCTGTTCGTTTTGCCGGGCGGCATCGGTGTCGGCCTCGCCGGCGAAGTGTTTCCCGGCGAACATTGGCAACGCCGTTCCCCGGAAGCCGTCGGCATGGCGCGCGACAGGCTGGAACAATTGAGCCAACTCGTTGGGGGACGCGGCTGCGTCGTGCGGCACGGCTGGCTGATTTACTCCTGGGGCGACCAGAACAAAAGCAGCGACGTGGCTTCCGCCTTCAAGCCGGTGCTCACCACGCTGATGCTGATCGCCGTGCAGGACGGAAAAATCGCCGGAGTGGACAGCCCGGTGGCCGACTTCGAGCCGCGACTCAGGACGTTGAACGGCGGCAAGGACGCCAACATCACCTGGCGGCACTTGGCCATGCAAATCTCCGGCTACGGCCTCATCGAAAAACCGGGGGCGGCCTATGCCTACAACGACTACGCGCTGGCCCTCTATTACAACACCCTGATGGACCGGGTCTTCCGGCAGAGCGGCGACCGGGTTTTGCGAACTTATCTGGCCGGGCCGTTGCAGTTTGAGGACCGCTATACGTTCCACGCGTTCGGCAAGAAGGACAGGGCCGGACGACTGGCGGTTTCCCGCCGGGACTTTGCCCGCTTCGGTCTTCTCTACCTGCGCAACGGGACATGGCGCGGCCGGCAACTGCTGAAACCCGACTTGATCCAACTGGCCATGCACAGTCCTCTTCCGCCGAGGACTCCGTTGACCAGCGGCCAAAGCGCCCCGATGTTGCCGCATCAACGAACCATCGGCGGCGGCAGGAACATCACGCCGGTGGGGCCGGGCTATTACAGCTTCAATTGGTGGCTCAATGGCACGAACCGCGCCGGAGAACGCCTGTTTGCGGACGCGCCGCCCGACACCTGCGTGGCCAGCGGCCACGGCGGCGAATGCATGCTGTGGATCATTCCAAGCATGGACCTGATCGTTTGCTGGAACGATTCCAACGTTAAGGACCAGGACCATTCGCCAGGCGATCCGGGAAGCCGGTGTAATCGGGCAGCCGGATTGATCGTCGCCGCCGTCCAGGACGGAAAGGCGAAATAAGCCGGCCCCGCCCGCGCACCCGCGCGTCCACACTCCGGTCCGGTTGCAAACTCGACTTTCCGGCCGTTTTCACCTGAAATGGCGTGATGGCTGTCCCGGCATCTTCAATTTCCGCCCCGCCGACTCGTCATGGTGGCGGGCGCAATCCGCAATCGTTGATCCGACCGCTCGTGCGCGCCTTGCATCCTTACCTCTACGGCGAGCAGCCAAAAATCAAAGGCCTGATCAAGCTGAACACGAACGAGAATCCCTATCCGCCCTCGCCGCGCGTCCTGGCCGCGGTCCGGGCGGCCGTGGACGGGCGGTTGCGGCTGTATCCCAACCCCACCGCCGAGCCGCTGCGCAAGAAACTGGCCAGGCTGCACGGCTGTGCCCCGGACAACATCATCGTGGGCAACGGTTCGGACGAGTTGCTGGCGCTGGCGACCCGGGCGTTTGCGGAACCCAGTCCCAAGCCCAAGGTCCAAGGCTCAAATTCGCAATGGGCGAAATCGGCCGTTCAATACTTCACCCCCAGCTATTCGCTTTACCCGGTGCTGGCGGACATTCACGGCGCCGTCAGGAACCCCGTGCCGCTCCGACCGGATTTTGGCCTGCCGACCGTGGCGGAGTTGAGGCGCGGAAAAATTTGGAACTTCGGCGCGGCGCTCACCTTCGTCACCACCCCGAACGCACCGAGCGGGCGCGGCTATGCCACGTCCGAACTGGAATCGCTGTGCCGGGCGCAGCGCGGCGTGGTGGTGCTCGATGAGGCCTACGTGGACTTCGCCGGGGAAAATGCCCTGGCTCTGGCGCTGAAATTCCCGCACGTCCTCGTGGCGCGGACATTCTCCAAGGCCTATTCCCTTTGCTTTCAGCGCGTCGGTTACTACGTCGGCCACCCGGCCCTCATCGGCGCGCTGCACAAGATCCGGGACAGCTACAACGTCAACGGTCTGGGTCAGGTCGCCGCGGAGGCCACGCTGGACGAGCTGGATCATTATCGCGCGAATTTTCACAAAATCATTTCCACGCGCCGATGGCTCGGCGGCGAATTGACGAAACTGGGTTTCTGCGTTTTCCCGAGCCGGACAAATTTCATTCTGGCGCAGCCGCCCCGGTTTTCGGCGCGCGTGTGGCTGGACAAATTGCGGGCGCGGCGGATTCTGGTCCGCTGGTTCGGCCAGCCGGAGGTCGCGGCGTTTCTGCGGATCACCATCGGCACGCCCGGAGAGGCGGAGGCGCTGGCCGAGGCGGCGCGGAAAATTATCGGCTTACGCCGGGGCTGACGCCGCGGACTCCGCTTTTCAGGACTTGCGGCGGGCGTGCAAAAACCTTGCTTGCCGCGCCCCCGCTTTCTGCTAAATCTCCGCCGTGTATTTGGAATACTACGGTTTGACGCGCCCGCCGTTCGACCTGACGCCGAACCCGAGCTTCCTTTTTCACAGCGCCAAGCACCGCGAGGCGTTGAACCACCTGCTCTTTGGCATTCGCGAGCGCAAGGGGTTCGTGCAGCTCACCGGCGAGGTCGGCGCCGGCAAAACCACGCTCTGCCGCGCGGCGCTCGAACAACTTGACGGCCGTTTTTCGACCGCGCTCATTCTCAATCCGGTGTTGAGCGCCGGGGAACTGATGAAGGCCATCGCGCGGGAGTTTGGGTTGCCGATCCACAGCCTGAACCTCGACCGGCTGGAAACCCTGGCCCTGCTCAATGAATTTCTGCTCAAGCAGGCCGAACAGAACCGGGAAACCGTGCTGATCATTGACGAGGCGCAGGATTTGACGGACGAACTGCTCGAACAGGTGCGGCTGCTCTCGAACCTCGAGACCGACCACGGCAAGCTGGTGCAAATCGTGCTGCTGGGCCAGCCCGAATTGCGCGACCGTCTGAACCATCCCCGTCTGCGGCAACTGCGCCAGCGCATCACGGTGCGGTATCATCTGGCGCCGCTGACGCGGTTTGAGACCGGCCAATACGTCCAGCACCGGCTCGAACTGGCCGGGTCCAAAGGCGCGCCGTTCTTCACGCGTCCGGCCCTCTGGCGCGTGTTCCGCTATAGTAGCGGCATCCCCCGGCTCATCAACGCCGTCTGTGACAAGGCGTTGCTCGCCGGCTTCGTCACCCAGACCGACTGCATCAACTACCACACCATCAGCCGCGCCGTGCGCGAACTGGAAGGAGACATCCACGGATGAAGTCCGTATCCCAAGTTGCAGGATGTTGGCCGCGGCAAAACCTGGGATCTGAAACCTGAAACCCGCCATGAGCCTGATCAACGACGCCCTCAAACGCGCCCGGCAATCTCAGCCACCCCATCCGCCCCCGGCCGGAGGACCGCCGCTGTTGCCGGTGGAATCGCGCCCGTCCGGCCGTCTCGCCTGGACTCTGGCGGTGGGGATCGTTCTGTTGGTGGCCGTTGCGTGCTTTCTTATCGGGCTGGCCACGGCCAGCCGTACCCGCCCGCCGAGGCCTGCCGTTGTCGCGGCCGTGCCGCCGGCGGTGGTCAAGAACCCGGTCCCGGCTCCCGCTGTTGCGCCTCCTGCGTCGTCTCCGGCGCCGGCGCTTCCTGCAACGCCGCCAAGCCAATCTCCGCCTGCCCCGGCGCCGGCGGCCAACGGAACGTTGCCACCGGTCGTTTCTCAAACGAACGCGGCGATCGCCTCCAACGCCACGGGCGCGGTTGCCCCGCCGCCCGGCCCCCGATTGCAGGGCATCCTTTTTGATCCCGCCGCGCCGCGGGCCATCGTGAACGGCAAAAACGTCCGCGTCGGCGACCGCGTGGGCCGGTTTCGCGTCAAGGCGATTTTAAATTCCGCCGTCACCTTGGAGGCCGCGGATGGAACGGTCACCAACCTGAAACTGGGCGACTGAGGTCTCCACCGGAGCTTTGCGTGCGTTTTCTGGAAAAGCCCTTCGCCCGGTCGCCGCCCGCCGTGCGCGTCGCGCCGTTCGTCATTTTTCTGGCGCTGACCTTCTGCCAGGGACGTTTCGGCGCGGCTTCGGCCTGCTGGTTTTACCTGGGCAAGACGCTCGCGGGCGCGTGGCTGATCCGGGAGATGCGCCCGTTCGTTTCGGAAATGCGCTGGGCGGTCAGTTGGGAGGCGGTGGCCGTGGGTGTGGGAATTTTCGTCGTCTGGGTCGGCGTCTCCGGCGACTGGACGACGCAAAACTCTCTTTGGAGCAAACTCGGCCTGGTCCATGCGCCGCTCACCCCACCGTGGAACCCGAACGGGCTGTTTGGCCGCGGCTCGGCGCTCGCCGGGATGTTCATCGCGGCGCGGCTGCTTGGCTCGACGTTGGTGGTGCCGCCGCTCGAGGAGGTTTTTTACCGGTCGTTCCTGTATCGCTACGCGGCGCGCCAGGATTTTCTGTCCGTGCCGCTGAACCGGTTCCTGCCGGGGCCGTTTTGGGTGACGGCCCTGATCTTTGGCTTTTCGCACAACGAATGGCTGGCGGGGGTGCTGTGCGGCGCGGCGTTTCAATGGCTGGTGCTCCGCAAGAACCGGCTGGGGGACGCGATGACGGCGCACGCGGTCACGAACTTTCTGCTGGGGATTTGGGTCGTCTGGCGGGGCGCCTGGCAGTTTTGGGGATGAGTCGTGACCGGAGAAAGCGCGCCGCCTCGCCGCCGGTCCTCCCGCTTCAACGCCTCAACCCTTCAACGTTTTCATTTCTCCTCAAGGTTGATGTCGTTGCGTTGGAGGGTGGTGCCATCCTGCTGGGCGAGGTTGGCCAGGGCCTCGTTGTAGTTGGCCAGGGCGCGGATTTCCTGCGAGCGCGCGCCGGTCAGGTTGTTTTGGTATTGGAGCACCTCGAAGGTGGTAGCCTTGCCGACGGCGTAGGTCTTCTCCTCGGCGTCCAGCGCGGCCTGGGCGTAGATGCGCGCCTGGCGCGTGGCCTGCACGCTTTGGTAGGCCGACTGCGCCTGCTTCACCGCGTTGTCAATTTCCACCAGGACGTTTTGCTCGAGTTGTTTGAGCTGGAGCAGGACCTGTTGCAACGTGGCCTGGGTGGACTTGTAGTTGTTGCGCGCGGCGACGTTGCTCAGGGGAACCCTCAGTTGCGCGCCGTAGCTGTAGAACGGCGCGTTGCCTTCGTTGAATCGCCCGAACGAGTCGCTGAATTCCCTTCCCCCGCCGGCGTTGAAACCGTAGGAGCCGACCAAATCGAGTTCGGGGAAAAGCTGGTTACGGTCATATTTCAACTGGATGCCCTGCCGTTCCACGTTCAGACGCGCCTGCAGCAAATCCGGACGCTCGGTCATGCCCGCGTTCCAGCTTTCCTGCAAATCGAACGTTTGCGGCGAGGCCGTCAAGGCGGCCGTCGGCTCGACGTCCACGTCGTGCCACTTGGAATACTGGTCGGTCAGCAGGTTTTTCAGGGTGTTCTGGTCCGTGTCCAGCGTGCTTTGGGCGGCGATGAGGTTGGCCTTGTTCTGGGCCACCTGCGACTCGTCCTGTTGCACGCTCAGAATGGCCAGCGTGCCGATTTGCACCCGCTGTTTGTCCTGGTCCAATTGCGTTTGGGACAGGTTGAGCGCCTCCTGCTGGACCTGGACGCTTTCCTGCGCGTAAATGAGTTCGTAATAGGCGTCCTCGACGGCGGTGACCGTGGTGATCAGTTGCTGGCGCAATCCTTGTTCGGAGTATTTGAGCCGGTTCCTGGCGACGCGGATGTTCAGACGCGTGCTGTCCATCCAGAAATTCTTCAACAGCGGCTGGGTGAGATTGACGCCGATGTTGCCGAAGGAGTTGTCAAACGGCAGCCCGTTGTTCCCGTACGTTTCCGAAACGCTGCCGCTCAAACCGTATTGCAATCCCCAGGGTAATGAGCCGCCGAGGCCGGAGTTGAAGGAGTTCTCGTCGGACACGGAGGCCGGAGTTTGATTGGTGGCGTAGGGATTGTACCGGCTGGGCGAAACGCTGTAGTTGTGCTGCCCGGAAATATTGAAGGAGGGGTCATAACCGCCGTAGGCCGCACGCAAATTGTAAAGCTGGATTTGCGGGTTGTAGCGCTGGATTTGCACGTCGAAATTCTGCCGCAGCGCCGCTTGAAGGCAGTCCTGCAGCGACATGGCGCGCACGCTGGCGTTGGTTGCCACGACCGTTGAATTGGTCTGCGCTCCGGCGGCCAGGGCCGCGGCAAAAAAAAACCCGATGACGTTGAAGCGTTTCATGGCGGGCCGAGTTTGCGCCTTTCCCGCCCGTTCGTCAAACGCAAGACAAGCCGCCCGCCGGGCGAGGTAACCAACCGGTTAACTGCGGCAGCCGAACGCAAAAAGGCGGAGGGAGAAAATCTCCCCGGGTCCTGTCCTTTCCTCGCGGCTGTCCCGTTTCAGCCTGCGGCCGCCGGGACGTTCTCGATCTTGGCGTTAATTTCCAGAAAGCCCAGCACCTTTTCGTGGGCGATCTGGTCGTAAAGCTCCGGCACGCCGTCGCGCTTCTGCAGGTCCTTGAGAAACCTGTCGGGCGGAATCTGGTACATCGCCGCCAGCGTCTGCACCCGCTGCAACAGTTCCTCCTGCGACACCTTGATGCCTTCTTTCTCGGCGATGCGCTGGATCAAGAACGCCAGCTTCACGCGGTCCCGGGCGCTGTTGGCGGCGCTGGTATAAATGGTCTCCTTGTGCTGTTCGATGGACTCGCGCGTGACGCCGCGGCGCGTGTTTTCCCGCACGATGTCATAGACCACGTTGCGCGTTTCGTGCGCGAGCGCCGTTTCAGGCAGGTCAAAATTCACGCGGGCGAGCAAATCGCGGACGATCTGTGCGCGCACGGCCTTGTCCTGTGAGTATTTCAACTCGTTTTCCAGGTCGCGGCGGACCCCTTCGCGCAGCTTCTCCAGGTTCTCCGCGTCGTATTTTTTGGCGAAGGCGTCGTCAATCGTCGGCAGCGCCTTTTCCTTCACCTCGATGATTTCCACTTCAAACACGCCCTTTTTGCCCGCCAGTTCCCGGGTGACGAAGTCGGCCGGGAAATCCACCGTCACCGTCCGCTTGTCGCCGGCCTTGGCGCCCACGAGCTGGCCGGCAAACCCGGCGATGAAGGCGTCGGGCGCAACGTCCACCCAGAAATTTTTCTGCTCCGTCAGGCCGGTCGCCGTCGGCGCGGTGGCCGTGATCGGCTGGCCGTCGCAGGCGCCGGCGTAGTTGACGACGGCCACGTCGCCCATTTTCAATTCGCGCGCCGCGGTCTCGAATTGGACGTGCTGCCGCGCCAGCAGGTTCAGCGCGCGCTCCACGTCGGCGTCGGTGACGGACTTGATTTCGCGCCGGACGGGCAGGCCCTTGTATTCGGGCAGTTGAAATTCCGGCTGGGTCTCGAGGGTGGCCGCAAACTGGAGATTCTGCCCGCGGCCAAACTGGATTTCCTCGATGTCCGGGTAGCCCAGCGCCTCAATCTTCTGGTCTTTGAGCGCCTGGCGATAGGCGTCGCCGATGAGCTTGCGTTTGACCTCGTCCTGGATGTCCTTCTCGAACTTCTTGAGGACGAGGTCGCGCGGCGCCCGGCCGGGACGGAAGCCCGGCAGCGCGGCCTGTTTCTGGAAATCCCGGGCGACGGTGTCAAAGGCCTCATCCACGGCTTTGGCGTCCAGTTCCACGCGCAGCAATTTCTTGCACGGCGCCAGATTTTCAACGGTGACGTTCACGGCAATTTTCTCGTCTAGCGAGCCGCGCAGCATAAAACCATCCCGCAAGGCGCGTCAATGGATTTCGGTCTCCAGAAGCGGTCGTTCGGAACCGTGGCGGTTTTTGAAATTTCTATGGACACCGTTGGGCCTTCTTCTGAACATCCGCCCATGGTTTTGCCCTTGATTTCGGCGGTGGTCGTCACCTACCAGCCGGACGCAAAACTCTTGGACCACTTGCACCGGCTTTCCAGCCGGGTTGCGGAAATCATTCTGGTGGACAATGGCTCCGGAGGCAGTTCGTTGCAGTTTGTTGAATCGGCCGCGAGGTTGCCGGGAGTGGAGCTCCGGCGCAACGGCTCCAATCTCGGCATCGCCACCGCCTTGAACATGGGCATCCGCCGCGCCCTGTCCTTCGGCCGGCCTTGGATCGCCACCTTTGACCAGGACAGCGCCATTTCCGAGAATTATTTTGAAGGCCTTTTTCAAGCCTACGAAACGTGTCCGGCCTCCCGGAACGTGGGGATGATCGTGCCCGGCGGCTGGGGCGAGCCGCGCGCCCGGGCGGGCAAGCCACAACCCGCGCGGGGGGCCTGGTCGTTCGTCCGGGGGGCCGTCAATTCGGGCAGCCTGATCAAGGCCGAAGTCTTTTCGACGGCCGGATCTTTTGATGACGCGCTGTTCATAGATTATGTGGACACCGACTTCTGTCTCCGGCTGCAAAAATGCGGATTCAAAATTTTGAGCGCGGCCGGAGTTTTTTTGGAGCACGAACTGGGAGAAAAACAGACGTGCCGCGGGCCTGGATTCCAGATCTCATTTCGCGTCCATACCGCCTGGCGGTATTATTACATCGTGCGGAACCGCCTGGTCCTTTACCGGCGCCACCTCGCCGTTTCCCCGCTCTGGGTTTTGCGCGACGCGGCGTGGCTGGTGTTGGAACTGGGGCGGATTCTCTGTTTGGAAAAGGGGCGCAAATCCAAATTGCCGGCCGCATTTCGGGGCCTGTGCGACGGGTTGCGCGGCCGGACGGGGCGGCACCCCAGCTTCCCGCCCGGCGGTGCCTGATTATTTGGCGGACGCGCCCGGCGGCGCCGGGTCAATTTTCAGGCCCAGCTTGAACAGCCGTTTTGCGTCCGCCCAGCGCCCGAACCCAAAACAAAAAAAGCGCCGCAATATCCACCAGTCCCCATGACGGCGGAAGGTGCGATTGTGCCGGCGCTGTTGCAGGACATGATGCCGCAACCGCCAGCAATCGGCTACCGGCTTGAACAAGGCCCACCGCACAAAGGCGAGCCGCCGCGCCAGTACGGCCCCCACGACGGCTTCCAGTGCGATGAGCGCCGTCTGGGTGAACACCAGCAACAGGAGCGGGCCTTGTGCGTTTTTCAGAAGGGTCAGCAACTGGCTGCGGTTGGCGTAGAAGCGTTTGGCGTCACTGGTGCGGTTCTCGACGAGACGATCCCCGGCCGAGGCCGCCTGGTGATGAATCCGCGCGGAACGAATCAACGTGACCGGCTCGCCCGCCATCCAGGCGCGCCATGACAGGTCCATTTCCTCGTTGTACAGGAACAGCTCCTCGTCAAACCCGCCGAGCTTTTCAAACAGGTCGCGGCGAATGAAAAAGAAGGTTCCCACCGAAAAGATCCGTGAAAGTTGCTCTGCCGGCTTTGAGGGAATGACGGAACCGAACAGATCGAAACCCGAAGACCCCACCGTCTGCACCGCATCGCTGTCATAGTCCAGCACCAGCGGGCACGCCGCGTGGGCGGCGTCGGTCTCCGTCCGGCTCCACAGTTCCTCCAGGCAGTTTTTTTCCAGCCAGACATCCGGGTTCAAGAAAAGAAGACACCTGCCGCGAGCGATTTTGGCGCCGCGGTTGCTGCCGCCGCCGAAGCCGTAGTTGCCGCCGGTCTGCAGGAAGACCCCGTTTCGCCAAGCCGCCATCTGCTTCTCGCAAATCTCCGCCGAACCGTCCCGGGAGGCGTTGTCCACCAGAACGACCTCCACGCGCTCGAAAATGGTCTGTTGCCGCAGGGACGGAAAAAAGCGGTCCAGCCAGCGCCGGCAATTGTAATTCACCACCACGACGGAGATCAGCGGCGCCGGCGCCGCCGCCTGGGGTGGCCGTTCGGGGGCGAACATGCTCATCTGGGAAACGGAATGATCTTCGGCTCCGGGATCGGCAGGATGAACCGTCCACCGCGCTTTTGAAATTCAGCCTCGCGCCGCAGGATCTCCGGGGCAAAATTCCAGGCCAGCAGCAGGGCGTGATCCGGCGGGTCGCTCAACAACCTTTCCGGCGGGCGGATGGGAATCCACGAGCCGGGCGCGACCTTGTGCTGCTTGAACGGCGTGTTGTCAATGATGTAATCCAGTTCCCGGGTGCTGATCCCGCAGGTGTTGAGCAGCGTGTTGCCCTTGGCCGACGCGCCGTAGCCGATGAGGCGCTTGCCCTGCGCCTTCAGCCGGCGCAACAAGGCGGGCAGTTCGGCGCGGATGTGATGGACGCGCCGGGCGAACGCCGCCCACGTGGCCGGCTCGGCCAACCGCATCTGTTGTTCCGTCTCCAGAGCCTTCGGGACGCTTTCATGCACCGCCGGCCGGGACGACCGAAGCCGGAGATGAAACAGGATCGAGCCACCATGGATGGGATAGTGGTCCACGCGGGACAGCATAAACGCCGAGTCCTGGACCAGCGCCTCGATGGAGCGCACCGAAAGGTAGGAGAGATGTTCGTGGTAGATGGTGTCGTATTCCGTGTGCTCGAAGAAATCCGCCAGGTACGGCACTTCAAAGGCGACCAGCGTTTCCTGGTGCGAGATGCCTTCCAGCCCGGCCAGCAAATCCTGGAGGTCGTCAATGTGCGCGAACACGTGCCGGCCCAGGACCAAATCGGCCGCGCCCCAGCCGGCCTTCAACCCGCGCGCGGTGGCGGCGTTGAAAAATTCCTTGCGCGTCGGAATGGCCGTGGCGACGGCGATGTCGGCAATGTTGCCGGCCGGTTCAATCCCGAGGACCTCGCAACCCTGCTCCTTGAATTTCTTCAGGAAGACGCCGGTGTTGGAGGCAATCTCCAGGACCTTCGAGCCGGCGCCCAAGTGGGCGGTGGCCAGCAGATGCGCCGCCTGCTGGTTCAAATGCGCATCCATCGTCGCCGACGTGGAGGTGACGTAGGCATAGTGGGAATAGAGAATGGTTGGGTCCACCGTATCGGCCAGTTGCACGAGCGAACACTCCGGGCACAGCATCACCCGCAGCGGCAGAAAGGTGTGGTATTTCTCCACGTCCTCCGGCGGCAAGAAATCATTCGCCAGCGCCGTCTTCCCCAGGTCAAGGATCAGCATCAGATTTCTCGAGCCGCAGGCGCGGCACTGCGTGCGTTCATGAATCATGGTTGCGGGGGCCGGTAGGGCGAATGGGGATTCTGTTCGTGGCGGATTTCGTCCACCGGATCGCGCCGGCCTTCGCCCTTGAACAACAGGCTGGTCACGGTGACGACGAGGCCGGGGACGCGGCCGGTGTTGCGATAGGCGTGGACCACGCCGCGCGGAACGTAGATTTGGGAGGGCGCGCCCGCCCCGGTCTGGATGATCCAGCCGCGCGCGGCTTTTGCCGAGCCGGGACGATCATCCCACAAGTAAACGCAGAAGTCCGACGGGCCGGCAAAAGTGAAGTAATCATCCTGCAGCACGTGCTGGTGCGGACCGCGCGTCACGCCGGGGGCGGACCAGGAACTGCACGCCATCACCGGCTTGAAGTCCTTGGGGATTTCGTCGGCGCGGTAGAGTTCATGCAGGCTGCCGCGCGAATCGCGAAAGATCGGCAGCGCCTCCACCCGCGCGCCGGGCAATCCGGGGATGTCCAAAATCCCGCGCACTTCAACTTGCTGCCAAATGGTGGGCATCGGCCGGCCAGCCTAGATGAATTCACCGCATCCGGGCGAGCATTTTTCGCAGGCCGGCGCGCCAGGAACCCGCCGGGCGGCCGAGCCGCTCCGACAGCTTGCGGTTGCTCAACACGGTGTACTCGGGCCGGCGCATGGCGGAATTGAAAAACGAGCTCAACACCGGCTCGACCGGAGGCGCCGCAGGCAGCAGCCTCCGTTGGACCGCCTCCTCGAGGATGATTTTGGCCCAGTCAAAGCGGCTGACCCCCTCGTCGTTGACGGCATGGAAAAGTCCGCCGGCTCCGAGCCGGATCAGTTCCAGCGTCCATTGCGCGAGGTCCGGGGCGAACGTCGGGACCGAGGCCTGGTCGGTTGTCGCCTTGAGCGGGCGTCCCTCGCGCGCCGTCTTCAGAATCGTGTGGACAAAGGTCTTGGTCCGCGTCGGGTGCCAGCCGAAAAGCCAGCTCGTGCGCAGGACCAGGTGCTGAGGCGACGCGCGCAACACGCCCCGCTCGCCGGCCAGCTTGCCGGCGGCATAATGGTTCAGCGGATTGGGCGGGTCGGTTTCGCTGTAGGGCGTCTTCCTGGCGCCGTCAAAAACGTAATCTGTGCCGTAGTGGACCAGCCGGATGTCCCGTGCCGCGCACAATTGGGCCAGGGCTTCCGGCCCGGTGGCGTTGACCGCCCAGGACGGGTCGCGCTCGATTTCGCACCGGTCCACCTGGTTGTAGGCGGCGGTGTTGATGACCAGATGCGGTCGAAGCGCCGCGAGCTGCCGCGCCATGACTTCGGGACGGGCCAGATCAAACTCGGCGCGGCCGAGAAACATCATTTCGAAATCGCGCGGCGCAATTTCCCGGAGCGCGTGCGCCAGCAAACCGTCGCCGCCGGTGACCAGGATGCGTTTCATGGGTTGAACTTTGTTCGTGGCCAGGGTTTCGAGTCAACAGCGTGGCCAAGCCGACAGGCGGTCCAGCAGCTTTTTGAATTTCTCCTGCGCGACCGCCCAGCTCAGTCTCTGCTTCAAACCCGCCCAGTCCAGCGAGGCGAGATAATTCCGGCCCGCCCGCTGTTTGCGGATTTCGTCCTCGGCGACGTGCTTGAATTCATCCAGATTGAACGGGGTGACATAGCGCACAAAATCGCCAAACACCCCCGGATAACAGTCCAGTTTGTAAGCCAGCACCGGCACGCCGGCCACGAGCGATTCCCCCACCACGATGCCCCAGCTTTCGTATCGGCTGGGCATCAAAAAAAGGCGGCTGCACTTGAGCAGCCGGAACTTCTCTTCTTCCGGGACCAGCCCGCTGAAGGTGACATTCTTGGCCAGCCCCATCTCCGCGGCAAGCGGTTCAAGCAAGTCCTTGCCCTTGCCGATGACGACGGCCTTGAAATCCGGCAACCGTCCTTTCAGCCACGCCAGGGTGTGCATGAGGTCCTCCACGCCTTTTTGCGGATGCACCCTTCCGGTCCAGGCCACATCAAAACGCTTGGGTTGCGCCGGAACCCGTTCCGCCGTCGCCGTATCACTGCCATTGGGGACATACCATAAATCCGATTCGCGGTAGCCGAATCCCAGCAGGTAAGGGCGAATGTCCGGATGGCTGTAGGTGACGACGCCACCAGGACAGCGGCGGAACCAGCGCAGGGAAATCTGCTGGCTCAACCAATAATAGAGCGACGCCAGCCGGAGGGAGGTGACGTCCGGCCGTTGTTTGAGGAGCACTTCCTTCAACGTCGGCGCCGTCATGCCCACGTACAGAATTTTCCAGCGGGCCGCGCAGCGAACGAGTGGAATCGCGTCGAACCAGTAATCGGACATGGCATAGGCGATGTCCTGCGGTTGGACCTCGTTCAGGCGCCGCAGCGTGCCGGCCAGCCGCCGGCCAAAGTCCCCCAACAGCCGGAACTGCCCGGACAATTTTGAAACGTCGCCCAGCCTGCCCGGCCCGGCATCGGTCAGGGTCAGGTTTGGGGGCAGCCGCCATCTTTCCAGATATTTTTTGGCGGCATGGCCCCCGAAGAAATGAACCGGATGACCGGCCTCCAACGCGGCCCGGACGGTGAAGTGGAAGTAAATGTCCCCGCCGGCCATGCTCTCGTCGTAAATGTCATTGGCAAAACAAACCAGGCGCGGGCGGCCCGGAGCGGCGGGAGCGGCGGACGTTGGCAAATCCATGTTTGAGGTCAAGGTTGGGTTGTTGGCGTGTCATCCGCCGGTGTCAGGCCGGATTCGCAATCAGGCTTGGCGCACCCGTTTGTCTCATGTCGTTGAAGGTTTGAAGGCGCCTGGCGTCCCGGACGTCTTGTGGGCCAGGAGCCAAAGAACAAACAAAAGGCCGAACGCAATCCCGGCAACGACGGGCATGATCCGCAGCAGTTCCGCCGGCGTCTTGCCGAAGAGCAGCAGCGCCAGCCAGTAAGCCAGCCCCAGCGCGCCGTAGGACAGGGAGATTTTCAGCCAGCGGCTGGCCAAGGACCACAGCGCCAGGGCCTGCAGCAATCCCACAAAGACCATCGTCATGGACAGCCGGGCAATCATGCCCGCGGCCTCGGGTGAAGCCCGGCCCAAAATGATTTGGACGCAGAAGCCGCGCAGCAGAAACAGCGCGCCGGCCCCAAACAGAAGCGCCAGGACATACAGCCCCAGCAGTTTCAACTGGTCGGCCACCACGGTCCCGGCCTGTGCCCCGGAGCGCGACGTGAACAGGACGGTCAGCAGCGGCGAAACCGCCATCGGCAGCGCCACCGCCAGCCGTTCGGCGCAGTTGTAGGCGTCATTGTCCGCTCCGGAAAAGAATTTTTTGGCGACCAACAAATCGCCCTGGGTGAAAAAAAATCCGCCGCCCACGCAGGCGGCGCTGACGGCCAGATACAACACAAATTCCCGATTCCAAGGGGAGACCGGTTCACCGTGCAGCGTCAGGTCCTTCCGCCAGAACAACAGGACCAGGTTGGCCAGCAGCGCGAAGGCCGAAGCCAGCACGGCCGTCTCCGGCGCCGGCCACCTGAGCGTGACAAACCAGCCAAACAACACCCGCAGCACCATCACCAGAAATCCGATGAGCGCCAGCCGCTTGAACCAGGCCAGTCCCTGGCACAGCGCCGTGGCGAAGGATCCCCACAATCCCATCAGCGCGCCGATCAGCGTCACCAGCATCAGGCTGGGGTGGTAGTGGAAAAATTCGCTCAACGGCCTGGCCGCGACCGCCGCCAGCACCGAGCCGGCGGCCGTGAGACGGAAGAGAAACCGGCGGCAACCCACGAGCAACCCTTGCAGCCGCGCGTGATCGCCGCGGGCATGGAACTGGGCGATGTAGTGCGTCACCGCAAAGGTGGCCACCGCCGGCAGCAGCGAGAGCAACGGCATGAAGCCGTTCAACGCGCTGTTCGCATTGCCGTATTGGCCCGGCACGGTCAGGTGCCGGCCGATTACGGCTTGGAAGGCCAGGTTGCCCAGGCCGGTGGCGAAGCTGATGATCGAGAAGGTGACGCCGCTGCGCAACAGGCCCCCGGCGCGGGAATCGCTTTTCATACGAGCGGAGGCAAGACCCTCCGGCCGGCGCGTGTCCGGTCCGGATGGTGCGGCGGGATGGATGCCTTTCCCCTGCGCCGTGGGTCCTCGGGCCGTCGGGAACGAAGGCTGGGGAAGCGGATCAGGACCGCACGCGCCGCGGCGGACCCGAAGCCATGCGACCCGACCGGCGCGTTGCGGCTCCGGGCGCAGGTCTCCACCGACAGTCGGCGCTTGCTCGTCACGGGCGGAAAATCTTGAATGAGTTGTCCATCGAGTCAAGCGACAACGCCGCGGGCAATCGCGGAAATTGCGGCTTGTCATTCCACGCCGCGCAAATTATGGTTTCACAATTGGCGGGCCCAATGCCTTTCAAATGATCGAATTGATTCAGTTCCCGTGGAGTCCGTTCTGCATCGTTCAGCGGCGCATCCTGGAATACGCGGGCGTTCGCTTCAAAATTACCAACATCCCCAATCAGGACCGCTCCCTGGTCTGGAAATTGACCCGGCAACGCTACTACGGCGTGCCCATCCTCCGCGACGGCAAAGCGGTGATTTTCGAGATCAGCGACGATTCCCAGGTCATCGCCAAATACCTCGACGAGGAGTTCGATCTGGAGCTGTTCCCCAGGAAGTGGTGCGACGTCCAGTCCATTCTCTGGCGCTACATCGAAAGCGAGGTCGAGGGCGCGACCTTCCGGCTCAACGACATTTACTGGCGGGAATTTGTGCCGGCGCGCGACCAACTGGATTTTTTGCGGTTCAAGGAGCGCAAGTTCGGGCGTGGCTGCCTGGAGCAATGGCGTCGCGAACAGAAGCTCTGGGTCCGGCGGCTTGGCGAACGCCTGATGCCTTTCGAGATGATGCTCACCCACGAGCCGTTTCTGCTGGATGACCGCCCGCGCTTTGCCGATTTCGACCTGTTCGGGATGCTCGGCAATTTTCTTTACTCCGGCCACTATGAACTGTCCCCACGCCACAAGCAGATCCGCGACTGGCACCGGCGCATGCGCGGGATCCAATTCAAAGACCTTCGGTGAGACCTTTGCCATCCCCGCCGCGGCCCTGGAGCCGGCACGAAACCACGGTGACTTTTGAAAGGATGCCGGCCTTTCCCGTTCCGCCCGTTGAACAAAACGGGTTGCGCGGCGGTCTCACCCTAAAAAAAATCACGCGCCGGGCTCACCCGCCGGCCCGACACCCGATTTCCGAATTCTGAATTCTCCACTCCGCCGTGAAAAATTACATTCTCGACACCAACGTCCTCCTGCACGATCCCCATTCCCTGTTGAGCTTTGATGACAACCAGGTCCTCATCCCCATCGAGGTCATCGAGGAAATGGACCGGTTCAAGCGCGAGTCCACCGAGCTGGGCCAGAACGCGCGGGCGGTTTCGCGCATGCTCGACGGCTTTCGCGGCCAGGGGCATTTGAGCGAAGGCGTCAAACTTCCTACCGGCGGCCGGCTCAAAATTATCTTCTACAAAAACGGCCATGTGGCCAACGGCGACGACGCCTTCAACGCCCTGACCGTGGACAACCGCATCCTGTCGCTGGCCGCCGGCATCCAAAAATCACAGCCGAAGAATCCGACCATCCTCGTTTCCAAGGACATCAATCTGCGCATCAAGGCCGACGCGCTTGGCTTGCAGGCCGAGGATTACGAGACCGACCGCGTCTTCATCACCGACCTCTATACCGGCATGATGGAAATGGCCGCCGCCGCGGACAAAATCGCCGCCTTCCGCGCCCGGGGCGAATTGGGACTGGACGGCGGCAAGACCTGGTTCCCGAACGAATTCTGCTCGCTGACCGACGAAACGAACCCCAAGAAAGCCGCCCTCGCCAAGGTGGACGCGACCGGCACCAGGCTGGTTCCCATCATTGACAGCCGTGAGGGGGTCTGGGGCATCAAGCCGCGCAACCGCGAGCAGCACTTCGCCTTCGACGCCCTTCTGGACGATCGCGTCAAGCTCGTCACCCTCATGGGCAAGGCCGGCACGGGCAAGACCCTGCTGGCCATGGCCGCGGGATTGAAGCGCGTCGTCCACGACCGTGAATTCCGCCGGCTCGTCGTCGCCCGTCCGACCATTTCCATGGGCAAGGAGCTGGGATTTTTGCCCGGATCCTTGGAGGAAAAGCTCGCGCCGTGGATGCAGCCCATTCACGACGCGCTCGAAATGTTGAGCGACCTGAACATGGGCCACGACCATCGCCGCAGCGCCGACCTGATGCGTTCGGGCACGATCGTCGTGGAAGCCCTGAGCTACATCCGCGGGCGCAGCATTGCCAACCAGTTCATGATCATTGACGAGGCGCAGAACCTCACGCCGCTCGAGGCCAAGACCATCATCACCCGCGTCGGCCACGGCACCAAAATCGTGTTCACCGGCGACCCTTACCAGATTGACAATCCCTACGTGGACTCGTCCTCCAACGGGTTCAACTACGTCGTGAGCCGGTTCAAAGGCGAGGCGCTCGCGGCCCACGTGGAATTGCAGAAGGGGGAACGCTCGGAACTGGCGGAACTGGCGGCCAACATCCTCTAAACGCGGGAGAGGACGCAACGAATCTCCCGCCCGCGGCCTTCAACCCGCGATCCGCGCGGGCATGGAAAGGGGAGGGAAATCCTAAACCGCAAATTGGGCCGGGGCCTCGCCGCCCCCACTCAAGCCGATCGGCGTTTTTGTCTGTTGACAAACCGCCTCCGCCGCCGGACTTTTAGAAGGGCCGGGAGATCCGTCGTGGATTATGATCTCGAATGAACGACCATCACCTTTTGGGCGGCGGCCTTACGGTGCGCCCAAGGCGCCGACCAATGAGGAAACGCTCAAAGCCGACAAGATCCAGGTTGAGCGCAAGACTTTTCTGTTGACCCTCAAGGAAAATCCGCGCGGCCGCTTCCTGCGCATCACCGAGGACGTCGCCGGCCGCCGCGACACCATCATCATTCCGGCCACCGGCCTGGACGCTTTCAAGAAGCTCTTTGACGAAATGGTCAAGGCGGCGAACGAAATTCCGGCCAAGCCCGAACCGTGATGTGCGTCGGCAGCGCAGCGTCCAAAGGGAACCCCGCGCCGCTCCAACCTCTGAAGGGTTCGATGCTTCAAAGGTGGGCCCTTTTACGCAGCCGCACCCGCGGCGCATCGCCCCATAATCCCTCCAGATCGTAACGCTCCCGCGTCTCGGCGCGCATGACGTGGACGACCACGTCAAAAAAATCCAGCGCCACCCACGAGCCGCCCGCCCGGCCGTCCGTTCGCGCCGGACGGAGGCCGTGTTCCTCGCGCAGCCGGACGGTGATTTGCTCCAGGATCGCGCGCAGATGCGGCTCGCTCGTTCCCGATGCGATCACAAAATAGTCCGTCAGCGACGACAATTTCCGCACGTCGAGGATGACGCAGTTTTCCGCCTTCTTGTTATCCGCAAACTCGCGGCACAGCAGGGCCAGTTTTCTCGAATCCATATTCGCCGCCCAACTCTAGACACGAATTCCGCGAATTGACACGAATTAAATTGCCGGGGACTTTGGTTCGCGCCGTCGTCCTCGTCCACGCCATCCGAAAAGCCGAGAAGGAGGCCATCTCACGTCAGGATCGTTTTTTCGACAGCGTGTGCGTCGCGTGCCCGTAAAAGGCGTCGGCGCACTCCATCAGCGTTTCCGACAGCGTCGGATGCGGATGCACGCTTAGGGCGATGTCCTCCGCGGTGGCGCCCATTTCGATGGCCAGCACCGCCTCGGCGATCAATTCGCCCGCGCCCGCGCCGCAAATGCCCACCCCCAGCACCCGGTCCGTCTCCGGATCCACCACCATTTTTGTCAGGCCGTCGGTGCGGTCGAAGCACAGGGCGCGGCCCGAAGCCGACCAGGGAAATTTCGCCACTTCATGGCTTACCCCGCGCTCCCGGGCCTCGGCTTCGGTCAGCCCGCACCACGCCAGTTCGGGGTCGGTGAAGACCACGGCGGGGATGACGACATTTTCAAAGGCGCCCTGGCCGCCGCAGATGGCCTCGACGGCAATGCGCGCCTCCTTGTGCGCCTTGTGCGCCAGCAAAACGCCGCCGGCAATGTCGCCGATGGCGTAAAGGTTCGGGTCGGCGGTCTGCAGCCGCTCGTTGACCTTGACAAAACCCTTCTCGTCCAAGTCCGCCTTCGTGTTTTCCAGGCCCAGGTCGGCGCTGTTGGGGAC
>JAGWMQ010000160.1 GCA_028873125.1 Verrucomicrobiota bacterium | reverse complement strand
GCCAGACCTTGAACCATCTCCAGTTTCTGGCCGTCGCTGCGGACGGGGAAGGAGCACACCAGATTTTTCTCGATGCCGTAACTGTCGTCGGAGCAGACGCAGACGCTGTGCCAGTCGCCGACGGGCGTCGGCTCGGCAATGGAGCGGACGCCGTCCACGACGGCGCTGGCCGCGCTGGCGGCGCTGGACGAGCCGCGCGCCTTGATGACCGCCGCGCCGCGCTGCTGCACGGTCTTGATGAATTCGTCCTGGAGCCAGGCCTCATCGCGGATGACATCGGTCGCCGGCCGGCCGCCGATTTTCGCGTGGTAAAAATCGGGATATTGCGTGGCGGAATGATTGCCCCAAATCGTCACGTTGCTGACGGCGGTCACGTCCACACCCGCCTTCCGGGCCAGTTGCGCCCGGGCGCGGTTTTCATCCAGGCGCGTCATGGCGAAAAAGCGGTCGCGCGCGATGTCCGGCGCGTGGTGCATGGCGATCAGGCAATTGGTGTTGCACGGATTGCCGACCACAAAAATGCGCACGTCCCGGGAGGCGTGTTTTTGAATCGCCCGGCCCTGGCCGATGAAGATTTTGCCGTTGATGCCGAGCAGGTCCTTGCGTTCCATGCCGGCCCTGCGCGGCACGCTGCCGACGAGCAACGCCCAGTTCACGCCGCGAAAACCCTCGTCGAGACTGGCCGTGGCCACGAGACCCTTGAGCAGCGGAAAGGCGCAATCGTCCAGTTCCATGCAGACCCCCTGCAACGCGGGCAGGGCCGGTTCAATTTCGATCAAATGAAGAATGACGGGCTGGTCCGGCCCGAACATCGCGCCGGAGGCGATGCGGAAGACCAGGGCGTAACCGATGTGGCCGGCGGCGCCGGTGACGGCGATTCGAAGGGGCGTCTTGGTCATAATCAAATCATCAAACGTGAGGCGCGATTATAGAGGCCGCCGGCGCGGCGGCGCAAGAGCGGAACGGGGGCGCCGCGTTCAGTTCGTGTCCTCCGTCACGTCAAACCGCTCGAACCATTTGCCGAGCAACATCACGCCCAGGACGGTTTCCACCGCCACAATGACGGCCGCGGCCAGGGCGGCCAACAACACGGCGGCGGCCGGACCCAACGCAAGTCGCAGCAGGAAGAAGGCGCCGGCGGATGCGAGCGCGGCCGGCGCCAGCGCCAGCGCCAGGACGAGCACCTGGCCCAACGCAAAAACCAACCGCTGCCCGACGGCCTCGACGCCGCGCGGGCCATCCTTTCCGGTTTGAGTCCATGACGGAAACAGCAGCACGGCGGCGTTGGGAATCAGCAGCAGCAGCAGGTCGAGGATCGGCAGCACTGCCGCCGCGCCGAGGACGGCGGCGAACAAAAGGCTCTGATGCGGGACTGGCAGATAAAAAGCGATTGCGCCCTCCACCAGGAGCAGCGCCCATTGCAAGGCCGCCAGCGCGACCGCCGGCGCGAGGATTTCGCCCAGGGCAATCTGCCAGCCGCGCAGCGGGAAGGTTTTGAGCACGTCCGCCAGCGGCAGGTCATGCCGGAAATCCAGGCGCAGGACTTGCGGCCCCAGCAGGAGCGAATACCCCAAGGTGATGGCGATGAAGATTGCCGCAAAGATGGAAAGTCCCTGACTGTGCGCATCGTTGCGCAACAGCACGCCGAGCACCACCACGACGACAAGAACGGAAACACCGAGCCGGCTGGAAAAGACCTGGCCGACCCCGATGAGGTTCTTCCAGAGAAACGCCGTGGCGGGGGGGCCGCCCGCGGCCAGTTTGAACCACGGGCGCCGCGCCTTTTGATTCGCCTTGGCCTGCGGCCAGTTGCCGGCGCGCGCGGCGGCGATCCGGGCGGCCAGTTTTTGCGAGGCATCCAGCGAGGCCTCCTCAAACGCGACGTCCGAATAAATGACCCACAGGTAATGAAGCAGAAAAAGCAACAGCGCCGGCGCCAGCGCGGCGAGGAACGCCGGCGCGTCGGGCGCGAGAAACGGCCGCACCACCAGCCGGAACGGATACAGCAGGTACAGCGCCGGGCCGGCCGTCAAAAGGCGCTGCAAATAATCCGCCGCCGAATCCACGTCAGCCAGGTAGGCGGGGTTCCAAGCCGGAATGGTTCGGCGCGCCCAAACCCAGATGCCGGCGGCCGCCACCCCCGCCACCCCCAGGACCAGCAGCCGGCGGAGCCGGTTGGAAATGCCGCGGTCCAGCAGCAGCGTCCGCGCAAAGGAGGCGCCGAGCAGATGGAGATTCAGCGTCGAGAGGATCAGCCACCAGCCAAGCGCGTGGATCCAGAGATTGCCGCCGAATCTCCGGGAAATCAGCGTCAGCAGGAGGGTGCCGAAAAAGATCCGCAATTGTGACCGCGCCAGCTTGTAGTGGATCAGGTTGCGGCGCGTGATCGGCGCCGGAAAAAGAAACGCGACCTCGGCCTCGGTGAACGTAAGCGCGCCGCGCTCGCGTGGAACGAGCCACGCGAGCAGCACGACCACGAAGAGGGCGAACGCCCCGAGCAGCTCCAGCAGCAACAGATGTCCCGGCGAAACCGCCAGGCCCGCCGCCGGCCGCCGGCCCGGGAGTTGAAACAGGTAGCGGACGAAATAGAAATAGAAATAGAGTCCGCCGACGACGGCGCCGACGAGATATTTGGGCTGCTTGAGCCGTTTGAACCGCGACACCAGCCGGTTGCGGAAGGTGTGGCCTTGCAGATAGAGCAGCGCGGCGATCATGGCCGATCTCAGCGTGGCAGCAGCGGCGGCACGGTGGACGCCCCGGCGCCGGGTTCACTCGTGGCGCGGAAGAAAATTTTCTCGAGATTGGTGTCGCCAGCCTGTTCGGAAAATCTGCGGGTGATTTCCCCCAACGTGCCGTCGGCGATCTTCCGCCCGTTCTTCAAAATCAGGATGCGCGAGCAGATTTCCTCGACCAGGTGCAGCAGGTGCGAACTGATGATGATGGCCGCGCCGTCCCGCGCCCGTTTCAGAATGGAATCCTTCATCCGCCGGATGCCGATGGGGTCCAGCCCGGTCAGCGGCTCGTCGAAGTAGATCACCCGGGGCGAATGCAGCAGGCCGCAGGCGATGGCGAGCTTCTGTTTCATGCCGCGGGACAATTCGCCCGGCAGCGCGTTGCGCTTGTCCGCAAGTTCGAGTTCCTCCAGCAGGGCGCGTCCGGTTTGTTCGTAATCGGCCACCTGATAAATCCGCGCGATGAAATTCAAGTGCTGCCAGACCGTGAGGTAATCAAACAGGCGCGGCTCATCGGTCAGGAACGCGAGGTGCCGCTTGGCCGCCACTCCGTCGCGGACGATGTCGTGACCGCCGACGCACACGGCGCCGCGGGTGGGCGGGATGATGCCCGACAGGCAGCGCAAGGTGGTGGTCTTGCCGGCGCCATTGGGGCCAACCAGGCCCAGGACCTCGCCGGGCTGGAGGGAAAAGGAAAGTTCGCCCACGGCGGTGAAATCGCCGTAAAGCTTGGTGAGACCTTCGACCTGGACCATGCGCCGCGTCGGGTTGCCGGTTATTGTTTCAGTCCGTTCACTGTATCAGCCGGCTGGGGACGGCGTAAAGACCGCAGTGCCTTCCGCCCGGGCAAAAAATTTGCGTTCAAATTTCTCTTGGCAGGGTCCTCTTTTGGGCGTATCCCTTCCAGGCTCTTTGAAAGGGCGGAAGAATATCCGCCACACCCACGCGGTCAAATGTCAGGGAACCCGGTGTGAATCCGGGACGGTTGCGCCACTGTGAAGGCTACGCGTTCCCAACAGCCACCGAGAAATCGGGAAGGCGGGAAGGTGGTTTGAGGCCCAAGTCAGGATACCGGTTTGGCCGCGCTCGTCAGCCCCGGCGGTTTCGGGGCGCTTCTCCGCAAAGAGAAGGATGAGGCCGGCCGCCTGGACCGTTTCCAGGCGGACTCGTGGAATGCCTTCATTCTCCGTTTTGCGGGATTGAAGGCGTTTTTGTTTCAAGGACGAAGCGCGAAGGCCAGAGTGCGGACAGCGCTTTGCTTCAACTTTCGCCCTTGCAGCTTCGCTCTTCGTTCCGCGCTGGTCTCTCAAACCAAACCCGTTCGCCGGCATTTTCCGGCGGACCCATGGAAAGGCCAGCAGATGAAAAAAATTCGTCTCGCGCCGGCGTTGGCCGGCCTGTTCGCAGTCGCGGCCGCCCACTGCGGCGCCACAACCTTCACCGAGAATTTCTCCACCGACCCGTTGCAACGCGGCTGGGGCATTTTCGGCGACACCAACCTCTTCCGGTGGGACGCCACCCGTCACGATCTGGCGGTGACCTGGGATTCCTCGCAACCGAACAGTTACTTTTATCATCCGCTAGGCAACATCCTGGCGCGCGACGACGATTTCAGCGTGGCGTTTGACCTGCAATTGAGCGATGTCGCCGTCACCAACAGCTTTGAACTGGCCGTCGGGCTTCTGAACTACGCCGAGGCGACGAACGCGGACTTCTCCCGTCCCATGGGCAGCACGCCGGATTTGTTCGAATTCGATTATTTTCCGGACGGCGGCTACGGCCCGTCCCTTGACGCCACGTTGAGCGACACGAATGTTTCCGCCACGAACATGAACGATTTCTATTTCGCCTACGACAATCTGCCGCTGGCCAACGGCGTCACTTATCACGTCGTGCTGGCCCATGCCGCCGGAGAGCCGACCCTCAGCGGGGCAATTTACACCAACGGCCAGGTTTATACTTCGTTGCCGAAAATGTATGCCGGCCCGATCGCCGACTTCCGGCTCGACACTCTCAGCGTCAGCAGTTATTCGGCCGCGGGCGACACGTATGGCGACTCCATCCTCGCCCACGGCACGGTGGGCAATTTCGTCGTCACCTTGCCGCCGCCACCGGTCCAGGATCTTGGCGGTGTTTTGACGAACCGCCTCTGGCAGGCGCAATTCCTCAGCCGCAGCAACTGGCTTTACACCCTGCAACGCACGGCGGACTTCCAATCATGGACGAACGTCTCGGCGGCCACGGCCGGCACCGCGGCGAACTTGGTTCTGCAAGACGCCAGCCCGCCGCCGGGCCGGGCCTTTTATCGCGTCAGCGCCGCACGCCCCTGATTGGACTCAACCAAAAACCGAAACGAGGACACGTTTATGACCAACCCCCGCTACATGCTTCTGGCGGGAATGATTCTGGCCGGCGCCGCGTCGCGGCTCATTCCCCATCCGCCAAACTTCACCCCGGTTGCCGCGCTGGCCTTGTTCGGCGGCGCGAGCTTCGCCAGCAAACGCGTGGCGCTCCTGGTGCCGTTGGCCGGGCTGTTTTTGAGCGACCTGGTGCTTGGGTTTTACCCAATCACGCCGGTCGTTTACGCCAGCTTCGCGCTCATCGTCTGTCTCGGCTTCCGCCTGCGCCGACGCCAAGGCGTCGGGCGGCTGGCGGGCGCAACCCTCGCCGGCGCGGCGCTGTTTTTCGCGCTGACCAATTTAGGCGTCTGGGCTTTCGACACATTGTATCCGAAAACCTTGGCCGGCCTTGCCGAGTGTTTCGTCGCGGCGATTCCGTTTTTCTGGAACACGCTGGTAAGCGACCTGCTTTACTCGGCGTTGCTCTTCGGCGGCCTGGCACTGGCGGAAAAACGCTGGCCGGTCCTGACTGAAACCGCCCCTGCCATCGCCGCGCCATGAAGGAAAAAATCCTCTTTTGCTGGAGCGGCGGCAAGGATTCGGCGCTGGCGCTGAACCGGCTGCGGAAGGACGATCGCTACGAAGTCGTCTCGCTGCTGACGACCTGCAACGAGCATTTCCAGCGCGTCTCCATGCACGGCGTCCGACTGGAGTTGCTCGACCGGCAGGCCCAATCCCTCGGTCTGCCGCTGCAAAAGGTCTTCGTCAGCCGTCGCAGTTCCAACGACGAGTATCAGGAAAAAATGTCCGACTGCCTGCGCGCCCATCAGGCGCGCGGCGTCACGGCATGCGCGTTCGGCGACATTTTTCTTGAAGACCTCAAGCGCTGGCGCGAGGAAAATCTTGCGCGCATCGGGATGCGCGGCGTTTTCCCGATCTGGAAGGCGGATTCGCGCGGCCTCCTCCGCGAATTCTTCGCGCTCGGCTTCGGCACGGTCGTCTGCTGCGTCAACGACGCCTGGCTCGATGAAACCGCCGTGGGCCGGAACCTGGACGAGGAATTCATCAGTTCGCTGCCGGCGAATGTGGATCCCTGCGGCGAAAACGGCGAATTCCACTCCTTCGCCTTCGCCGGGCCGGTTTTCAATCAGCCGGTCAAATTCAAGGTCGGCGAAAAGGTCTATCGCCCGGTCGAGGCGACGCATCCGACCGATTCCAATTCGCCTTACGTCTGTCCGCCGTCCGGCCCGCGGGCAACCAGGGGATTTTGGTTTTGCGATTTGATGCCGGCTTAACCGAGCCACAGATGAAACACAGATTGAACACCGATTCAGCAGCCGCGGATTCCGCCGATGAACGCAGATTGAACCTGTTTGAATCCAATCGGCGAATATTTGCGCCCTGCGCGGATAAAAAATC
>JAGWMQ010000023.1 GCA_028873125.1 Verrucomicrobiota bacterium | reverse complement strand
GAAATAACACCGGTTTTGCACCGTGCCGTCAAAGGTCAGAGTGTAGGTGCCGGAAAACGACAAGCCTTGTCCCTGCCAGACGACGACCGTGCCGGGGGCAAACGTCACTTTGGCGCCCACCGTGGTCGCGCTGACCAGGTAGTCAATCTTGTAATAGTGGTAGCCCAGGTTGCCACCATTATCCGTGGCTTGGGCTGGGAAGGTCACGTCCGAGGTGATGGGTTGGTTTTCAACCACGGGCGGCTTGGTCGTTTGCTGGGCCGAGACGGTGAAGTCCCAGCCGGTGGCGGCGCTGATGAACGCCGAAGAACTGTTCAAATAGTAGTAGCCTCCGCCAGCCCTCACGAAGGGGTTGCTGGAGTCGGAAACTGTCGTTGCCCCGAAGGTGCCGGGCGCGTCGTTCCAAAACCCGTTGGCTATCCCATCGAGGCTGCCACTCCCGAAACTGCTCGCGTTGACAAAAATCGAGTTAACCGCAAAGACGCTGCCCGGACCGCTCCCGTCGTCGCCGTAGCCAGTCATCGAATCCTCGTTGGCATTGTCAATGGTGCAGTATTGGAGGTAGAACGAGGCACCGCTGTCTCCTCCCGCCAGAGGAACCCCGTTGGGATAACCCGACCCAATGCCCGCCGAGGTCAGCAGGCAATTGTTGAGGTTGACGTTGGCGCCCGAATCCAGGTTGACTCCCCTGATGCAGTTGACGATTTGGGAGTCCTGGACGGTGACGGTGGCGCCGCCCGCAACCGAAATGGCTTCCTGGGCGTAGCAGATGCGCACGTTTTCCACGGTGGCGTTGACATCCAACCGCAGCGCCGGGTTGGCATAGCCTCCCGGTTGAATGACCCCGCCGTCGCTGCTTGTATTCTCGCCAATGCTGTTGTCGTCGGCCGCCGTAAAGACAACTGGTTTGTAAGGGCTGGTGTCGCAGATCAGGCTCGACTCGGCTTCAATGAAGGCCGTCGTGTTATTGGGATATTTGATCACTGCCCCACTGCCCAGCACTACGTTGTTGCAATAGACCGGCCCGGAAATGAAGAAAGTAGTCCCGCCACCAGGATTGCTATTTATCACACCAAAGAAGTAAGAAGACAGGCTGCCATTGACCACGATATAATCCAGCACCAACCCATGATTGGGCGGCGTCTCCTTGGCCAGTTCCATTTCTCCCTTTTCAACGCGGATCACTCGCGGCGCGGGCAACAGGCGTTTGCTGGAAACCGCATAAAGCGGCGAGCCGCTCGCGGGCTTCAGGTCCGCCCGGGAAAAGGCGGGCAACTTGGACAAAGAGTTGGTAATGGCCGACAAGGGCACCGATTCCACCAGCACCGTCCGGTTGCTCACCGTGACCCATTGCTTCGAGACGACCGCCGCAGGCGAATTGGTGCCCAGCAGAAAGGCGCGGCCTCGAATCATCCTCATTGCGCCGCTCCCGGTCCCAAAAACCAACGTCTCATCCGTCATCACGCCGTTGGTCGCCCCCGGCGGCGTCTGAATCACCGGCGTCGGGGCCGAGGTGAACTCGGTCAACACCTGCAAAACACACGAAGTCGAGGAAAGCCCCAGCGACTCAGGCCTGGGCGGCTGCTCCAAAAGCACAATGTCTTGTTCCAGCCCGGCGCGAGTATAAACGTATTTGACGTTCGCCTGAACGCCTTGAAACGCGTCCGGATAGACCACCTGGTTGCTGCCGACGATCTGTCCCTGGCTGTCGTGGACCTGCGCAATCAGCACACTCTGGCCGCTGGCGGTGTCGTAGTAGGCCAAGCCCAAAATCTCGCTTTTCATCTCCTGGCCGCCCGGCGCGCCATTGGTCTGGGGCATCTGCAAATCAATGGCCCCGCTGGAGTTGATATTGTTGGCGAAGATCACACGGTGTTGCCCGAACTGCGCGATGGATCCGCCCGGATAGGCGTTAATCTCCTCCCGGCTGGGCAGGTATTGGCCGTTGGTGCCAAGATAATTGAGTCCGGTCGCCACCTCCACGTAGGCATTGTTTGTGGTCAGGACGGTGTTGCCCTGGGCGTCGGCCGTCTTGACGATTTTCAGCCAGGTGCGCGAATTGGCGTCCTGCTGGCCGATCTGGTAGCCCACCACCATGTTAGTTTGCGACTGGGGGGGGCCTGCGCGAGGAGGGTTGAGGGGAGGGAAATCAGGAGGATTCCCGCCAAGATCTGAAGGTTCGTTTTCATAAGCGGCGTTGCTTTCTTCCGGGACGGTGACATTCCACCACAAGTCAAAGGGCTTGTCAATAGTTTTCTTTTTCAGAATTCATCTTATCTTCATTCGTGCTCGTCATACGTCCCGCCCCGAAGATCACGCGGACGGTTCGGTGCTGTGTCCTCGCAGTTCCAAAGAACGTGAACTCAGAATCGAGAACGGCTGGCGGAGTCTGGAGGAGCACGAACACCGTTCCGAAGACCAAGAATACAGATCCGGGGAATCCCGCGCGCGGGTGCGGGATCAATCTGGATTTCCGGCGCGGCTTTGCGGCCGCTTCTCACAGATGGATTTGCGCCTGAAAGAGTTCGAGATGGAAATCGAATGCGCGACCTGGTTTGAGCCAGATTGGTTTTATGGTTCGGCTTGGCGTCCGCCCCAAGCGTGGCCCCCGGACGGCCCGGGGTTTCAACCGCCCGCAATCACTTCCACCTGGTCGCGCGGGAGCCAGCCAATGTGCGTGGCGCCGTCGCCGACCTGCAGCCAGCCGTTCCGTTCATCCCGGACCACCAGTTCCGCGCCGTCATGAACGGCAAACGCCTGTTGCGCCTCGTCGAACGGCCCGCTGCGCGCCACCGCCTTCGGCGCCACGACCACGGCGGTTTTGATGGAGAGCTGACGGGCCGCTTCCCATCCGAGGCACGCGCCCAGAAAAATTGTGACGACGGCCGCGCCCCGCGCCCCGGCGCGCAGGGACGGCTTCAGTGCCGGCCGAATTTGTCCCAGCACCAGCAGCGCAAAAGTCAGCCAGAAGGCGACCATCGTCAACGTCGTCCATTCATTGAGCGTGAGCTGGCCCAGCCAGTTCTCCCAGTGGCTTTCCCGCAAGGTGGGGCCTTCGACCTGGCTGCGGGCGAAGGCCAGGTTGGCCCGCGTCTCGGCATCGCGCGGGGCCAGCAGGGCCGCCCGGCGGTACGCGGCAATTGCCCGCCCCAAGTGCCCCGCCTTCAACTCCGCATCGCCGTCGTTGAAATACAACGCCGCCGACACCGCCCCGGACCGGACGATTTTTTCATAAGCGGCGGCGGCGGCGGCGAACTTGCCCTCGGCGTACAGTTTGTTGGCCGCGTCGAACTGCGCCTGAACGTCCGCCGCGAACACGGTCCCGGCACGGAAGAACAGGGCCAGCAGGAGAAGCCAACGGAGGCCGCGAAGCCGCGGGCCGAAGCGGCCGACGGTGAAGCTGCGGGTCTTCATACGCAAACGAGTCCAGCCCTGGACGGGGCCTGAATTCCCTGCAGGCAGGGTCCGCGGCGGACGGTGGGGATTGCCGTCTCGGGCGCCTGCGTTGTCGGATAAATGACGTCGAAGGTTCATGCCTTCAAGCTTTGCAGTTCGGTCACGACGCGCTCGAACCGGGCGGCAACGGCGGCCAGTTCCTGGCTGCCTTTGATCGGCGCGTAGCGCGCCTGATTGCAGATTTGAAACAACTCGCGCAGCGCCGCGACCGTCGCCTCCGACGCGCCACGCGGACGCAGTTTTTCCTCGACCGCGGCATCGGTGATGGAAAGGGCGGGGCAGTCCAGGCGCTCGCCCAGTTGTTCCTGCAACAGGTGATGCAGTGTCGCAAAGAACTCCTCGGAATTGTTTTCGCCGGCCAGCCGGCGCAGTTCGGACAATCCGTCTTGAACGAGCTGGGCGACGCGTCTCTGCCGCCGCAGACGCGGATTATTCGCCAGGCTGTCGGTGCGTTTGCGCCAAACCAGCGCCGCCAGCCACGCCAGGAGCGGCAGACTTTGCACCGCCAGAAAGCCCGGCCGGGCAACCAGCGGCGGCGTGAGTTGTGCCAGCGCCCCCAGCCGGTCCTTGATGGGCACGATGCCCGGCGCCGGCGGCTGGGCGTTTGCCGGTCGGGCGCTGGCGAGGGTCGGCGCGGCAACGGCGCCGCCGGGACGCACGGTCAGCGGCACGGGCGGCTGCCGGAGACTGCGGTAGCCGCCCGTGTCGGGGTCGAAAAAGGAGAATGAAAATTCCGGCAGTTCGTGAACATCCGTATTTTCCGGCGAAACGATTTCCTCGAAAGTTTTCTTGCCTTCGATGCCGAGGCGATCGTCCGTTTCCAGCTTCGAGGTGGGCGGATAAACCTTGAAGTCGCGCCAGGCGGGCTGGTCGGGCAGCACCAGCGCATCGAGTGCGCCGCGCCCGGAGATTTGCACGCGCACGGTGATCGGGTCGCCGACGGCGACGTTGGTCGGTCCGGCGCTGACCGACAGGGTGTACTGGCCGATGGCGCCGTTGAAATCGGCCGGCACATCGTTGGTGGGCAGTGGCAGCGATCGGACCTCCAACCGTTCGGTGATCAGGGAAATTTGTTTCTGTTCGCCGGTGTTGAAAAACTGCGCGAAAAACGGGTCGCCGCCCTGGTTCGGCGAAGGCAGCAGGATCGTCGCCTCGGCGGTAAACGGCCCGACGCTCAGCGAGCCGGTTTTCACGGCGGTCAATTCCAGCGAAATGGGGATGATCGAATAGACGCGGCGGCCGATCTGCGCCCGTTCCGTGCCCCCCTGCGCCATTTTGCCGATGGCAAAACCGTCGGCCGGGCGGCTGGTGAACTGGAAGTTGCCGAAATTTTGGACGTCGTCGCGCAGATAAACCTTCAGTTCGGCAACGACGGCTTCGCCCGGATAAACGGTCCGTTCCGGCAGCGCGAGCGTCATGAAGGCCACTTGCGAGCCGGACGTGATCTGGGCGGCCGTCGGCTGGTTGGGCTGGAGCACGGTCAGTTCCACCGGGTCGCTGCGCAGCACCTGCCCGCCGACCACGGCCTCCAGCGACGGGATGACGAAATGACCCGCCCGTTGCGGCGTGATCGTGAAATGATGGGTGACGGCCGAGCTGACCTGGCCGTTAATGAAACTGAACTGGCTGGAAGGACCGACGTAGCTGATTTGCAGGCCCGGCACCGAAGGCGGTATCGGCACTTTTTGGGGGGAACCGCCCTCAAAGGTCAGCGACAACGTCGCGCTCTCCCCCAGTGTGATCGTGTCGCGATCGAGCGCGGCGGAGAAGGTGGCGGCGTGGAGCGCGGCGGCCGCGGCCAGCGCCATCAACGCCGGCGCCGCCGCCGGCAGGACGGGCCTGCGTCCGCAATTCCAAACGTTCATGTTTAACATCAAAAACCGTTACCGCAAAAAGCATTGAGGCGCTTCAAGCCATTGACACTGCGCGGCGCCAAAGCGTTCAGGATCGGCCCGTCCGGATGGTGATCCTCCCCTCACTCGTCCTTGGGCCGGGGCCGTTTTCGATTTCGATCCGGTTCCTGTCCGGTTTGGGTCGCGCGCAACAACGCCGCGATCAGGCCGTCCGTCGTATGCTCCTCGGCTTCCAGCGCCGGTTCCAGCCCCAGCGCGCGGACGGCCTGGCTGGTCTCCGGACCGATGGAAGCGATTTGGGTGCGCGGGAATTTTTTCAGCAGTCCGGCCAAATCAAACCGCGCATGGAAGTGTTGCACCGTGGAGCCGCTGGTGAAGGTGATCCAGTCCGCGCCGTCCTCGAGCAACTGCCGGTCCGCGCCGGAAGGGGCTTCCGTTTCGGAAACGGTTTTATAGACCGCCACATCGTCCACGATCGCCCCGAGTTTCTCGAGCGCCCGCGGCAAATCCGGGTCGGCGGTTTCGGCGCGCAGGAGGCAGATTTTGGAATTTTCCACGCTGCTGTGCCTGGCCAACGCCCCCGCCACGGCCGCGGCGGCGAACTTGTCCGGCATCAGATCCACCTGCAGACGCAAGTCCCGCACCCGCGCCGCGGTGGCCGGACCCACCGCGGCGATTTTCACGCCGCCGATGTCGCGCAAGTCCTGGAACCGTTTGAAAAAGATCTCGAAGAACGCGGTGACGCCGTTGGCGCTGGTGAACACCAGCCAGTCGTAGGCGTTCAACGACAACAGCGCATCCACGATGTCGCGCTTGTCCGACGGCGGCACAAATTGGATCGTCGGAATTTCCAGGATCTCCGCGCCCAGTTCGGCGAGTTTGCGGGAAAATTCCACCGCTTGTCCGCGCGCCCGGGTCACGGCGACGCGCCGGCCAAAAAGGGGACGGCGCTCGAACCAGTTCAATTTCCCGCGCAATTTGACCACGTCGCCGACAATGGTGAGCGCCGGCGGCGACAATTTGTTTTCGGCGGCGAGATCGGCGATGGTCGCCAGCGTGCCCGCCACCGATTTTTGTTTTCCGGTCGTACCCCACCGAATCGTCGCCGCGGGGGTTTCCGGCGGCATCCCATGGGCGATGAGCAACCGGGTCCACCCGGCCAATCGGTCCGTGCCCATGAGCGCGACCTTGGTGCCGGGTATCTTGGCGATCTGCTCGTAGCGCAAGACGGCTTGCGACCCGGCCGGGTCCTCGTGGGCGGTGAAGACGGTGAAGCTGGAGCAATACGCGCGGTGCGTGAGCGGGATGCCGGCGTAATTGGGGGCGGCCGCCACCGAGGAGACACCGGGAACGACTTCAAAATAAACATTCGCCGCCGCCAGGGCTTCCGCCTCCTCGCCGCCTCGTCCAAAAATGTACGGGTCGCCGCCCTTGAGACGCACGACGGTTTTGCCCTCGCGCGCCTTGGAAATCATCAGGTTGTTGAGTTGCGCCTGCGATAGTTCCGCGCGTTTGCCGCGGGCAATGACCTCGGCGGACGGGGACGTCAACCGGAGGAGGTCGGGATGGACCAGCAGGTCGTGAATGACCACGTCCGCGCGCCGCAGCAGTTCCGCGCCGCGCAGCGTGAGCAAGCCCGGATCGCCCGGTCCCGCGCCGACGAGATAAACCGCGCCTTTGTATTTCACCCCGACAATTTATGCGACCGGGGCGCCGAATCAATGCAAGAGCAGGCTGGGCTTCACGCCGCAGTGCTCATCTCCGGCTCGGGCGTGTCGAGGAAGCCCTGCAGATGCCGCACCCGGGTCGGATGGCGCAGCTTGCGGAGCGCCTTGGCCTCGATCTGCCGGATGCGCTCGCGCGTGACGTTGTACATCTTGCCGATCTCCTCCAGGGTCCGTTCATAGCCGTCCAGCAGGCCGAAGCGCATTTCCAGGATTTTGCGCTCGCGCTCGGTCAAGGTGGTGAGCACGTCGCTCAATTTCTCCCGCAGCAGGCTGTAGCTGGTGACCTCCGAGGGATTTTCGGCGGACTTGTCCTCGATGAAATCGCCCACGCTCACGTCGCCGTCGTCGCCCACGGGGGCGTGGAGCGAGACCGGCTGTTGCGCCATTTTCAGGAGGGCGTTGATGCGGGCCACGGGCATGTGCATTTCGTCGGCGATTTCCTCCGGCGTCGGCTCCCGGCCCAGTTCCTGGGTGAGCTGCTTTTGCGCGCGCCAGAGCTTGTTCATGATTTCAATCATGTGCACCGGGATGCGGATGGTGCGCGCCTGGTCGGCGATGCTGCGGGTGATCGCCTGGCGGATCCACCAGATGGCGTAGGTGGAAAACTTGTAGCCGCGGCGATACTCGAACTTTTCGACGCCCTTCATCAGGCCGATGTTGCCTTCCTGGATCAAATCCAGGAAGGACTGGCCGCGGTTGGTGTATTTCTTGGCGACGGACACGACGAGGCGCAGATTGGCCTCGGCCATGTGCGTCTTGGCCTTCAACCCCCGGTCGGCGGCGGCCTTCAATTCGGCAAACACCTTGAAGAACTCCTCGCGCGGTATCCGCACGAATTGTTCCAGGGTCTGGATCTTGGCGTGTTCGGCTTCAATCGCGGCGCGGCGCTCGGCGGTCGGGCGTTGCGCTTCGAGATGCTGGATCAGGCGCTGGGAGGCCAGGAATTTTTCGTGGACGTTGCCGGCCACGACGACCATTTCCTCGATGACCTTCTGTTTGCAGAAGAATTTCGGAAAGAGGTCCTGCAGCCGGGCGCTGGTCCTCTTGAACTCGCGGTGCAGTTTTTCCTTGCGGCCCTTTTGCACCGCCTTCTGCCAGTTCGCGTAAAGCGCGTCCACCTTCTGGTCGAGCGCCTGGACCTTCTTGATGAGCTTGCGCAATTCGCGCAAATGCCCTTCGCGGTTGGCAATCTTCTTGTCCACAATCACGCGATCGAAGCGTTCCTTGGGCGGTTCGGACAACAGTTTCTCGGCGATGGCGATGTGTTCCTTGGCCGTGAAGCCCAGGCCGTAAACGATGGCCTTCATGGCGACCTCGGCCTCCTCGATGCGCTTGCAAATCTCCACTTCCTGCTCGCGCGTGAGCAACGGCACCTTGCCCATCTGGTTCATGTACATGCGCACCGGGTCGTCCAGAATCTCCAGACGCGCGTCCTCGTCCTCCTCCGCCGCCTGCGCCGGTTCGGGCTGGCGGGCGCGCTCGGCCTCGGCCTGGTCCATCACGATCTCGACATCAAGACTGCGCAGTTTGGAGAGCAGCGCGTCGAGGTCGTCCGGCTTCAGATTGTCCGGCAATACGTCGTTGATGTCGTCGTAAGTGATGTAGCCGTGCTCCTGTCCCAGATGCAGCAGGGTCTTGATGGTCTCGGTCAAATCCACCGTGGACTGCGCCGACAGCGCCGGATTGACCCCGCCGTTGGGGAGACGTTGTCCCGTCTCCGCCACGGGTGCCGGGGCAGACGGCTTCTTCCCGTTGGTTTCCGACGCAACAGGCGGCTTTTGCCGTGCAACAGAAATGACAAAACGCCGTCTCGCCGGGACCGCCTTGGCCCCCGCGTCTCGCCCTTCGGCGCGCTTGTGGCTGCGCGCCGGACTGGCGGCACTGGTTTTTCGATTCACCATAAATCAAATGTTGAGACCCTCAAAATCCGTTTGGGTTCAGAAGCTTACGGGATCTTTGGCCTGCCACTGAACCACGCCGGCTCCGCGCAAACCGCCCACCCGTCGTTGAACTTCAGGAGATGCGAACACCGGAAGATTAACGCCACAACCATCCTAACCTCCTGCTTTGCAAAATTCAAGAAGAATCGTCCGGGCAAAATGACGATGTAACATGCTTTCAATTAGTTGGTTGTAAATTGCAAATTCGTCCGGATCACCAATCTTTCCAAGGTGCGGGAGAATTTGGCCGGGGTTCCTTGGGTTTCAATTGGAGGAACTGCTCATCGTCTTTTTGCGCATCTAGCAATTGCCGGGCCTCCTTCGGGGTCATCGCCTTTGCCTCCTCCGCTCGCGTCGGCTGAGACGCCTGTCTATTTTTGTTGCCCAGGTCGCGGGATGACTCCTTCTGTTGTTGCTGCTGCTTGGGGTTGGACTGATTTTGCGCCTGCTGGTTTTGTTGCTGCCGGTCCTGGCGGGAGTTCTGCGACTGCTGCCGTTGCTGCGAAGCTGGATTCCGTTGTTGTTGTCGCCGGTTTTGTTGCTGCTGCTTGAGCAGTTCCTCCAGTTTCTTCAACTTCACGTCGTCCGGGAACAGCTTGCGCCCGCTCTCGACTTCCTTCCGGGCGGCGGGAATGTTGTTGGAAATGTAGAACTGCGCGCCGTGATTGAAAAATTCCCCGGCGGTTTGCGCGCCGGCGGCCAGGCTGGTGAGCAGCAGCAAATCAAGGCTGATGAGAAGTCGCGATGCCATCAATGGCCTTCAATCGTTTGGTGAACTCGGCAAACTGCTTGGCGGCGATGGTCTTCTGCAATGGCAGCATGATCTCCAACGCGCGGTGAAATTCGGCGCGCCGGACGGCGGCATCCGCCTCGCCTTTCGCCCGCTGAATCGCCGCCCGGAACTCCTTGATCCGTTCGACGGCGCTTCTTGTAAAAGCGAGATTGAACGTCGCGTCGGCGTCGTTGGTGTCCAGCACCACCGCGTGCTCGTAACTCTTCTCCGCCAGCTCCAGGCCATTTTGGAGGCCGTCCAGATCCTTCGCCGACTTGGCCAGTTGAAACTGCGTGTTGCCGAGATTATAGAACGCCTTTTCCTGCAGCCTCACGTCCGGCGACAGCGCCGCCAGTTGGAAACACTTCTGCGCCTCATCGAAGTTTGTGGCGCGATACGCCGCGTCACCCGCATTGAAGACCAGCCGCAGGTCGTTGGTCCGTGTCTGCGCCAGTTGCGTGAATTCCTGGAGCGCATTGGTGAAATTGCCCGCGCGATAATCGCGCAGCGCGCTGGCGGGCGAACCCGAGGCTGCGGCGGGTAACAACAAAACGGTCGTCAGCGCCGCGACGGCAATGGTTTTGGCGTCGGGGGCGGGAGAGCGGGCGGCGGAGGTTTTTACCGCCCCGTGACGGGCCGGCGTTCGGCGCTCCGCCAGGAACAATTCCGCCAGCAACAGCAACATCGCCACCGTCAGCGGCCAATAATACTGCTCGTGATACCGGCGGATTTCCCGTTCCTCGCCCTCGGACTTGGGGAGCGGCGCCAGGCCCTTGTCGTAGAGCGTTTCCATCGTGTCCCCTCCGCGCAGCGGCAGATAAAAGCCTCCGGTGGCGGCGGCGATTTGCTCGAGCAGCGTCTCGTTCAGATGAGATTTGACCACGTCGCCGTTTGCATCGCGGATGTAATCGGAATTGCCGTTGGCGCCGGTCACGCGCAACAGGTCGCCCGCCGTCGTGCCAATGCCGATGGTGAAGATCTTCAGCCCGGCCTTGGCCGCCTCCTTGGCCGCCTCCAGCGCGCCAGCGTCGCTGATGGTGTCTTCGCCGTCCGTCAACAGCACGAGCACCTTGTAGTGATCGCTTTCCTTGAAGGCCGCCTGCGCCGCGCCGATGGCCGCCGCGAGGTCCGTGCCGCCCAGTGGGAGCGTGTTGACGTTCAGCGCCTGGACGCATTGCTCGAAGGCGGTGTTGTCAAACGTCAGCGGGCACTCCAAAAAAGCGTCGCCGGCAAACGCGACCAACCCCAACCGGTCGGGTTTGGCCACGCGCATCAAATCCAGGGCGGCAAGCTTGGCGCGCTCCAGGCGGTCAGGCGCGATGTCCCCGGCCAACATGCTCTTGGACGTGTCCACGGCCACCAGAATGTCCAGACCGCGCTGTTCGACCTTTTGCAAATCGAACCCATATTGCGGCCGGGCCAGGGCGACGATCGCCAGCGCCGTCGCGGCAATCAGGAGCGCAAACCGAATCTTCCGCCGCGTCGGCGAGATGCCGACCGTCAATGCCGCCAGCAGCCGCGTCTGGATGAATTGCGCGAGCAATTTGTTCTTCCGGCGCGACGCCCACCAGAAAAACGCCAGCAGCGCCGGCGGCACCGCCGGCAGCAGCCACAGGATTCTGGCAAACTCAAAACGCATGGTCCGCTCGCGCCGTGGAAATGTTGACCGGGTGCAGGGCCGAAGCGTGCCGCCGGCGGATCGGCAATTGCCGCTTCCGCGCCGCCTTGCCCAGGTGTGTCAACGATGTTGTTCTCACGGCAGTCTTCGTAAAACCGTCTGTCCCAGTGCAATTTCGACCAGCAACAGCGCCAGTCCGCTCGAAACCAGCCACGGAAACAACTCCTGGTATTGCGTGAACTTGTTGATGACCGCCTCCGTCTTTTCCATCTTGTTGATCTCCGCGTAGATCTCCCGGAACCGCTCCGCGTTGTCGGCGCGATAGTATTGGCCTCCGGTCTCGTGCGCGATCTTTTGCAGCGTGTCCTCGTCAATGTCCACCGGCTCGCTTTGGTAAATCGTCTGGCCGGTGAAGGGATTTTTTCCGACGGGCATCGGGGCCATGCCGCGCTTGCCGACCCCGATCGTGTAAACCTTCACACCCAGCGCCTGCGCCGCATCCGCCGCCATGAGCGGCTCGATCTTGCCCGAATTGTTCTGGCCGTCGGTCATGAGAATCACGATCTTGCTTTTCCCCTTCACGGCACGCAGTTGGTTGAGCGCCGTGCTCAAGCCGTCGCCGATGGCCGTGGCGTTCGGGTTGATGGCGCCGATGTCCAGACGGTCCAGGTCCTCGAGCAGAAAATCGTGGTCCAGCGTCAGCGGCGTGGCAATGAACGCCTGGGTGGCGAACACCACCAGGCCGATCCGGTCGTCCGGGCGTTGTTCAATGAAATTTTTCAACACCGAACGCGCCATGTTGAACCGGCTCACGCGCTTTCCGTCCACGACAAAATCCTCCGAGACCATGCTGCCGGAGAGGTCCAAGGCGACCACGATGTCAATGCCGCTCGCCCTGACCGTGGTCCGGCTTTTGGTCAGTTGCGGCTGTGCCAGCGCCACGATGAACAGGGCCAGTGTCAGCCAGCGCAGGGCCGCCAGGAATCCGCCCGCGCGCGAACGCCGCGCGCGCGTCAGGCCCTCGACCAGCCGCAGCGAGGAGTACAGGAACGCCGGCGGCGAGCCGCGTCGGCCCTTGAGCCACGCCAGCAGCGGCAACAAGGCCAGCACTGCCAGAATCCACGGATGGGCGAAGGTCATTTACGTTTGGGGACCGGCGGTTTTGGGGAGCGCGCGCGCCTCGCGCGCAGCCGACGGCGCCCCGCGGTCGGCCGTTGCGGTTGACGCGGCGTCAACCGCCACGCCCGGGTCGGATGGGCTTCCTGCCGCCGGGCTGGCTTCCCGCGGTTCGGTTTCCTCGACCAGCTTCAGCGCGGACGAATGCAGCTCTCGCAACTCCGGTTCGCCCGGCTCGTATTTGGCGAATTTGACCAGGTCGCAACTTTCCAGGAACTTGCCGAGCCATTCCCTTTGCTCCGCGGTCAACAAGTCTGTGCCTTGCAGCTCCAACAGGAATTCCTCCGTGGTCCGCTCCGGCGCGCGGAAGTCAAACCGCTCCTCGAGATAACGCCGGACGGTGTCGGAAACCAGGGTGCAAAAAGGCTTGGGCTGTCCCAGGAATCCGAGCGCCTCGGCCAGTGCCTGCCTGGCGCGGACGTGCGCCGGGACCGGCGGAACAATCGGGATTTGCGAGCGCCGCTTCCGCCACCAGCGCCAGACCAAAAAGAAAATCGCCAGGATGGCCAGCGCGGCGAGCGTCCACCAAACCCACGCCCAGACGTTGGGGATGGCGACCGGCGGCTTGATGTCGCGGATGTCGTTCGCCATGGCGGCAGGCCCGGCGGCCGCGGGTGGAGGACTGGTGGCAATCATCCGCGCAACCTCCGTCTCTCCCGCGTCTCGAAAAATTTTCCGAGCGCCGCGCTGTAAGGCTCGTCGGTGCGCAGCCGGATCGCATCTATCCCCGACGACCGGAATTGCCGCGCCAGTTCGTCATTTTGTTTTTGCTGACGCAGCGCGAAGGCGTCGCGGCTGCCGGCCTGGCCGGTGTGGACCTCCAGCACTTCGCCCGTTTCCGCGTCTTCCAAGACCAGCCGGCCCAGCGCGGGCAGCTCCAGTTCGTAACGGTCGGTGATATGCACCGCCACGACGTCGTGGCGGCGGTTGGCCATGCGCAGGGCGGTTTGCGTCGGCTTTGGCAAAAAACCGTTGCCTTCCTGCAGAATAAAATCCGAAATCACCACCGTGATGGCCTTGTGCGGCAGCACGCGGCCCATGAAGTCCAGCGCGTGGACCAGGTCCGTCCCGCGCCGCTGCGGCTCGAAAAACAGGACTTCGCGGATGACGCGCAGGACGTGGCCGCGGCCCTTGCGTGGCGGAATGAATTTCTCCACCTCGTCGGTGAACAGCAACAGGCCGACCTTGTCGCTGTTGCGGATGGCGGAGAAGGCCAGGACCGAGGCGATTTCCGCGGCCAGTTCGCGTTTGGACTGCGCGCGCGAGCCGAACAGGCCGGAGCCGCTCACGTCCACGACGAGCATGAGCGTGAGTTCGCGCTCCTCCACGAACTTCTTGATGAACGGATGGTTCATCCGCGCGGTGACGTTCCAGTCAATCGAGCGCACGTCGTCGCCGGGCTGGTATTCGCGCACCTCGTCGAAGTTCATGCCCTGGCCCTTGAAGACGGAATGATACGCTCCCGCGAGCGATTCAGTCACGAGCCGGTTCGTGCGAATCTCGATCTGCCGGATTTTCTTGAGAATCTCGCGGGGAATCATGGGGAGATGACGAATGACGAATGACGAATTTGCCGTTGCGCGTTCTGTTCGACGAAGTAAATTAACGGCATGAGCGCGACAGAAATTCTCGAAGAACTGCGCCGGATGCCCGAAGCGGAACGCCGCGAACTTGTTGAAACCATCGAATTGGAATTCGGTGATTTCGACGACGAACTCACGCCCGAACAACTTGCCGAACTTGACCGCCGCGCCGAAGACGCGCTGAGATATCCTGGACGCGGAAAGCCCGTGGACCAAGTGTTTGCTGAAATTGAAGAACGGCTGCGCGCCAAAAAATGACATTCACGGTCATCGTGGGGGCCGACGCCGAGCGCGACTGGCATGAGGCCGTCACGTTTTATGACGAAAGCGAACCCGGCGTCAGCCACCGATTCAACATCGTCGTTCGCGAAATGCTTCATACCCTTTCGCGCGAACCAGAACGTTTTCGACTTTACACGCGACTGACCCACAAGGCGAAAATGCCGCCGCCGTGGCCGCACTCGGTTTACTTCACCATTGACGAGGAATATCGCGAAGTCAAAGTGGTGGCCATCTGGCATGGGGCGCGGAATCCGGCGGAACTGCGCCGGCGGCTGAAGTGACGCGCCCGCGAGCAATTCGGTCACGAGCCGGTTCGTGCGAATCTCGATCTGCCGGATTTTCTTGAGAATCTCGCGGGGAATCATGGAACAAAGACGATTGAAGTCATAACAAATCACATCCTACTTTGACCGAGCCAGCGAGAGTGCCAATTCCATATCCTTGTCTCTGCCGGCTAGCAAATCAGCGATGGTATAAGTGACTGGGTAATCGGGCATGACACCACGGTCTGGGTGTCTGTAACCGCTCACGTCCAAATAGAACGTCAATATCCCGAAGTTCAACTCCAGTTTCGAATTTGGCAAGATCAGATCCACCATCCGGCCGCAGGTGTAACCATAATAAGCACCAGCTGGCTCTTCTCCGATGAACTTGGCACGTTTGTAAAAGTGCAGCAGTGTCAGGAACTCGGTGCTGGACGAAAAGCTTCCGCCGTTCATCAACGCGAACACTCTTCCGCCATAGTGCGGCTGCAATGGCTGTTGTAGATCCAAGCCAGCCTGCTTCACGACATGAAACTTGCCGTCAGCCCCCTTGGTGAGCTCGCCCGGTATCGGCTTTGCTTCCGGGGCGTATCTAAAAAAATCGAACTCCCGGGCATTGCAGTTGATGTCCCGATAAACACGAAACGGCTGATTCCACAGATAGGCGAAGAGTTCAACGACCGGCACATCCAAACCACCATCGTCATCTCTGACATCAATGATGAGATTGGTTGTTCCATTCTGGTGAATTTGTGAAAATGAAGTTTTTAGGAAATCTGAGAACGTCAGCTTGCGATTTTCATCAGCATAGTGATACCAGTGGCGGATTGTGAGCACGGCGATTTTGCCTCCTCCTAGAAACTTGAAATCAGCATTCGGAACCGTGGCCAATCCGGAATTTCGCGCGTCCAAAGCCCGGTTCACTGTGGATTGCTCCATCCCGGCCAAAGTCGTGCTGTGTCGCTTTCCACCCTTGTCCCGATACTCCACCTGAAAGGGGCTTTCGATACCGAAACCGTAAAGGTAAAACCTGAAATCGCCGTAGTGAGTAATGCGGTAATTTTTCGCCGTGGCCGTGTTGCCATCTCCGGTATAGGAAACCGCTCTGAAGTTATTCAGGAGCTTCCTCGCTGGCACGCCGTTGATCGAGAGAAGCTCGGCTCCTTCGAGCGGGCTCCCGGGATTCGCCAAATCTTGATAACCATAAAGGCGATCATCGAATATCCTGGTTACCATTGGGAAAAGAGGAAGAGTTGTCACCATCTGCGCTTGCACAGCTTTTGGAAAGAAAAGATAAGTATGGCCACATTTGATGTGTGCAACCACGGGCGCCGCCAATCGCCAAAACTCGAGAACGGTCATTGGGCGATCAATTTTTCGATAAGCGCGATCAAAAGTGCGGTCCATGTCTGCCTTGCTGGTGTATCGGTAAATCCCCCCATGCGCTTCCTCCAGCGCGTGCCGCATGATTTGGAAATCCTCCTGAAGGAGTTTTGCCGGGATTTCTTGGCCGCGGGCCAAAGGAGCAAACACAAACGCACCGACAGCAAACCAAACCATCAGCACCATCAAAAATACGCTGGATTGAATTTTATAGTGCATCAAGGAATTGGTTTTGATTCACGGCACCGGCAGTTCATCAAAGATTTTCTGGATGACCGTTTCGCTGGTTTTTTCCTCGGCCTCGGCTTCGTAGGTGATGGCCACGCGGTGGCGCAGCACGTCCATGCCGATGCTTTTCACGTCCTGCGGCGTCACGTAGCCGCGGCTCTTGAGGAAGGCATACGCCTTGGCCGCCAGCGTCAGCGCAATCGTCGCGCGCGGCGACGCGCCGAGCTGGATGAAATCCTTCACGGCGATTTTATAGTTGTCGGGATCGCGCGTGGCGCAAACCAAATCTACGATGTAATCCTTCACCTTGTCGTCCACGTAAATGTCGTTGATGACTTCACGGGCGCGGAGAATCTGCTGGGGATCCACCACCGCGCCCGTCGTCGGTGCGCCGGAGGTCCGGGCCATCATTTCCAAAATCCGCCGTTCCTCGTCGCGCGCCGGATAGACAATTTTCAATTTCAACATGAAGCGGTCCACCTGCGCCTCGGGCAGCGGATAGGTGCCTTCCTGCTCGATGGGATTCTGCGTGGCCAGCACCAGGAACGGTTCCTCCAGCTTGAAGGTCTGTTCGCCGATGGTGACCTGCTTTTCCTGCATCGCCTCGAGCAGCGCGCTCTGCACCTTGGCCGGCGCGCGGTTGATTTCGTCGGCCAGGATGAGGTTGGCGAAGATGGGGCCTTTGCGCGTGGTGAAGCCGCCGGATTGCGGGTTGTAAATCTGCGTGCCGATGACGTCGGCCGGCAGCATGTCCGGGGTGAATTGGAGCCGCGAAAACTTCACGTGGATGCAGTTCGCCAGCGACTTCACGGCCAGGGTCTTGGCCAGACCCGGCACGCCTTCGAGCAGCACGTGGCCGTTGGCGAGCAGGCCGATGACCAGCCGCTCGGTGAGGTATTGCTGCCCGACGATGACCTTTCCCAGTTCGGTGAAGAGCGGATGAGTGAATGCGCTCGCGTCTTTGACCGCGTCATTGATTGCAGAGATGCCTGTGTTCATTTTGCAGATTGTATGGACGATGGACAAGGAATCCAGCCGGAGTGTTCAACAAAACCAGCCGCGAACAGGGTCCAATCCCTTCCAACACCGGGGCCCGGCGTGGAAACGGTTGTGCGCCGTCCGTCTCCCAACTTCAACAATCAGTCGCGCTCATCCAGCTCGCAACAGGTCCGCGCGGCGGCCACGTCGAGCGCGATCTGTTGTTTCAACTCCTCGAATGAGGCGAATTTTTTTTCATCGCGCAGCTTTTCGCCGATTTCGATTTCCAACTCCTGCCCGTAAAGGTCGCCGTGAAAATCCAGCAGGTGTGCCTCCACGCAGAGCCGCGGCGCGGCCGATGGCACCGTCGGGCGAAAGCCGATGTTGAGCGCGACGCGCCGGATTTTTCTGCCGATGCGCGTCAAACCGGAATAAACGCCGCTGGGCGGGAGCTGTCTTCCCTCCACCTCCAGGTTCGCCGTCGGGAAGCCCAGTTGACGGCCCAGTTTGCCGCCTGCCACCACCCGGCCGGAGATGGCGTAGGGCCGTCCCAGCATCTGGCTGGCGGCGTCCAGTTCGCCCGCGCCGATCAATTCCCGGATGCGCGTGCTGCTGACGGCCTGACCGTCGAGGGAAACGGCGGCCAGGCCGTGGACGACAAAGCCTAGTTCGCCGCCCAGCGTTCTGAGCAAGGCCACGTTGCCGCCGCGCCGGTGACCAAAGACAAAGTCCGCGCCGACACAAATGCTGTGAATTTTGCCCGGCCCGCGCGCCAGACCGCGGATGAACTCCGCGCCAGTCTGCCGGCTGAAAGGCTCATCAAAATGGAGCAGCAGAATCCTGTCGGTGCCGAGCGCCTCGATGGCGCGCAGTTTCTGGGGCAGCGAATAGATCAGCGGCGGCACGCGGTCGGGCGCCACGACGGCGTTTGGGTGGCGGTCGAAGGTGAGCGCGAGCGCCAGGGCGCCGTGCAGGCGCGCGTTGGCAACGGTCTGCCGGATGATCTGCTGGTGACCGAGATGCACGCCGTCAAAAAAACCGATGGCCAGGCAGACTTTGCGTCCGCCGGGTTTCAATTCACTTGCGGCGTGAAGGATGTTCATTTGAGCAAACGTTCCAAATTCCGATCGCCGAGTTCCAAGGAAATCCCAAATTTCAAACGCCAACACCGCCGGTCGTTTCCAACGCGTCCGAACCCGCCCGCCCGCCAATCGGATTTCAAAGGTGGAAGCCTCTTCATCGGTATTTGAAACTTGGAATTTGGAGCTTCAGCCCGCCGCCAGTTTCAAAAACGGAATCACCTTCTTCTGCAATTCGGCGGACGTCCAATTGAGGACCTCGTCCAGCGGGGCCGCGTCGGCCACGTCGAACTTGCCGGAGGCGCTGCGCCGCAACGAGGCCAGATGCGCGCCGCAGCCGAGTTTCCGTCCCAGCTCGTGCGCGAGGCTGCGGACATAGGTGCCCTTGGTGCAGGCGATGCGGAATTGGCCGAGCGGCTCGCGATATTCGGTGAACCGGAAATTATAAATGTGGATCAGGCGCGGTTCGCGCTCCACTTCGACGCCCCGGCGCGCCAGCTTGTAAAGCGGCACGCCGCCTTTTTTCACGGCGGAAACCATTGGCGGCGTCTGCAGCTGGTCGCCGATGAAGGCCGCGGCCGCCTCGTTCAACTGGTCGAGGGTCAGCGGTGGCACCGGTTTGGTTTCCAGAACCTGGCCGTCGGCGTCGTGGGAATCGGTCGTGACGCCGAACTTGATCCGGCCTTCGTAAACCTTGTCGTCGCCCATCAGTTTTTCCGAAAGCTTGGTGCCGCGTCCCAGCACGAGAATGAGCAAACCGGTGGCGTTGGGGTCCAGCGTGCCGCAATGGCCGGCCTTTTTGATGCCAAACCGGCGGCGGATGGCGTCCACCACGTCATGCGAGGTGGGCCCGGCGGGTTTGTCAATGAGGAGGGCGCCGTCGAGGGCGGTGAATCCTTGCATGGCAAAAATGATGGTCTGCGTCGCGCCGGATTGTGTCCGGCAGAAAAAATCCTTGGAACCCTTCCCGCTCGCTGTCTCAGGCTCCCGCGCGCTTGGCGAGGATGGCGTCGGTGATTTTTTTGGCCAGCTCCGGCTTTTCGGCCAGCGCCTTCTGCGCGGCCTCCTTGCCCTGGCCGATCAGTTCGCCGTCGAACTGCAGCCAGGCGCCTTTCTTGTCTACCACGCCGTCCTTGATGCCCACGTCCAGGATGCTGCCCTCGCGGTTGATGCCATGGTTGTAAAGGATGTCAAATTCGGCCTCGGCGAATGGCGGCGCGACCTTGTTTTTGACGACCTTGACCCGGACGTGGTTGCCGATGGCGTTGCCGGCGTTGTCCTTGAGTGTGTCCTTGCGGCGGATGTCAATGCGCACGCTGGCGTAAAATTTCAGGGCCTTGCCGCCGGGCGTCGTTTCCGGGTTGCCGAACATGACGCCGACTTTTTCGCGCAACTGGTTGGTGAAGATGCAGGTGGTTTTGGACTTGGCCAGCATGGCCGTGAGTTTGCGGAGCGCCTGGCTCATCAGCCGCGCCTGCATGCCCATCGTGGCCATGCCCATCTCGCCTTCCAGTTCGGCCCTGGGCACGAGCGCGGCGACGGAATCAATCACAATCACGTCCAGGGCGTTGGAGCGGGCGAGCGTTTCGCAAATGGTCAGCGCCTCCTCGCCGCTGTCGGGCTGGGAGACGAGCAGATCGTCCAGGTTCACGCCCAGCCGTTTGGCGTAGGCCGGGTCCAGCGCGTGCTCGGCGTCAATGAACGCCGCCAGGCCGCCAGCCTTCTGCGCGTTGGCGATGACGTGGAGCATGAGCGTGGTCTTGCCCGAGGATTCGGGGCCGAAAATTTCCACGACGCGCCCGCGTGGCACGCCCCCCACGCCCAGCGCCAGGTCCAGCGCCAGGGAGCCGGTGGGGATGACCTCGATTTTGACCTGCGCCCGCGCGTCGCCCAGCCGCATGATGCTGCCCTCGCCGTAGGTTTTGGTGATGGTGGAGATGGCGGCGTCCAGTTCCCGCGCGCGCGACGCGGCGGCCTTGGCCTCGGCGGCGGGTTTCTCGGCGATTTTTGGTGGCATAAACGATTTGAATTTGATATTCGTTTTCCGAAAGTAGCCAATCGGCGCCGGATCGTCAAACCGTGAAAAATATTCAAACCGTGACGCGTGAAAACGATTGGCGCCGTTGGGCGCTTCAACGTTTCCGATTGAAAATCGCCGCCGCCTCCGGCAGGTTGCGCGCGTGAAATCGGCAAATTATTGGGCCTTGCTCCTGGCCGCCGCCTTCGCGGCCGGCTGCAAAAAGGCGGAAACCGCCGCCGCGCCGCCGCCTCCGGACAATCAACTGCCCACCCACGCGCAGCCCGCCTTGCCGACGATGAAGATCTATCTGGGCGCCGAGACCTTGGACGCCGAACTGGCGACCACGCCGCGCGAGCAAATGACCGGCATGATGTTCCGCACCAACATCACCGACCAGTCGGCCATGCTGTTTGTTTTTCCCGGACCGTTCCAGGCCTCGTTCTGGATGATGCATTGTCCGCACTCGCTCTCCGCCGCCTATATCAGTCCGGACGGCGTGATCCAGGAAATCCATCATCTCGAAAAGAACGACACCAACTCCGTCGTGGCCGCCTCGTCGAACATCCAATACGTCCTGGAGGTCAACGACGGCTGGTTCCAACGGCATGGCGTCGGCACCGGCACGCTGGTTCGAACGCCGGTGGGTTCGCTGCAGCAATCCTTCTTTCCGAACCAACAATGAGTTCGCAGACCAGATCCAACGCGTTGTTTGCCGAGGCGTTGAAATACATCCCCGGCGGCGTCAATTCGCCCGTGCGCGTCTTCCGCGCCGTCGGCGGCCAGCCGTTTTTCGCGCAGAGGGCCGAGGGCGCGCGCGTCTGGGACGTGGACGGCAACGAATACATTGACTACGTCTGCACCTGGGGACCGGCCATCCTCGGCCACGCGCATCCGAAAATCATCGCCGTCGTCAAGGCCGCCGCCGGCCGCGGCACAAGCTTCGGCATCCCCAACCCGCTGGAGGTGAAGATGGCCAGGCTGATTTGCGGGTTGGTGCCGAGCATCCAAAAGGTCCGGCTCTGCAATTCGGGGACAGAGGCGTGCATGAGCGCCATCCGGCTGGCGCGCGGCTTCACGCGGCGCGACCAGATCGTCAAGTTCGACGGCTGCTACCACGGCCACGCCGATTCGCTGCTGGTCAAGGCCGGCAGCGGCGCGCTCACGTTTGGCCATCCGGACAGCGCGGGCGTGCCGGCGGATTTTGCGAAGCACACGATTGTTTTGCCATTCAATGACGCGGACGCGGTGAAGGCCGCGTTCGCCGCAAACAAAAACGGAATCGCCGCCATCATCGTCGAGCCGGTGCCGGGCAACGCCGGATTATACCTGCCCAAGCCGGGCTATCTGGAATTTCTCCGCGAAATCACAAAAGCCAACGGCGCCCTTTTGATTTTCGATGAAGTGATGACCGGATTTCGGCTGGCGCCCGGCGGCGCGCAGGAGCGGTTCGGCATCTCGCCGGACCTGACGTGCCTCGGCAAAATCATCGGCGGCGGACTGCCGGTGGGGGCGTTCGGCGGACGCGCGGATGTCATGGACTGTCTGGCGCCGGTCGGCCCGGTGTATCAGGCCGGGACGTTGAGCGGCAATCCGCTGGCGATGGCCGCGGGCATTGCTGCGCTGGAGGAGTTGAACCGCCCCAAATCCAAACTCCAAGGTCCAAAGTCCAAACGCGCGATGAACGACGCTTACTCGCGTCTCGAAAAGCTCGGCGCGCAACTGGAAACCGGGATGCGCGATGCCGCGAAAGCCGCCCACGTGCCCGTGCGGTTCAACCGCTGCGGCTCGATGTTCTGCGCGTATTTCACGGCCGGGCCGGTCTGGAACCTGGCCGACGCGATGAAGAGCGACCGCGACCGGTTCAAACAATTTTTCCACGGCATGCTGGCTGCGGGCATTTATCTGGCGCCGTCGCCGTTCGAGGCCGGGTTCATTTCCACGGCGCACACGGCGGCGGACATTGGACGAACCGTCCGGGCGGCGGCGGACGTTTTGCGGCGGCATTGACCGGCAATTCGGTTGCCAATGATCAGGCTGCGGATTTGCTCCGCCGTCAGCCGGATTTGCGGGTCGAAGCGGTAGCCGGCCATGTAATCCAGCAAACTGCGGCGAAACTGACGCCGCACCGGATCGGCGTCAAGATTGTTCTCCAAGTCAATGCTGCACACCATCAGTTTGCCTTCATCCACGCAGGCCTCGAAAGCCAGTCCCAACTTCCGCGCGGTGAACCAGTCGTCAATCACCTGCACCGTCGGGTGCAGGGCCGGCGGGAGCCTGTCGAGAATCATCGCGCGGGCGCGGTGGATCATATACCACCATTGCCAGTTGCTGCAGAAGTCCGTCGGAAACTCCGCGAATGCGGGATTTTTCGGATCGCACAGGATGCCCAGCGTCGTGGGCGCCTGGCGGTGGGTCCAGGCCGTGTTCCAAAAGATGCTGGAGAAGCCGAGTTCGACCGGGTCTTTTGCGGCGTTCTTCACGCGATCGGGCGGAATCAGCAGCAGGACCTTGCCACCCGCACGCAGCCGGGCCAAGGCGGCGCTGTTCAAGTCGTCCACGACCGTGACATCGGCGGGCGCGGCGGTGCTGACGTTTGGAGGATAGACCCAGACGTCCCAGTCATTTTCAAATTTTGTTCCGGCCAGGCCGACGACCAGTTTGTATTCCGCCGGCGCGGCGGCATTTTTCAAGTCAATGCTCACGCGGCCGAGCTGGATGCCGTTGTCCACGGGAATGGTCTGGGCCGGCAATTCGCCTTGCGCAAAAATTCTGCCGTTGCCGTTGACGAGTTTCCAAATTGGGACGGCATTGGGGAGCGGCGCGGGACCGAAATGCGCCACTTCCAGGTTGGCTCCGAGTTTCTCGTCGGTGGTAAAGACACGTTTCTTCAGGCGCGCCAGGGGAACCGTGGAGTTGCAAAAGCGGCGGAATTCCTTCGCCGTCACGTAGTCTTTGCTGTCCCAAAACGGATCGAGCACGCCCACCAGCGCCGTGCCCTGGCCGGGAAAATCGGTCAGGCCAAGCAGCTCGAATCCGCCCATGCCGGGCGTGCGCAACGCGGATTCAATGTCCTCCTTGTAACAGAGCAACTGCAATTGGCCGGACGCAAGCAGGAATTGGCGCGCCTGACGGCCCAGGTGATGGGCGTCCAAAAAATCGCGGAAAATCTCAAAATTTTCCGGCTTGAGATAGCCGGTGTATTTCGGGATGTCGGCAAAGTCGGGGTAAGCGCACCACTGGCCGATTTCATGGCTGATGACCGGCACGGGGCGCTTTTCGATGTAATCACGATAGTCGGTTTTCGTTTCAGGAGACTGGGCGTTGATGCGGGACTTCAGACCCGCGCCCCAGGCCTGGATGCGCGGGTCGGGGGTCACGTCAAACTGATTCTCGGGGAGCTGCGGCCAGCCCGAGCCGCTGGTCCAAAGCCGCCGTGGGTCGAGCGCCTGGTAACGCGCAACATATCGGGCGAGGTAAGCCGCGGCATTTTTCCCGCCCGGCTCGTTTCCATAGGGCATCAACATGAACGAGGGATGGTTGCCGTAGTATTTCAGGATGCGGTCGGTCTCCCGGTACACCCATTGGTCCACCGGCCGGCCGTCGCCGAGCGTCGTGGACTGGTTGGCCCAGCAGGTCTCGACCTGCAGATACATTCCCAATTGGTCGGCGGCCTCGAAGGCGGCCTCGGGCGGACAGTAGGAATGAAAGCGGAGCAGGTTCAGCCCGTAGGCCTTGGCGATGCGGATGACGCGCCTCCACGACGTCACGTCAGTGGGCGGATGGCCGGTCTTGGGAAAAACGCAGCACTCCAACGTGCCGCGGAAAAAGGTCTTGCGGCCGTTGATCAGAAACTGCGTCCCGTCGGTGGAAATCTCGCGCAGGCCAAACGTCGTGGCTCTCTTTTCCTCAAACGTCTTCCCACCGGCTGCGCCGCGGATTTCGGCCGTCAGGCGATAAAGGGCCGGCGAAAATTCATCCCAGTCTTTGGCACCCGCACCCAAATGGACTTCCAGTTCGGTTGTCATCTCCCGGTCCGCCGCGTCAAAGTTTTGACTGATCGGCGGAACCTTCAGCGCCGGGGCGTTCTTCCGCGATTTGACGAACAAGGAAATTTTCCCCTTCGCGCGGCGGCCGGTGGCGTTGCGCAGCGTGACGCGCACTCGTATCTTTTTTTCAACGACGTTCGGATAAATCTGCACGTCATCGAGGCACACGCGCGGCGTGGCGCGCAGTTCGATTTTGCCGACGATGCCGTTCCAATTGCCCTGGGTGTGGTCGGTGATGCAGTGCGAGTTCACGCCGATGTTGACGATCAGGCGGTTGTCCACGCGGATGGTGAGCGTGAGTCTGCCGGGTGCGAGCCGTCCGAGGTCGTACTCGTGCGGCGTGGAGAGTGAGTCGTTGGTGCCGAGGAACCGGCCATCCACCCAGACGGACGTTTCCCAATGCGGCCGTTCGAGCGAGAGCACGACCCGTTTGCCGGTCCAGCCTTTGGGAATCTGGATGTCGCGCTGATACCAGGCGGCGCCTGCGTAGTATGTGTCCGGCTGCAGCCAAAAGGGAACCTTGATGCGGCCGGGCTGGCGATAAGGCGCGTATTTCGGCGCGGTGAACCACGAACGGTCCACGATATCGCCCATCCAAGGCGTATTGGTTGTGATGGGATCGCCGATGCCTTGGACGGGCAGCGAGCCGGGCAGATGGATTTGGTCCGGCAGACGGCGCTCGAACCAGCGCTGCTGAGTGCCCGCGTCGGCGCGGTCCAATTCAAACCGCCAGGGGCCGGCCAGCGAAATGGAATCTTCTGCCGCGATGCGGCAAACGGCCGGGAGGAGAAGAATTGCGACCAGAAGTTGTTTCATAAATTAGTGGTGTTTCAAAAGTGTTGTTTCGCGAATTTCAGCAGCCAGTCTTTTACATGGGCTGTCGCGGCGGAACCAAGTGGATGCCAAAGCCGCCGGTGAGCTGGGCGCCATTCTTCAGCGTAGCGGGGGCCAGTGGACATCTGGACAGGACGTGCATCTGGACGCCTTTTTCCGCGAGACAGGCCCGGAAGTGAACATCAGCATTGGCGTCAACCTGCACTCCCGAACCGTCAGACGCCTCGAGCGAGGCCTCGTAAATGTGGAACTTGATGGACCGGAAATCCGCGGTCCCGAGTTCGGTCTGGTTCTGCGACCACGGCCAGGTGGGCTTCACATTCGCCGGTTGCTCCGGCCATTTCTTGTCCCGCCTGGCCCTGGCCGTGCCTTCCGTCCGGCAGATGGAATCCTCCGGAAAAATCCCCCATTCGGACCAACGCCGCCATTTGATCTCATCGTATTCGGCGGGAAGCATCGCTTTTACACCCACCTCGCGCGAATCCAGATCATCGCCGGTGTAAATGTAGTCGTAGATGATTTTTCCCACGCCACTCTTGTCAATGAGCCAGTGAACCGTGCCGGCAAAATTTTCGTAGCGGTCTTTCACGATCAATTCCAGGCCGCTGCACGTGTCCACCGCCTTCACGCTCTCGACGACGCGCGTCCTGGCGTCGGGGAATACGGCGTATGGCAATAGGCGCTTTTCCTTTTGATAAGCCGCCAAATCGCCGAAGTCGTGCCGGGTCACGTGCAGGGATGGAAAGGTTTTGATCGGGGCCCGGTGTTTGGAATTTGCGGCGTCAAAATCGCCCGTCGCTTTGTCAAGAACCAGAGAGAATCCAGTGCCTTCGACGGTAATGAGCCGTCCGTCATCGCTCCACTTGGGCGCGCCCGCCTGGGGCCGGGAGAAAGGAACCGGCTTCCGCTGGCCGAGCGCCAGCGTGGCATTGACGATTTCGTTGCCACCGTTCATCACGCGCACGAGCAGCGCGCTCCTTTCGGGCGTTCCCGCCCGGACCGGAATCTCAATCTCCCCTTTCGAGGCCGGCGGCACGCTTAAATGGGCCTTGCCTTCTACTCCGTCCAACTCCCAAACAAACTCAAAATGACTCAAATCCGTGAACGAATATCGGTTCTCGACCGGCACCCGCGCTGCGGCCTGACCGGTCTTATATTCCAGTTGCCGGAGCGGGAACCAGACCGGCGCGAACACGAACTTGGCCAGCTCCAGCTCGGGCTTGGGTCGCCGCCAACCGTCCACCAAACCCCAGTAGGCATTGCCGTTTTCGCTGCTGACGATCTTTCCGCCCGGCAGGAAGGCAATGTCGTCCACTCCCGACCAGATCTCCGAACCGATGCAGCGGGCGGAGGCGTAAATATAACTCCAGGCGCCCGGATAAATGCCCGGCAGCAGACCTCCGCTGGCCTTCGCGTTTTCAAGGCAGGCCTGGCCCCACGCCGAGTTCGGATCGGCGCTGCCGGCGGCCCACAATTCGCGCAAGCCGGGATCAATGGCCACGTCAGTGCGCTCGTGATAGACCTCGAAGAAGCATTCCCCGATCATCAGCGGCCGCGGATCATCCTTCAGAATCGGATCATAAGGCATCTTCGGGTAATGGCGGTTCACAATGTCGCATGTCACCTTGGCTTCCTCGGAGAAAGCCTGGTTAAACGTGGTTGGCCGGCTTGGATACAGTTCCTTGCACAACTGGGTCGAGCGCTCGAAAAGCCCGCTCCAATGCGACTCATTGGCCAGCGACCAGACGATGACACTGGGATGCGCGTGACAATAATCAATCATGGCGGATGTGGCTGTAAGCACGGCCTTGAGGTCGGCCAGGTCTTTCGCGGGCGCCACCCAGCAGAACGGCGCCTCCACTTCCACATAGAGACCATGACGGTCCGCCGCCTCAAGGAATTCCCGCGTGCAAGGATAGTGCGACGTGCGGACATCACAGAGATTGGCGCTCTTGAAGCGTTTCACGTCCTCCTCGGCGTGGCGCATGGTGTCGGCGCGGCCTGTCAGCGGGTCAATCTCGTGATGGCACACCCCAGCCAGCTTGACGCGCACCCCGTTCACGTAAAGCTGGCGGTTCCTGGTCTCGACCGTGCGGAATCCAATGTGGCGCTTGATTTGCTCCAGCGACCGGCCGTCGTTTTCCAGCGACAGGATGAGCTTGTAGAGGTTGGGCTGCTCGGCGTTCCACTTCAGCGGATTGGCCACGCGCGATTCAATGCTCACCGTGCTCATTCCCGGCTTGAGCGGGTCGAGAAGGACTTTCGGGTTCGAGTGCTCAACCGCTTTTCCACCGGGGTCAAAAAGTTGGATGGCCAGCGCGAAACCGCTTCCCGCACGTTGCCCCGGGTTGTCGAAGCCCAGGACCATTTGCAGTTCCCCGTCCCGATAAGCCCTATCCAGCCCCGCATTCAGGCGCAGGCGGGAGACATGAAGCCTGGGCAAAGCGTAGATCGTTACCGCGCGGTCTATGCCACCCAAGCTGTAACCGGTGTAATAACTGGAGTGGGACAGCCGCTCCGACGCGGTGTTAACCTTCATTTCAAGGTCCAGCCGGTTCGTCTGCCCAACCTTGAGGGCATCGGTTATTTCCCATTCGACCGGCGTAAACAGGTTCTCGCCGTAACCCAGCGGCTCGCCATTCAACCAGTAGTGCGTCCCGCCGTGGATGGCGTCGAAACGCAGAAATATCCGGTAGCCGTCCCATTCCGCCGGGATTGCAAATTCCCTGGCTAGGGCCACGGTTTTGTCCAACGGTATGGCGTAACCCTGCTGCGCCCATTGGCCCGGCACCTGGAAGTTGTCCCAGTTTGCAGCCTCCAAAGGCTGCTCTCTGACGTCCGGCCCGGGCATCGGATCAATCCGCCACGCGCCGTTCAGCGAAATGGTGTTCTGCGTTAAACCCATCACCTTGGCGGCCATCGGCCGGTAACGCACCGGTTTAAAAACCTCACTTTCCTTGCCTTCGGGAACCGCTGACGAGTCAGCGCTGGAGTCATCTGCGGCCGGGCCGCGCACGGAACTGGCGGTCAAGGCAAGCCCAGCTACGCCAAGCGATGCCTGCTTCAAAAAGCGTCGGCGACTGACGGGATATTCGTTCAAGCTATCAGGGCGAAACGGCGCGATAGAATCGCTGGTTCAGGCCGGGCGCGTTGATGTCTGTGTAGCCGAATTCGCCGAGGCCATCGGAAAAGACAGTCGCCAGAGCCGTCCATACTGGATTTTGCAGGCTGTCAGCGGCGAGGATTTGGTTCCCAGCCAGAGGAAATCCGGTGAAATTCAGAATCATCGAGCCATTCGCCGCGCGGGATACTGGCGGCTGCGCCCAAATTTGATCGTTCAAACGGCCCGGCGTCGGTATCCGCAGGTTCAGAATGGCCGGGTTGCTGTCCGGATTGCTGCCGCTGCTGACGTCGGGGGGTTGAGCGAGGAGGTCCACAGCTTCCACAATCCGGCCGGCGGGGTTCAACAGGGCGATAATGGGTGATTGTCGCGCAGAGAGACCGATGTCGGGCGGCGCTTGCGGCGAAACACTGTTCAGCAGGCCAATGGACGGCGACGCCGGCAGCGAAAGATTCGCATGCAGATCCGGGCCGGAATTTTGCCCGGTCAGCCCGTCCGCCCATCCCAGAAGAAAACCGCCCGGCGCGAGTGAATAGCCGGCGGGGATCTGGAATTGAAACAGGTTGGTTACCGAGCTGGCGAGGTAATAGCCGGCGAGGTTTACATTCGTCGTCCCGCCGTTGTAAAGTTCAAACCAAGGCTCGAACTGGCCGTTCGCCGGGTCGGCCAGCGTGTGCGTGTTGTCGAGCATCCATTCGTTGACGGAAACCGGCACGGGAGGCGGGGCGTTGGAGGACGCGTCATCATAGACGTAGAATTCGTAGATGGACGGCGCGGACGTGAAATTCGTCAGCACGAGCCGGACCTTGGTGGAAACCGCAGCCGGAAAAGCGTCCGAGGCGTAGGCGCCCATCGCGCCGCCGTTGACGTCTGCGGTCCAACCGCTGCCGTTCCAATGCTGGATTTGGTAGCCGAAGATGCGGCTGCCGTATTGGGAATAGGCCGTTCGGTTGAACGTCACCGGGGCAGGCCAGTCCAGTTCGAGCCATTCGTTCGAGAGCGTCGGATAATCCGTGTTCCAGCGGGTGTTTGGGTTGCCGTCATTGGCCATGCTGGCGGCGTAAGTCGGATCGTTTTGCCAGACGGACGACGCGCCGGCGGTGGCGGACAGAGCCAGATCGAAATCTTTGCCATGCAATCGGCGCAGGATGAAGTGGTCGAATTGCGCGCCATACCAGCCGCCGCAGCCCAGCCCGGCCAGGCCGCCGGCGCAGGTGGAGTCCGTGAGGTTCGTCACCAGCACGTTGTCCACGTAACAGCGGAGCGAAGCGCCCTGCATCGCCAGCCGCAGGTTGTGCCAGGTGTCGGTCGGAAAAGTCGCCGCGCCGGACGCGATCAGGTTGGACGACGCATAAAGCTGCCATTGCGAAGTGGCGTTGTTCAGCGCCAGCCAGTAACCGAGCGGCACCGGATTGGAAAAGCCGGGCACGCGTCCGACGCGCCCCATGACAAACGTCACCCCGCCGTTTGTCTCCACCAACACGTCCGCGCTCACGTCGTAATCCGTCCAACTCGCGTCGCCGATGAGCGTGTAAGGCTGCCATTCGGCCGTCCAGCGGATGCTGTCCTGCGGCGCAACCTGGCGCAGGTCCTTTCCCATGCCGTCGGCGCGCGTGAACACTTCAAACGTGCCGGCCTGGTCGGAAAAGTATTTGGGCGTGGAACCAGGCGCGTCGCTTTCAAAATCGTCCTTGTAGGGCATCGGAAATGGCGCGAGCGGCGGCGGAGTCGCGTCGCCCTTCTCCTGGCCGGTGGTCGTCGTGAGCGAGTAAACGCTGGCCGGTTGAAAGGTGTAGCTGAACGTTCCATTGGCCGGCGCGACTTGGCCAACATGAACAAACTGAGCGGTCTGCGTCGTCTGCCAGACGTTCAGCGTTGCGGTGGAAAGCCCGTTCGTCAGGCGAAACGTGATGGTCTGCGCGTTGATGGCGTCGGAAGTTTCCACCACGATGCTGTAATCGGAATGGTTGGTGGATTCGAGCGTCACGATGCTGCCGCCGCCGGGCAACAGCGCCGACGCGCCGCCTTCGAGATAAGTCCAGCCGGGCGCCGCAAATTGCGTCGTGTGCGCCACCGCCCAGATCGCCGGCGCGACCTGATAACTCCCCGACCACGGCGTGTTGGCGCGCATCAGGCCCGAATCCGGCGCAGCCAGAATATCGTAGTAACTGGTGACCGGACTCCAGATTTCCGTCGTTGTCATTTTGCCGGTGATGTAATTGCGGTTGAAGATTTTCGCCAATTTCATTGCCGCCGCCCACGAGCTGCCGCCGATGCCGTCTTCGCTCGACCACAACGGGATGCCGCAGGTCTGCGCCGCGACCGGACTGGTCGAGTGTGGATAATGCGCCCCAATTCGCGCGATGGCATTGGACAGCGCGGGATCCACCAGCAGGCCACAGGCGGTATTGGTGACGATGTTCCACGCGCCGCCCCACTCGTCGGCGGCGACGAGCTGGACGTTCTGCAATCCGCCGGCGTTGAGCGTGGAACGCAATTGCTTGATCCAGGCAGTTTCCGTCGGGTTGACGGCGGCTTCGTTGTGCGTGCCGGTGAAATTGAAGGTCAAACCGCAGGCCGTTTGCGCGCCCTTGATGAAATTCACGATGTAATCGCACATGTCCTGCGAGTAATAATTGCCGTTCCCGATCCAGCCCGGCGCGCCCCAGGCCAAACAATCCAGGATGATGTTCGGATTCCGCGCCTTGGCCTGTTGCATCAGCCACCACTCGTAGCCGCGGGTGAAATTGAAATTGCCGCGCGTCATTTCAAACGTCGGCTCGGTCCCGTCGGTGGAATTGACCCCGCCGCCGATCTCCACCTTCAAGTGCTGCAGGGCCGCGCCGTAGTCCGGCTTGAACAGGTAATCAAGAATCTGGCTGCGCTGTGGTTCGGGATAGTCTGTCAACAGCCGCGACGACGCGCCCGCGCTGACAGCGCCGATGCCCTCGAACACGCGGCCCAGATTCGTGCCATCGAGCGTGATGTCGAAGGCGGAAGCGGAAAACCCGGATCCGACAAGGGCAAACAGCGCCAAGCTCCAAATTCCAAGTTCCAAATTCCAAAGAAGCCTCAAGCTCCAATTTTCAACACGCCGGCGCGGGTCGTTTGGCGCCTGGCGATTGCCGTTTTCTTGGGACTTGGAGCTTGGAACTTGGAATTTTCTCATGTTCAATCCACCAGTTCCTTCTCGATTTGTTCGAGGGTCTTGTTTTTGGTTTCGGGAAGGCGGAGGCGGATGAACACAAATCCGGCGGCGCAAATCGCCGCATAGACCCAAAAGGTCCCCGCCGGCCCCAACGTGGCGTTCAAATAGGGGAAGGTGAAGGTGAGGATGAAACAGGCGATCCACAACGACGTGACCGCCACCGCCATCGCCGCGCCGCGGATGCGGTTGGGAAAAATCTCCGAGATCACCACCCAGGTCACGGGCGCCAACGAGAGCGCATAGCAGCCGATCGCCGCCAGGACCAGGACCAACATGTGTACGCCGCGCGAGTGAAGAGCAAAGCCCAGCCCCATCGCCAGGAAAAGCACCGTCAGTCCGGCGTAACCGCCCAGCAGCAGGGGCCGGCGCCCCCACCGATCCACCGTCTGCAGCGCCACCAGTGTCGCCAACAGGTTCACGCTGCCGATGAAAACGATGTTCAACAGGATGTCACCGACGTTGAACCCGGATTCGCGGAAGATGTCCTTGGCGTAATAAAAGATGACGTTGATGCCGCACCATTGTTGGAGCACCGCCAGCACCACGCCCAGCATCAACATCCGTTTGAGCTTCGGCGCCAGCAGATCTCGGAAATTGACCCGTCCGGTTTCCCTGCCGAGCGTTGCCACGATGTCGGCCAAGGCGGCGTCGGCGTAGGCGGCGCCGCCGATTTTCCCAAGAATGCGGCGCGCGCGGCCGCCGTCTCCGCGCCTGGCCAGCCAGCGGGGGCTTTCCGGCACGAAGAACATGCCGGCCAGGAAAACCAGCGCGGGAATCGCCGTCACGCCGAACATCCAGCGCCAGCCGGTCTGGCCGGCCCAGGACGCGGCGATTTGATCGGGGCTGGCTTGCGCCGGCAACGAGTGCAGGCTGCCGATGCGCCAATTCACGAATTGCGCCAGCAGGATGCCGATCACAATCGTCAGTTGATTCAGCGACACCAGCCGCCCGCGGGCCTCGGCGGGGGCGACCTCGGCGATGTACAGCGGTGAAAGATTGGATGCCAGGCCGATGGCGCTTCCCCCGACGATCCGCCAGAAGACGAACAGGCCAAACGTTCCCGCCAGGCCCGTGGCGACCGAGGAAACAGCGAAGAGCAGCGCCGAGAGCGCCAGCAGACGCTTCCGGCCAAACCGGTCACTGAGCGCCCCGGCCAGCAGCGCACCCAGCAGGCAGCCCAACAACGCGCTGCTCTTGGCCCAGCCGATGTCCAGGGATGAAGTCAGATGAAAATGCGCCTCGTAAAAAAGGTCTGTGCCGCTGATGACAATCCAGTCGTAGCCAAAGAGCAAGCCGCCCAGCGCGGCGATGATGGAAATGAGCCAGACGTAGCCGAAGTCGTATTCGGCCTTGAGCGCGGAGGTTTCAGTTTGCGGGGGGGTGATCATGTTGCGGGGGCGGCGGGAACCACTTCAACAGTCCCGCGGCGACGATTTCATGGCCTTGGCGGCTGGGATGATTGCTTTGCGCCATCAAATCCCGGAGCGGCGTGCCGGCTTTGATTCGGGCCTCGAACAGTTTCAGGCTGTCCACCAGCCCGACGTGATACACCGCGGCGAGCCGCCGAATCTGCCGGGCGTGCCGGTTCAGTGGATCGTCGGGGTCGTCCAGATGCGCCGTCAGGTCCGGGGTCGGCGTCAGCAGGATCACCTTCACGTGACGCGCCAGCGCCATTTCGATCATGGCGCGCCAGGCCTTTTCCGAGCGCGCCAGGCCGATGGCCCGATCGTTCAGCGCGTAATCAATGGTCACCACGTCGGGCCGTTTGCAGAAGACGTCGCGCTTGAAGCGTTTGGCGCCTTGCTCGGCGTTCTCCCCGCCGATGCCGGTGACGATGACGTTGATGACCGCGTGCGGGAACCGACGGGCCAGGCCGCGATGGAGCAGATATGGATAGGCGTCAAAGGTGTGGACGGCCGGCGTTCGGAAGTAGCCCGCCGGCACACTGTGACTGTGACAGACGATGTTGATGGTGCGGTTGGTCGGCCAGCACCTGGTCAATTCGGCACAAACATCTGCCAGGTAAGTCCGTGGATCGGCGGGCGCCGGGGTGGCGGCCTGTGACGTCCGGGTACTGGCGCACGAGGACGTGAGAAGCGCCACGACACCGAGGAGCAGAAGCGGGCAGATTCTTTTACGCAAATTCATGGATCAGATCCGCTGCCAGGGCGTGGTTGGGGTCGCGTCGCAAGACCTGGCGCAAGAGATGCAGCGCCTTCGATTTCCGGCCGAGGCCCAGCCAGGCCTGCGCTTGCAAAAACAACGCCCTTGTTTCCAGGCGAATTTGCAGGTCGTCGTCAAAAAGCAGCATCGTCGGCAGCGAGGTGGCAAAGTAATCAATCTTTGCGTCCGTCTTCTGCAGTTTTTGCGCGCAGGCGAGCAGCTCTCCGAATAGTCTCTTTGCCTTGGCCTTTTGCCCGAGCCTTTCCCACGACAGCGCCGAGTAGAAGGTCATTTCCGAGAACGCGCGCGCGCTCATTTCCTGGAAATCGCCTTTGAACGTCGCGGCAGCCAGCCAATGTTCGCGCGCCGAATTCTTTTCGCCGAGCCGTTCCAGCGCGCGGCCGAGCCGGTAGCGAATGTCGCTTTGATTGGCCAGCAGGTGCTTGGCCTCGCCCAGATTCTCCGGCGACGCCAGCGCCGCCTGGAAATGTGCAGCCGCGGACGTGAGGAGGCTCCGGCTCGTTTCCGCCGTCCGCTTTCCGCTTTCCGCGTTTTTCAACGCCTCGCGCCCGAGCGCCAGATGGGTGCGCACGTGCTGGCCGAGCGCCGCGCCTTCCCCGCCCTCCCACGGCTGGAACTTGCGCGACGAAAGAATTTCCAGCGCCTTGGCGGGCTGTCCGGTCTGGTTATAAAGCGCGCAAAGCTCGACGCTCAAATCGTCGCGCCGCCGCACCAGTTCGGGAAATTTCTCCAGTTCACGCAGGCGCCTCTCCGGCTTTTCGCCGAGTCGTTTCCAAAGCTGGTCGCGCTCGTAAAGCAGGCGGGCGTCGTCGGGGTTGGCGCGGAAGGCCTTGTCATAGGCCACGCGCGCCTTCGCCGGTTTTTTGGAAATGTTGAACCAGCCGATGCCGAGATTTCTCCAGACGATGGAGAAGCGCGGACCGAGCTTCGCGCTGCGCTCCCACAGACGAATGGCCTCGGTGTGCCGGCGGCGGTCGTAAAGCAGATTGCCGAGGTAATAGGGCGCGCGGGCATCTTTCGGGTTGGCGCGCAGGGCCGATTCGAGAACCAGGATTTCCTCCAGCCGCGCCGGGAAACAATAATCCGGCGGCGCGGCGGCGGCGCGCCGGTAAAAATCCAGCGCGGACGATTTGTCGCCGAGTTTTTCGCGCAGCCAGCCGAGGGTGTAGAGCGCCATCGGCATCGCGCCCCAGTTCTGGTCCGGCAAGTCACCGGTCCCGGCCGGGGCATGGTTTAACAACTCCGCAGCCTCGGAATAAAAGCCGGCGCGGGCGAAGTCGTGGGCGAGGTCCAGTCGCGTCTGCAAATCGCAGGCAAGGTCTTCACCGTTCAGATGGCGCGCCCACCAGTCGAGCGGATCCAGGGCCAGCGTTTCGCGCAACAGCGTTTTCGC
>JAGWMQ010000022.1 GCA_028873125.1 Verrucomicrobiota bacterium | reverse complement strand
GCGGGTGAAATCGCAGTTTCCGGTTCGCTTCAAGAGAAGCGGGTTCTCGCCCTCGAAGTCTTCGGCTCGAACCTGGTTCTCGACCGCAAAAAAGCCCGTGGTTCTTGCATGAAACCGTGGTCGCTCCTCCTCGAACACTCGTCGAGTTCTCAAATGGTGCGCGATAGAGGGTTCGAACCTCTGACCCCTACCGTGTCAAGGTAGTGCTCTACCACTGAGCTAACCGCGCAACCTGCAAAGAACCGGCGAAGCGGATCAATATCTACCCGATGACGAGCACTCGGAGTCACCCCTTGGTGCCGTCCGGTCGCTTTGGTCTGTGTTCTGCGACAAACGCGCCGTCAAAGACACGACTGGGCCTGGCTTGCCAGACCAGCATTTTACAAAGCCGTCAGAAACTTGCCAAGCATCGAGCCATCGGGTGCTTCATTATGCAATTGTTGAAGAAAGAGGCAAGGGCTTTCGCCGCCCGCCCCTTGGATTCTGGAAATTCAGGGTCATGGAAAATTTTCGCTTGAGCCGGCGTGAAGTGGATTGCAGATTGCGGCCGGATGAGTTTGGCATTCTGGCTGCGGATCTCGGCGTTCACGTGGGCGCTGGCACTGGGCGCGCCGTGCTTGCGTGCCAGCGCGGCGAACACGATTTCCTTCAACGGACAGACCTACGTGCCGGTTGCCAGTTGGGCGCATACGCATGATCTGATGTGCCACTGGGTCAAACGGGGCGATCTCTTTGAAGCCGCCAACGGGACGGCCCGATTGATCTTCAATGTGGATTCACATTACGCGGACATCAACGGCGTCCAGGTCGCCCTGTCGTTTCCCGTCGCCGATCAAAAAGGCGCGGCCTGCGTCGCCCGATTCGATCTGGACAAGACGATTCAGCCGCTGCTGTTCCCGCCGCGATCTGCGGACCCCCAACGCCTCCAAACCATCTGCCTGGATCCGGGTCACGGCGGTCGCGACACCGGCAACCGCGTCCGCTGGCACAATGAAAAAACCTACACGCTCTGGCTGGCGCTTGACCTGCGCGACGAACTCCGAAAGGCGGGATTCAAGGTCGTTCTCACGCGGACCCGTGACGAATATGTGGACCTGGCGTCGCGCGCGGCGTTGGCTAATAGCCGGGGTGCGGACCTGTTTGTCAGCCTCCACTTCAACGCGACGGTGAACGGGCGCGATGAAGTCCAGGGTCCGGAGACGTATTGCATCACACCCGTCGGGGCCAGTTCGACCAACGCGCGCGGCAAGGGGGCCGATCGCGGTCCGGCACCCGGCAACCGCCACCAGACCCAAAGCCTGCTGCTGGCGTATCAAGTCGAAAAATCCCTCGTGGACAGCTTGCACCTGGACGACCGCGGCGTGCGGCGCGCGCGCTTCGAGGTCCTGCGTGACACCCGCATGCCGGCGATCCTGGTCGAGGCCGGCTACATGACCAATCCCGAGGAAAGCCAAAAAATCTACACCCTGGCCTACCGCCGATCACTGGCCCGGGCGATTGCCGCGGGGATTATGGCGTACAAGAACCTGACCTCGCCGGCGATTTCGACCACGACTCCGCCGGCCAGAAAAATTTCGAAGGTCAGGCAGAAACGTTGAAGTTTTGCGCCGCAACCTCTATCCTGGATGCAGACTGTTTGAGTTTGCGGTCAGCACGGGGACGGAGGTCTGGAATGAGCATTGTCACCAAAACCGGCGATTCGGGAACCACGGCGCTCATGTATGGCCGGCGCGTTCCCAAAACACATCCGCGCGTGGAGGCGTGCGGCACGGTGGATGAACTCAACGCCGCGCTGGGCCTGGCGCGCGCCGGCGCGGGACAGGATTTCGTCCACGACAATCTGCTGGCAATTCAAAAGGACCTGATCGTGCTGATGGGGGAAGTGGGCGTGGCGCCCGAAGATTCGCCGCGTTATGCCAGGGATGGCCATCCGCCGGTCACTCCGGAGATGACCGCCCGACTGGACACCCTTGTCCGCAAAATTGAATCGCAACACATCCGCTTCCAAGGTTGGGCCACGCCGGGCGCGACGCCGGGCGCCGCCGCGCTGGACATGGCCCGGACGATTTGCCGCCGCGCCGAACGCCGCGTCTGCGCCTTGAGAGACGCCGGCGAACCGCCCAACGCCGAGGTGATTATTTACCTGAACCGTTTGAGCGACCTGCTTTGGCTGATGGCGCGATGGGTGGAATCCCAGCGGGAGCCGGCAAAAGCCTGACGCAGTTGGTTTCTGCAGCCTTTGATCCGGTCGCGCCTTCAACTCGTCGCGCCGACCAGAAGAACAGTTTTCCCCCGCAGACAGGACGGTGACGCTCCGGGATGCGCCGTGTTCCAAAACGCTCCGGGCTTGAACCGCCGGGCGAAAGACAGCCCGCCCACAATCGCTGGAGGAGCGGGTGCGATGACGATAAAGTCCTGATTGGTCGTTCGTTTTCCATTCCTCCGCACCTTCCGGGGGCGGGTGGGAACCGCCCTTTTGGAACCTGGCAGCCTTGTGAATAACTCGGCACTTGCTAGTGAAATATTGGCCGACCAAAAACAACAAAAAGCTCGTCGCCTATCCGGCGCAACGATTTGAGCTTGAAAGCGCTGGCTCCAGCCAGCCGGGCCGCCCCGATGCCGTCGGCAACCGTCGGCGCCTGGCGGCCGCCGAAAATTTTCGGGCAGATCGTCACGTGCAGTTCATCCACCAGACCCGCACGGACCAGCGCGCCGTGAAGCTCGCCGCCGCCCTCGCACAACATCCGCTCCACGTTCCATTTCTCGCGCAGCCAGCGGAGCGCCCTCGTAAAATGGATTTCACGACCGCCGCAAACAAAAACCTCCGCGATTCCGCGCAGCCGGCGCAAATTTTTTTCGGGCGCGCGACGCGTGGTCAGAATGATGACCGGTGAAAAGGAATGGCGGAAAACTTCCGCGCACGGCTCCACCGAGCAGGCGCCGCTGACGATGATGCGCAACGGATATTCACGGAGGCCGCGCTGTCGCCGGAGCCGCCGGTATTTTTCGCCTCCCGGCCCCAGTGTAATGCCTGGGGAATTCACGGTGCGTGCGCCGGCCATCACCGCGTCGGCCTGCGCCCGCAGTTCCAGCATGTGCTCGCGGTCGCGCCGGCCGCCAAAGGGAATAAACTCGCGGGACGCGAACGCGATTTTGCCGTCCGCCGTCATCGCAAAATTGGAGAAGACAAACGGCAGCCCGGCTTTTTGCACTTTCCATCTCAGGCTCATAGGATCAGCATCGCGTCGCCGTAACTGAAAAATCGGTAACTCTCGCGCACGGCCCCGGCATAGGCGGCCAGGATCATTTCCCGCCCCCGCGTCTCACCCGGTGCGGCGAAGGCGCTCACCAGCATCAGCAGCGTGGAGCGGGGCAGGTGAAAGTTGGTCAGCAGGGCGTCCACGATTTGGAAGCGGAACGGGGGATGAATGAAAAGGCCCGTTTTTCCGGCATTTTCAAGCAATTTTCCGTTGTTGCGCGCGGCGACGCCCTCCAGCACCCGCACCGTCGTCGTCCCCACGGCCACGACGCGGCGGCGGGACTGCTTGGCCCCGTTGACGATGCGGACGGTCTCCTCGCCCAGTTCGAAACGTTCCTCATGCATGACGTGCGCCGCCACGCTCCGGGTCTTGACGGGCAGAAAAGTGCCTGGCCCGACATGCAACGTTACAAAACAAACGTCCACGCCGCGCGCGCGGATTTCCTCCAGCAACGTCTCTGTGAAATGCAGACCCGCCGTCGGCGCGGCGACCGAACCGGCAGCCCGGGCAAAGACCGTCTGATAACGTTCCCGGTCCTCCAAAACCGGACGGGGGCGCCGGATGTAGGGCGGCAGCGGCATTTCACCCAATTCGTCCAATTCGCTCTTGACGTCGTCGGCGCCGCTGAACTGGAGCCGGCAATGCCCTTCGGAGTTTCTTTCCAGGACGATGGCCCGTGGGCCTCGGACTTCAGATTTCGGATTTCGGATCTGGATGGTCGTTCCCGGTCGCGCCCGTTTGCCGGGGCGGATCAAGGCCCACCAGTCGTTCGGCGCGACTTCTTCGAGCAACAGCACCTCAAATTGCCCGCCGGTGCGGGCGTTGACACCGCGCAGCCTCGCGGGGATGACGCGGGAGTCGTTGAGCACCAGCGCATCACCGTGGCGCAGCAACCCCACGATGTCGCGAAATTTCCGGTGCTCGATCCGGCCACCCGGCCGATGAAGGACCATCAGCCTCGATCCATCCCGCCGCCCGGCAGGCTGCTGGGCGACCAAATCGGGCGGCAGTTCAAAATCGAAGTCGGCGGTATGCATCCGGGCGAGTTTCATGGTTCGGGTTTCCCGTTTCAAGTTTTCAGGGCGCCAGGGGCTCCGGGAATGGGGTTGGATGGTTGTGAATAACCTACGAATAACTCGCAAAAAAAATTGCAAAATGGTGTTGACGTGGTGGGGAGAAGTGGTATGATGTGGGGCGTTGTGGGAAACAAGGACACCGATCGTTTTTCCGGTGAACAAAGTGAGCGGCGTCAAAAAAATCGAGCCGACGTATTACAATTCGCGCTTCCGGCACGGCGTGGATGAGAAGCGCCGGGTGCAGATCCCGGCCAAATGGCGGCCGCAGCGGGGCGGAGTGGAGTTGACCCTCATCCTCTGGCCGCGCGAGGGCGTGGGCCACTGCGTGCGGGTCCTGCCGCCTTCGCAGATGGCCCGGCTGATGCAGTCCATTGACGAAATGCCCAACGGCGACCCGAAAAAGGCGGTGCTCAAACGGATCATCGGCAGCGGTTCGGCGCAGGTGGAAGTGGACAAGGCGGGCCGGATTTGCCTGCCGGACGAAATGGCGCGCGGGGCGGGCCTCCAAAACGAGGCCGTGCTGGTGGGATTGCTCGACCGGTTTGAGATCTGGAGTCCGGAACGGTACGAAAAGGTGCAGGCCGCCGACGCCGACCTGGCGCCCGACGCCTTCAAACTGATGGAGTGATTATGAACCTGGCAAAATGGCTGATTGCGGGAAAAAGCGTGATGAGCGGACGCGAGGCAATTTCCTATCGCGTCAGGAAACAGTTTTATCTGCCGAAATTCGGCCCGGCAAGAAACCCGTTCACCACGGGAGGTGAAACCGCCCCGATTGCGGCCACCGCGTCCTCCGTGCCGGTCGCACCCGCGACGAAGGACCTCGACGCCGGGGCGCAAAAGCCGCCGGCCGACGCGCCGCCGCCTCGCGCCACGAAAAGCCGCTGGGCGCGTAAATTGAATCCGGTATCCCTGTTTCGGGCCGCGCCGGCCGGTCCGGGCCGGACGGTGGTGCAGCCGGAACTTTCGCTGGACCGGGTCAAGGTGGTTCACAACGATTTAAGTGACGCGGACGTGGACGTGGTGCCCATCAAGTCGCGTCCGGCCACCGCCCCGGAGGGAGTGTCGCGCGCGAAAAAACCATGGGAACTCCTGGGCGACCGCCTGCTGAAGGCGACGACCCTTTGATGACAACCGCCATGCGCAGTGCCCGAGTTCGCTCACAAAACAGTGATGGCGGCGGAGGTGCTGGCCGCGCTGAACCCGCGGCCAGGCGGCTGCTACGCCGACGGTACGATTGGTGGGGGCGGGCACGCGGAGAGCATTTTGAACGCCAGTTCGCCGACTGGATGGCTGTTTGGGTGCGATCGCGATGGCGTCGCGGTTGAGGCCGCCCGAACGCGGCTGACGGAAAAATTCGCCGGACGGTTTGAAATCCGGCAAGGCAATTTTGGCGACCTGGGCCAGTGGATTCCGGCGGGCAGTTGTGACGGCGTTTTGTTGGACTTGGGCGTCAGTTCGCCCCAACTGGACCTCCCGGAGCGCGGCTTCAGCTTCCAGCGGGAGGGACCGCTGGACATGCGGATGGATCCGCGCCAAACGTTGACCGCGGCGGATCTGGTCAACGGCGCCGACGCCGGGGATCTGGCGCGCATTTTTTGGGAGTTCGGCGGCGAACGCGAGTCGCGGCGGCTGGCTGCGGCGATCGCGCGGGAGCGCGAGCGGAAAAAAATTGAAACGACACGGCATCTCGCGGAGGTGATTGAAGGCGTTGCGCCGCGGCGCGGAAGGAAAACGCATCCGGCCACCCGGGTTTTCCTGGCGCTGCGGATTGCGGTCAATGACGAAATCGGCTCTTTGAAACGCGGTTTGGAGGCGGCCGCGAAAATCTTGAAACCGGGCGGGCGGCTGGCGGTGATCACGTTTCACTCGCTCGAAGACCGCGTGGTCAAGGAGTTTGGCCGCGAAAAGACCCGGTCCTACACGTTTGGCGGCGACGTGGATGTGCCGGAGTTGCGCCAGCCGCGCGCGCCGGAGTTCATATGGGTGAGGCGCAAGGCGGTGACGCCCGGCGAATTGGAGCTAAAGGGAAATCCGCGCAGCCGCAGCGCGCAACTGAGACTTTTGGAGAAGACTTGAATGGAGCATCGCCCTCCTCGCCGTCAACAAACAGACGAGGAGGAGCGCGAAGACGGAGGCAAGATGGCAAGAAATCGGAAAAGCCAGTCCGCCGCGATCCGGTTCGGTCCGGCGATCAAGGCTCTGTTTTTGTGCCTGTTGATTGCCGGCTCGGCGGTCGGTTACGTCTGGCAAAAGGGCCAAATTTACCGGCTGGGCGTGCAAATCCGCCAGCGTGAAATCCGCCTGGCGCAGTTGCAGAGCGACAACCGGAAATTGAGCGACCAGCTCTCGATGCTGCGCTCGCCGGTCATGCTTGATCAGCGCGTGCGCGGGATGAACCTGGGCCTGGCGCCCGCGCAGCCGTCGCAAATCGTCTGGCTGCCGGAGCCGGCGCAAAGTCAAAAGGCAACGCCGAGCCAGTTCGCCTCGCGGCCGGCCGGCACAACTGCGCCGTGACACTTTTCGGCCGCCGCCCGTGACGCCGTCGGTGGTGAGGAACCGATCGCCGCGGGCGGCCGGCCGGTTGGACGATGACCAAACGACTGCAACTCAAACGGGCACTGCTGCTGCTGACGCTGGTGGCGCTGGCCTTCACCGGCCTGGGCTACCGGCTGGTGGACCTGCAGGTCTTCCGGCACGACGAGCTGGCGGAGCTGGCCGAGCAGAACACCCAGCGCGAATTCTGGCGAGAGCCCCGCCGGGGCGACATTGACGATGTCCGCGGAAACCAACTGGCCACGAGCGTCTTCGTCAAAACCGTCTGCGCCGACCCGGTGTTGATCGGCAACCAGCAGGCCGTGGTCGCGCACGCCCTGGCGCCGTTGCTGCGCCTCAACGAAGCCGATCTGTTCCAAAAGTTGCTGCCGCGAGTCCACCCGGATGGAAAAGGCGGGATGGTCACCAACCGTTATGTGGTGCTCCAGCGCAAGGTTACGGACGAGACGTGGCAGGAAATCCATCAGGCGATGAACCATCTGTCGTTCGGCGTGGACGAGGCCGCGCTGTCAGGGACCCAGCGCCTGTTCCTGCACAATTTGCGCCAATCCGCAATCTTTACCGACCCCGTGGACGATCAGTTGCGGGTGTATCCCAATGGCGCACTGGCGGCGCACGTGCTGGGATTCGTCGGCAGCGATGAAACGGTGCTGGACGGCCGGCCCCTGGTGCAGACGGTCGGACGCGACGGCATCGAACTGATGATGAATTCCGCCCTGAGCGGGGTCGCCGGGTGGTGCGTCACGGAGACGGACCGCCGGCGGCGCGAGTTGGTCGCCTTGCGGGACGAGAACGTGCAGCCGCGCGACGGATTGAACGTCGTCCTGACGATTGACGCGGTGATTCAACACATTGTCGAAACCGCGCTGGCCAAGGGGATGCAGGAACATTCTCCCCGAAGCATCACCGGCATCGTCATCCGCCCGGCCACGGGAGAAATCCTGGCCATGGCCACGCTGCCTGACTTCGACCCGAACAATCCGGGCGCCGCGCCCGTCGCCGCGCGGCGCGACCGCGTCATCACCGACCTGATGGAACCGGGTTCCACCTTCAAGATCGTCGTCGTGTCCGGGGCGTTGAACGACGGCGTGGTGCATCTGAATGATTTGTTCGATTGCGGGCACGGGCAGTTTGCCTATGCCGGCCGGATTTTGCACGACCACGAGCGGTTTGGGATTTTGACGACCGAAAGCATCATCACCAAATCCTCCAACATCGGCGCGGCAAAAATCGGTCTCCGGCTCGGCGCCGACGAGCTTTACAACTACGCCTGGAGATTTGGCTTCGGCCAGCGGACCGGCGTTCCCCTGCCCGGCGAAGTTCCCGGCATTTTGCATCCGGTCAAGGATTGGAGCAAGGTCTCCATCGTGCAGATTCCCATGGGCCAGGGCGTGGCCGTGACGCGACTGCAGATGGTCATGGCCATGGGCGCCATTGCCGACGGCGGACGGCTGATGCAGCCGATGCTGGTCAGCCGCCTGACGGACCGCAACGGAAACGCGGTGCAGCAGTATGAACCGCAAATGGTGCGGCAGGTCATCCGCCCGGCGGTGGCGCGCCTCATGGTCGAGGCCCTGAAAACGGTCCCGACCCGCGAAGGCACCGCGCCGGAGGCGGCGTTGAAGGACTATACCGTCGCGGGCAAGACGGGCACCGCGCAAAAGGTCGGGCCCAACGGCTACGAGCACGGCCACTATTTCGCGTCGTTCATCGGATTTTTTCCGGCGGACGATCCGCAGCTCTGCATCTCCGTGGTGATGGACGATCCCAAGGAAGGCTTTTATGGTGGACAGGCTTGCGGACCGGTGTTCCGGGAAATCGCCGGGCGCTGCGCCAGTTATTTGAACATTCCGCCGGACAAAAGCGCGCCGCCACCGAACCCATCGCCGCCACTCGTCGCGGAAAAAGGCGCTCACTGAGCCTGAAACCATGAGCCCATCGCGCCCTCAACTTTTTGGAATGCTGGCCGGACTTTTCCTGGCCGCGGGGCTGGTGTTGTCCTCCCTGCCCGCCACGACGACGTGGTTGAAGGTCAAAACGCGCCTCCTGGAACAAGGGGTGATGTCCGCGGTTTACGTTTTTGCTGAGGTAGCCTTGTGGAACCGCGCTCTTTGAAATTTATCGCCGGGGCCTGCGGCGCCGAAATCCGGCGCGGCGGGGGCCAGGCATTGATCCAAAACGTCTGCACCGATTCCCGGCAGGCCAGGCGGGGCGACGTGTTTTTCGCGATCAAAGGCGAACGGTTTGACGGCCACGACTTTTTGAACGAAGTCGCGGCCAAAGGCGCCGCCGCCGTCGTCGTCGGAAAGGGAAAAATTCCGGCGGCAGCGCCGGAATGCGCCGTGCTGGCCGTGGACGACCCGCGCGCCGCGCTCGGAAAACTGGCCGCGGCCTACCGGCGCGATTTCGATTTGCCGGTGGTCTGCGTCGCCGGTTCCAACGGCAAGACGACGGTGAAGGAACTGATTGCCTCGACATTAAACCGGAAGTTGAGAACGCTCCGGAGCGAGGCCAGTTTCAACAACGACATCGGCGTTCCGCTGACGCTGTTGCGTCTGGAATCCGTCCACCAGGCCGCCGTGCTGGAAGCGGGCACGAACCATCCGGGAGAGCTGGCCCCGCTGGTGAAAACAATCCGGCCCCGATACGGCGTCACCACCAACATCGGGCGGGAACATCTGGAATTTTTCGGTGACGTCGCCGGCGTCGCGCAGGAGGAGGGCCGCCTGGCGGAGTTGCTGCCGGAGGATGGAACGCTCTTTGTCAATGGCGACAACGACTGGACGGAAGGACTGGTTCAACGGACCCGTGCCAGGGTGGTCAGGGTCGGATTCGGAGATAAAAACGACTGGCGCGCGGATCGGATCCGCCTGGACCGAAATGGCGCGACCTTTCGGGTGGGTGCGCCCATGGCGGCCTTGGGCGGCGAGTATCGGATCGGACTGCTCGGCCGCCACCAGGTGGTCAACGCCCTGTTTGCCGCAGCGGTCAGTGAGGAACTCGGCCTGGGCCGCGCTGAAATCCAGCGCGGCCTGGCCGAATGCCAGCCGCCAAAGATGCGGCTGCAATTGTGGGAGGCCGGCGGCGTGCGGGTGCTGGACGACGCCTATAACGCCAACGCCGATTCGACGGTCGCCGCGCTCGAGACGCTGCGCGACCTGCCGCTGCAAGGCCGGCGGGTGGCGGTCCTGGGCGACATGGCCGAGTTGGGCGCCCACAGTGAGGCGGCGCACGCCGAAGTCGGCACGCGGGCTGCTGCGTTGGGCGTCGGCCAGTTGTTCGCCATCGGCGCCATGGCGCCGGTCACGGCCGGGGCCGCGCGCGCGGCCGGGCTGACGCGCGTCATCGAATTTGAGAACGTCGAGGCGGCGGTCACGGCGGTGAAGAATTTTTTGAAGCCGGGCGACGTGGTATTGTTGAAGGCGTCGCGGGCGTCGCGCTTGGAACGCATCGCAGAAACGTTGAAGTCGGAGAAGACGTGAAAGACGCAGATGCTTTATTATTTAAGCCAGCAGTTGCTCGATTGGGCGCGGGGAACGCCCTGGATGGAACGCCTGTCGTGGCTGCGCCTCTTCCGTTACATCACCGTGCGGAGCGCGGGCGCGGCGATCACGGCTCTGGTCCTGAGCTGGTGGCTCGGGCCGAAAATCATCCGCTGGCTCAAACAACTCAAGTTTGGCCAGGATTACGCGGACAAGGCCGAAATCGCGGGTGGCCTGGCCGCGCGGATTCTGAGCAAGAAGGGCACGCCGACCATGGGCGGCGTGCTGATCGTCGCGGTGCTGTTTTTCTCGACCATCCTGTGGACGCAACTGGACAACAAGCTGGTGTTGCTGACGCTGCTGTCGGTGCTGGCGTTGTCGGGGCTGGGGTTTTACGACGATTACGCCAAAATCATCCAGCAAGCCGGCGCCGGCACCCCGCCACGAGTGAAGCTGCTGGCCCAGACGGCGTTGAGCGGGTTCATCGGCTTTTATCTGTGGCTGACGCCTTCGACGAGCCGGCTGGTCTCGGAGATCAACGTGCCGTTTTGCAAGTTTCCGGTGGCCACGGACGCTGCCTGGCTGGGCATCTTGATAGTGATGCTGGCGGTGGTGGGCGCGTCCAACGCCGTCAATCTGACCGACGGCCTGGATGGGTTGGCGACCGGGTGCGCGCTGATCGTGGCCTTCGTCTTTCTGGTGTTCACCTATCTGGCGGGCAATGTGAAGGCGGCGACCTATCTGCAAATCCCCTACGTGCCGGGCGCGGGCGAGTTGACGGTGTTTTGTTCGGCGCTGCTGGGCGCGGGGCTGGGATTCCTGTGGTTCAACTGCCATCCGGCTCAGGTGTTCATGGGCGACACCGGTTCGCTGGCGCTGGGCGGTGCCTTCGGGATCATCGCGGTGCTGATTCACCAGCCGTTTGTGCTGGTGATCGCCGGGGGCGTCTTCGTGCTGGAAGCCGCCTCGGTGATTTTGCAGACGGGCTGGTTTCGGTTCACGCGCCGCCGCACGGGGACCGGACGGAGACTCTTTTTGATGGCGCCATTGCACCATCATTTCGAGAAAAAGGGTTGGTACGAGTCGCAGGTGGTGACGCGCTTTTACATCTTGTGCGTGCTCTTCGCGGTGGTGGCCTTGGCCACCCTGAAACTGAGATGAACCTGGCGCCGACATTCCGTTCGAGTCCGGCTTCGTGCCGCGGTGCAATTCGGCCGTTTGCCGCTTGCGCGCACGGTGTCGGGCTGTTAAAGATTTCGGCGGAAGCGATCAGGTGCACAAGGCCCGGCGACGCGGTTTCAATTTTTCCCGCCCGCCGGCATTTTGCCGACGACCGGACGCACGAGATAATGAACAGCATGAATCTAAGCCGCCGCGGGATTTGTCGAGGCAACATTTCGCGTCGGAAAAATCAAACGTATCAAACCCACCTCGAAGAAAGGACGCCATCCGCGCCAAGACCATGAACCATCCCAATCCATTCATTCCCCAGGGTTCGCTCCTGGAACAGAGCCGACGCCGTTCACGCATGAAACTCGCCGTCTTCTGCGTGCTCGCCGTGGGCATCACCGGACTCACCGCCATGCTCATCCAGGGCTGCAAGCGCGAGCAGAACCCGTCTGAAAATCAACTGCCGCCGGAGTCGAGTAATTTTCCGGCGGAAACCAATGTGTTGCCGCCCGAGACCAGCAACACCGCCGTGCTGCCGCCCGAGGCCAGCAATCCGCCGGTCACCACCCCGGTGCCGCCTCCCTTGACGCCCGCCGTGGCGCCGACAACGCCGGCTGTGGCGCAGGAAGCCCCCTCGACCGAATACGTCGTCGTCAAGGGCGATTCCTTCTGGAAGATCGCGCACAAATTTGGCGTCAGCGTCAAGGCCCTTGAGGACGCCAATCCCAACGTCTCGCCGAGCAAGCTGAAGGTCGGACAAAAACTCCAAATTCCCGCCTCAGCCACGAGCGCCGCCAACGGCGCCGCGCCGGCCTTGGCGGCCCCGACCCTGGCCGGCGGGGCGACCGGCGGCGAACAAATCTACGTCGTCAAGTCCGGCGACACGCTGACCCGCATCGCCCGCCGCCACGGCACCACCGTCAAGGCCATCGAATCGGAAAACAATCTGACCACGACCCACATCCGGGTGGGCCAGAAACTGAAAATCCCGGCTTCGTCCGCGCCCGCCGCCGCCCCGGCGCCGGAGGTGGCGCCGTCCACGTCCGCCGTGCCCGCGGTGCCGGCGGTGCCGGCGGTGCCGTCCAACCCGCCGCCGGGACAATAGGCCTGCGGGTCCGTGACCGGCGGGCGTTTGTTTGGAATTTTGAAATGAGAGTTGCCGTCACAACGCTGGCGTTTTGCGTGGCCGCCCTGCTCGCCTTGGGGTTGGTGATGCTTTACAGCTCGATGATGACGATGCCGACCGGCGGACGCGACCTGATGATGCAGGCCACCTGGTGCGCCATCGGCCTGGTGTTTTGCGCGGTGGCGACGGCGTTGGACTACGGACTGCTCAAAAAACTGGCGTGGCCGGTTTACATCCTGGCGCTGGCCGCCCTGGCGTCGGTGTTCGCGCCGCGCGTGGGCCACGCCAGCCACGGCGCGCACCGCTGGATTGGCCTGGGCCCGATGACGTTCCAGCCGTCCGAGCTGGGCAAGCTGGCGCTGATCATTCTCCTGGCCTGGCTGGGTGACCGTTATCAGCGTCACGTGCAGACGTTCCAGCGCGGCATCCTGCTGCCCGGCATCTTTGCCGCGCCGCTTCTGTGGCTGGTTTTCATTGAACCGGACCGGGGCACGACGGTCCTCCTCGGGGCCGTCGCTGGAGCCGTGTTGCTGGTCGCCGGTGTCCGCTGGAGACACCTTCTGATTCCGGCAGTGGCCGGGGTGGCCGGTTTCACGGTGGCCATCCTGCGCGACCCGCTGCGGATGAACCGCATTTTCGCCTGGCTGCACCCGCAACAGCACCTTGACGGCGCGGCCCTCCAGGCGCAGCAGGCCATGATCGGCCTCGGCTCGGGCGGCTGGTTGGGCGTCGGTCTGGGCAACGGCATGAGGAAATTCGGCTACCTGCCCGAAATCCACACCGATTTTATTTTCGCCAACATCGGCGAGGAACTCGGTTTGCTGGCCACGCTGCTGGTCATCGCGGCCTTCACCATCATCGCCGTCTGCGGCATTTGCATCGCCCTCAACGCCCGCGAAACGTTCGGCTTCCTGCTGGCGTCCGGCATCACCCTTCTGATTTCGCTGCAGGCCGCCATCAACATCGGCGTCGTCACCAGCGCGCTGCCGAACAAGGGGATTTCCCTGCCCTTCATCAGCTACGGCGGCTCGAACCTCCTGGCGATGCTCACCGGCATCGGCCTGCTGTTCAGTGTCGCGCGCCATGCGCCGGTGCGCGAAAAAATTTCCGCCGCCGCCGAAGCCGGTGACAACCCATTTGCCGCCCGATCCCGATGACCTCTTCCGCCGACAGCACGCCCTACGTCGCCATCGCCTGCGGCGGAACGGGCGGGCATCTCTTTCCGGGACTGGCCGTCGCCGGCCAGCTTCAAACCCGCCGCGGCCGCGTGGCCCTGCTCATCTCGCCCAAGGACATTGATCAACGGGCGCTGACCACCACCCAGGATGTGGAAATTTACACGCTGCCGGCGGTCGGATTGCAAAACCGGAACTATTTTTCCTTCGCGCGCAGTTTGTGGAAATCCTTTTTCGCCGCGCGGGGAATTTTCAAAGCGCGCCGGCCCGACGCGGTGTTGGCGATGGGCGGGTTCACCAGCGCCTCGCCCGTGCTGGCCGCCAAGGAGGGCGGCGCGAAAACGTTTCTGCACGAATCGAACACCGTTCCCGGACGGGCCAACCGGTTTCTCGCACGCTTCGTGGACGAAGCCTTCATCGGCTTTCCCGAAGCCGCGGCGCGGCTGCCCGCGAGAAAAATTTCCGTCACCGGCACGCCGGTTCGTCCGCAATTCTTCCGGGATGCCGGGCGACCGGCGTCCGCGGCGGACTGCCGCGCCGCGCTGGGCCTCTGCCCCGACCGCGCAACCATTTTGATCGTGGGCGGAAGCCAGGGGGCGAGCGGTTTGAACGAAATGGTCCTGTCCGTCCTGCCGCGGCTGGCCGCGAAAGGCTGGCAATGGCTGCATCTCACCGGCGCCAATGATTTTGAAAACGTCCGGGCCGGCTACGCCGCGCGCGGAATGAAGGCCGTCGTCAGGCCCTTTTTGGCGGAAATGGATTTGGCGCTGGGCGCGGCGACCGCCGCCGTAAGCCGCGCCGGCGCGTCCTCGCTGGCCGAGATCGCCGCGCTGCGCCTGCCCTCGCTGCTGGTGCCGTTCCCGGCGGCGGCTGAAAACCATCAATTTTTCAACGCCCTCGCGTTCCGGAATTCCGGCGCGGCGAAGATAATCGAGCAAAAAAATGCCGATCCCGGCAAAGTGGCGGAGCTTTTGGTTGAACTCGTCGAAAATGAACCGGCGCGTTCCCAAATGCAATCCGCCTTGGCGCAATGGCACGCGCCGCACGCGGCGGAGTGGATTGCCGAAGACATCCTGAATACCATCGCGCGGACCGGGCGATCCGAACGCCGGGTGTCTGCCCGGCGTGGCGGTGTCGCGTCCGACGACGCCCCGTCGGAACGGCGCTCAAAGCCCCGATCGCAGAATTTTGGCGTCAACCGCCCGGAATTCATCGCATGATGTCCGTCACCGACATGCGGCAAGGTCCGGCGGCAGACCACGAACGCACCGCCCGGGAACTGGCCTCGCGCGTATCACCGGCGACGGTCATCCGCCGCGATGAGCCGCTGGCCCGGCACACGACCCTGCGCGTCGGCGGGCCGGCCGATGTTTACGTCGAACCGGCGAACGAGGACGACCTGGCCGGCATGGTGAGATTCTGCCGCGAGCGGGCGATCAAAATGCTTGTCCTTGGCCGCGGCTCGAATCTGCTGGTGCGCGACGGCGGTTTTCGCGGCGTGGTGGTTTGCCTCGCGCAGCCGCCGTTCAGCCGGATTGAAATCGTCGGGGAAACATTGCGGTGCGGCGCCGGCGCGAGGGTGAAAAATGTCGCCCTCGAGGCCAAGCGCCACGGCTTGAGCGGCGTGGAATTTCTGGAAGGCATTCCCGGCACCGTCGGCGGCGCGCTCCGCATGAACGCCGGCGCGATGGGCGGCGAAACGTTCGATGCCGTCGAATCGCTCCGGATCATGGATGAGGGCGGCAACACGCGGGAGATGGCGCCGCGGGAAATGGCGGTGACCTATCGCAGTTGCGCGACCTTGAAGGATCACATCGCGCTGGGCGCGGTCTTCAAGCTCACCACCGCGCCGCGGGACGTTATCGAGCGGCGCATGAAGGCCTACGGCGAGAAACGCTGGGCATCGCAACCGGCCGCGCCGAGCGCCGGCTGCATTTTCAAGAATCCCAAAACGATTCCCGCCGGCCGGTTGGTGGACGAACTGGGCCTCAAAGGCGCCTGCGTGGGCGGCGCGTCGGTGTCCGCCGAACACGGCAATTTCATCGTCAACGATGGCTCGGCCACGGCGCAGGACGTGTTGAAATTGATCGGGCTTTTGAAGGCGAAAGCCAAGGCCGGACGCGGCATTGATCTCGAAACCGAGGTGGAAATCGTCGGGGAAGATTGAAGCGGGCGATCTGATGCGCAAAAAACTGACCGTAGTCGTCATGCTGGGCGGCCCGAGCGCCGAGCGCGAGGTGTCGCTGCGCACCGGCGCGGCGGTGGCCGGGGCCTTGCGTTCACTCGGGCACGAGGTGTTTGAAGTGGATCCCGAAAACGGCGAATTCAATTTGCCGGAAAAAACAGACGCGGTTTTTCTCGCGCTGCACGGCACCTTCGGCGAGGACGGCACGGTCCAGGGGAAGCTCGAGAAACTCGGCGTCATCTACACCGGTTGCGACGCCGCGGCCAGCCGCCTCGCGTTCGACAAGGTGCTGACCAAGCGAAGGTGCATCGAGGCCGGCGTGCCGACGGCGGAATTCGTGGTGGTGGATTCGGCGCAGACGCCCTTTCCGAAACAATTTCAGCCGCCCCTGGTCGTCAAGCCGGTGCGCCAGGGATCGAGCGTCGGGCTGCGATTTGTCGCACGCGTCGAGGACTGGCACGACGCGCTGGCGGAGGCCTTCAAATTTGATTCGCAGGTTTTGGCCGAGGAAAAAATCGTCGGGCGCGAAGCGACCGTGGGCATTTTGGACGACCGTCCGCTGCCGGTGGTCGAGGTGCGGCCCAGAACGGGCGGTTACGATTACCACAACAAGTACACCGCGGGCCGAACGGAATATTTCTGCCCGGCGGATTTTGACCGCGCCACGACCCAAAAAATTCAGGCGGTCGCCCTCGGCGCCTTTCGGGCCGTCGGTGGCCGCGATTACGCGCGGGTGGACGTGATGGTGCGCGCCGACGGCGCCCCGGTCGTGCTGGAGGTCAACACCCTGCCGGGCATGACCGCGACGAGTTTGTTGCCAAAGGCCGCGGCGGCGGCGGGGATGGGTTATGAGGAACTTTGCCAGCGGATGATTGACCTGGCATTGAAGCGAAAAGGCACCGCGAAGGCAGGCGAAGAACGCGAAGGAAATCAAGAAACAGTGACGTCCGCGCTGGTTTGAATCGGCCACGCAATTTTGCGTTCTCATGAGGGTGAATGGACATGCGGTTTAAGCGCGAGAAAAAAAACCGGCGGTTGAATCGCGGGCGCGTGCTCGACGTGAAGCTGCGTTCCGACCGGGCGCGCGCGATGCGCCTGCGGCTGGCGACGACGGCCCTGGGCGTCACGGCCGGCACGGTGTTCGGGCTGTACCTGCTTTGGCGGACTGGCGAGTGGGCGCTGGATGCGTTTGTCTATGACAACCCCGAGTTTGCCGTGCAGCGTGTGGAGGTGCAAACCAACGGCGCGATTGCGCCCGACCTGTTGCGCCGCTGGTCGGGCGTCCGACCGGGCGCCAATCTCATCGCGCTGGACCTGGCGGCCGTCAAACGCAATCTGGAACTCGTTTCCACGATCCGTTCGGTGTCCGTGGAGCGGATCCTGCCGCACACGTTGAGAATTCGCGTGGCCGAGCGCGTGCCGGTTGCGCAGGTGGACGTGCCGCGCGCCGTGGGCGCCGGCAGCCTCGTCGTTTCGGTTTTTCAACTGGACGCCGATGGTTTTGTGATGCAGCCGCTGGACCCGCGCCGGTGCCTAGTTCCCCTGTCGCAGGTCAACCCGCAATTGCCGGTCCTCACCGGCGTGAACGTCTATCAATTGCAACCCGGTCATCAGGTGGAATCATCCCAGGCGCAGGCGGCGCTGCGGTTCCTCGTCGCGTTCGGACATTCGCCGATGGCGGGGCTGACGGAAGTGCGGAGCATTGACGTGTCGTCGCCCGAAGTCCTCGTCCTGTCCACGGGCCGCGGCAGCCGGATCACCTTTGGCCTGGAACACCTGAACCGGCAACTGCGCCGCTGGCGCGAGATTTACGATTTGGGACGGCAGATGAACAAGGCCATTGCCCTGGCGGACCTGTCCGTGTCCAACAACGTGCCGGTGCGCTGGATGGACATCCGCGCCACCCCCGCGGCGCCACCCAGCCGGGAAACGTCCGCACACAACGGGAGGAAAAATGTTTGACGACTCGAACCTGATCGTCGGTCTGGAGATTGGCACCTCGAAGGTCTGCGCCGCCGTGGGCGAGCAGGGCGCCGACGGGGCGCTCAACATCATCGGCCTGGGCCAGTCGCGCTCGCGCGGGGTGCGGAAGGGCGAGGTCGTGGATCCGGCGCAGGCCGAGGAGGACGTGCGGAACGCCATCGTCGAAGCCGAGCAGATGGCCGACGTGGAAATCCGCAGCGTGTACCTGGGCGTGACCGGGGGCCACGTCCGCGGCTTCAACAACCGCGGCGTTCATCCGGTGGTTTCGGCCGACCGCGAAATTTCCGAGGACGACGTTCAGGACGTGGTCAAAAACGCCAAGGCCATCAACCTCCCGACCGAGAACAACGTGGTGCATGCCATCCGCCAGCATTTCTTCGTGGACGGCCAGGACGGCGTGACCAATCCCGTCGGAATGCTGGGCTCCCGCCTGGAGGTGGACGTCCACGTGGTTCACGGCAATACCAACCGTCTGCAGAATGCCATCCGCCTGGTCAAGGGTTTGCAACTGGAGGTGGATGACATTGTCTTCAACGGCCTGGCCTCGTCGCTCGCCCTGCTGACCGCCGAGCAGAAGGAATTGGGCGCTCTGGTCATTGACATCGGCGGCGGCACGACCGATTACGTGGTTTATGCCGACGGAGTCATCAAGCACACCGGTGTGCTGGCGGTCGGCGGCGACCATGTTTCCAACGACCTGGCTTACGGCTTGAAAGTGCCGTTGAGCCGCGCCGAAAAATTGAAACTCGAACACGGCGCGGCGCTCGTGGACGATGCGGTCAAGGACCAGACCCTCACCCTCACCAACGAGCTGGGGCTGCCCATTAAAACCATCAACCTCGAGCATCTGCGGCAGATCATGTCGCTGCGGTTCGAGGAAATCTTCCAGCTCATCGCGCAGGATTTGGAACAGGCGGGACTGTTCGATTATCTGCGGGCGGGCGTTTTCCTGTGCGGCGGCGGCGCGCGCGTTCCGCAGATGGCTTCTCTCGCGGAGCGGATGTTTCAAATGCCCGTCATCCTGGGCCGGACCAATTCCATCAGCGGCCTCAAATCCGCCCTCGACCAGCCGGAATTCATCACCGCCATCGGCCTGGCCAAATTCGGCTCCTTCAAAACCCGCCGGCGCGAAGGCAAATCGCCCCTCACGCGCGGCCTCAAGGGCGTATTTGGAAAATTGTTGCAACGGCCGTAACGGGAATGCCTGCCAAAACCATGAAAACCAAACTTCAAGATCCCGCGGCGGCGCCCGGCGCTTTGCCGCCCCCTGCGGCCAGAATCTTCGGCGTCGGGAACGCCGGCGTGGGCCTGCTCGACGCGATCAGCGGCGCCGAATTCTCCGGCGCGAGCTTTGTCGCCGTGAATACGGACGGCCCGTCGCTCGCCGCGTGCTCCGCGGCGGTGAAAATCCATCTGGAAACCAGGCTGCTGCGCGGCTTGGGCACCGGCGGCGATCCGGAACGCGGGCGGGCGCTGGCCGAGGAACAGTTTGCCACGCTCCAGGATGCCTGCGAAGGCGCCGGCCTGGTTTTCATCATCGCCGGCCTGGGCGGCGGCGCCGGCAGCGGCATCTGTCCGGTGCTGGCGCGCGCGGCCAAGGAAGCCGGCGCGCTGGTCCTGGCCTTCGTCACCCTGCCGTTTTGGTGCGAAGGCAACCGGCGCCAGTCGCAGGCGCGGCACAGCCTGGAGCAGTTGAAGGCCGCCGCCGACGGGGTCATTTGCCTGCCGAACCAGAAGGCGTTCAAGTTGATTGATGAAAACACAGGTGTGCTCGACACCTTCCACCTCACCGGCGGTTTTCTGGTCGAGGGTCTTCGTGGACTGTGGCGCCTGCTCACCCGGCCCGGCCTCATCCAGGTTCATTTCGATGACGTGCGGGCGCTCCTTTGCGGACGCCACGCTGAGAGCGCCTTTGCCTGTGTCGAAGCCGCGGGCCCGGCGCGCTCGCGCGAAACGGTCGAGAAGCTGCTCAAACATCCGTTGCTGGACGATGGTCGCGCCCTGGCGGAGTCGGACACTGTCCTCGTAAGCCTGCTCGGGGGCAAGGATTTGACGATGGCCGAGGTCAATCGCGTGATGGAACAGATCGGCCGCCAGTGCGGCCGCGCCCAGATCGTGATGGGCGCGGCGGTTGACCCGGGGATGAAAAACCGGCTGTCGGTGACGGTGATGGCGGCAACTCAGGCGGTTGCCGGAAACCCGGCCGTGGCACCGGAAAGCAACCCGCCCGCGCCGGTCATGGGCCCGGAAACACCCGTGCCTTCAAGGCGGCGGCGCGCCCCCGGACTTCCGGCCGACCAGCCGCTGGTTTCAGGCTCGCGCGGCCCGCTGGCGGCGCCCCACGCCGCCGGACGCGGGCGCCGGGACAAGGCGAAGATGCTCCAGGCGCAACTACCGCTGGCGATCGTCTCCAAAGGGCGGTTCGACAAGAGCGAGCCGACGATTCACAAGGGCGAGGACCTCGACATACCGACCTTCATCCGCCGCGGCGTCCTGTTGAACTGATGGGTGGACAGGCACCGCTCAATTCCGGAAAACCGGGAGGAACCCGAACCGGTCCGGCTCATCAGACTTCCTTCCGCGGAAAGAGCGGCGCGGGTTCGCCGATGTGATGACCGGATTTTAAGTTGCCCCAAGCCGCTTCGGAACAGCGATCCGGTTTCTCATTCAAACCAAGCTGCGTGTAAATTTTCGCCGCCGTTCCCGGCAGAAACGGCCGGAGCAGAACGGCCAGCACGCGGCAGGTCTCCGCCAGGTTGTACAAAATGTCGTCCAGCCGCCGCGCCTGCGCCGGGTCCTTGGCCAGTTTGAACGGCGCGGTCTGGTCCACGTATTGGTTGGCCCGGGTGACGAGCGACCAGATGTGCTGCAACGCGGCCTGGAGCCGGTTTTGTCCGAGCGCGACCCGGGTTTCCTCCGCGGCCTTGGCGGCGGCGGCGGCGAGTTCATCGGATGGCGCCGGGACAATGCCGCTGCGGTAACGCTTTAGCATCGAGAGCGAGCGGTTGACCAGATTGCCCAGTCCGTTCGCCAGTTCGGCGGAGTACCGCGCGCGGAAGCCGGCATCGGTCCAGTTGCCGTCCGGGCCGATGTCCAGTTCGCGCAAGACGTAGAAGCGGAAGGCGTCCAGACCCCATTCGTCAATCACCGCCCCCGGCTCGACGATGTTGCCAGTGCTCTTGCTGATTTTCGCGCCGTCCTTCTGCCACCAGCCGTGAACCAGGATTTGCTTCGGCGGGGGCAGCTCCATTGCCCTGAGCATGATGGGCCAGTAAACGGCGTGAAATTTCAAAATGTCCTTGCCAATGACGTGAACGTCCGCCGGCCACAGGGAGAGCCGCTGCGGCCGGGTGGCGGACGGAAGATTGAGTGCGGACAAGACATTTTCATCCCCGTGCGCCGCCGCCATGCTGATGTAGTTCACCAGCGCGTCGAACCAGACGTAGGTGACAAAATTCGTGTCGAACGGGATCGGGATGCCCCAGTTCAGACGCGCGGCCGGACGCGAGACGCACAAATCCTCGAGTTCGTTGTTCTTGAGAAAGCCGAGAACCTCGTTGCGCCGATAGTCGGGCTGCACGAAGGACGGATTTGTTTCGATGAATTCGATGAGCCACGCCTGGTGGTCCTTGAGTTTGAAATAGTAATTTTCCTCCTCGAGTTCAACCACCTCGCCGTAGGCCGGGTCGAATGTGCCGTCCGCCCGCCGGTCTCGGTCCGTCAAAAAGCTCTCCTCCTTGACGGAAAAGAAGCCCTTGTAGCCGGCCTTGTAAAAATGTCAGCCGGCATGCAGCTTCGACAAGATCGCCTGGACGATCGTCTTGTGCCGCGGCTCGGTGGTGCGGACGAAATCGTCGTTCGTCAGTTCCAGTTTTTGGGCGAAGGCCTGCCAGTCGGCGGCGAGCGCGTCGCAGTAAGCCTGGGGCGACCTGCCTTCGGCTTGCGCGGCCTGCTGGACCTTCTGGCCGTGTTCGTCAAGCCCGGTCAGGAAAAAAACCTCGCGGCCCAGGCTGCGCTGCGCGCGCGCGATCACGTCCGCGACGATTTTCTCGTAGGCATGGCCGAGGTGCGGCTGACCGTTGACATAATCAATCGCCGTGGTGATGTAAAACCGTTTGGTCATCATGGAACGCACAGTCTGGCCGACAAACAGGGCGAAGGCAATCCCAACGGGAATGTGACCGTTTTCAAGGCGGATGTTCTTGACTTGACGGCAGATTATGTTATTTTCAGAAAAAACAGAAATGAAATGATTCCCGTTCTCGAGAAACTGGTTCTTCACTGGGGGGAGATGGCATCGCGCTGGGGCATCAGTCGCATGGTGGCGCAGATCCATGCTTTGCTGTATTTCTCGCCCAAACCCCTGGCGGCCGACGAAATTGTGGAAGCGTTGGGGGTGGCGCGCTCGCACGTCAGCAACAGCTTGCGCGAACTTCGGTCGTGGGGTGTGGTCAAAATGGTGCATATCCGTGGCGACCGGCGGGAACATTTTCAGTCCATCCAAGACGTGTGGCAGTTGTTTGAGATTCTGTTGGATGAACGCAAACGGCGCGAGGTGGATCCGACGCTCAAGGCGCTTCGCGAGGCCCAGGCCTTGGTGAATGACGGGGCCAAGACCGATACCCATACTCGGGAGCGCCTAAGGGAGATGCTGGAATTGTTCGAACTGATGGACAACTGGTTTGGGGGTATCCGGCGGCTGCCGCTGGGTTCGAGGGTGAAACTGATCAAATTGGGCGCGAAGACCGGTGGTTGGCTGAGATGAAGTTTTTGGAATTCTATTTCGTAATTTACTGAAAAAAGAAAACATGAAGAAAATTCACGCGGTCACCGGCGCATTTGGCTATTCCGGGCGCTACATCGCATCGCGGTTGTTGGAACGGGGAGAGGAGGTTGTCACCCTCACCAACTCTCCGAATCGCGAGGACCTGTTCAGCGGCAGGGTCCGAACCTTTCCGCTGTTGTTTGACGAACCGGAAAGCTTGGCGGCGGCTTTGGCCGGAGTGGATGTGCTGTATAACACCTACTGGGTGCGCTTCAACCATCGGATGTTTACCCATGCCCAGGCCGAGAAAAACACGCTGGTGTTGTTCGAAGCCGCACGGCGGGCGGGCGTCCGTCGGGTGGTCCATGTCAGCATCACAAATCCGGCGGAGGATTCGCCGCTGGAATATTTTTCCGGCAAGGCGCGGTTGGAACGCGCGTTGCGGGAGAGCGGGCCTTCTTATGCCATTCTGCGGCCCACGGTTTTATTTGGACGCGAAGACATCCTCATCAACAACATCGCCTGGGCGCTCCGACGCTTTCCAGTTTTTGCCATTTTTGGCGATGGCTCCTACCGATTACAGCCCATTCATGTTGATGATTTGGCAACCTTGGCCGTGGCCGAAGGAAAAGGGAGCGAAAATGTCACCATCAATGCCATCGGTCCGGAAACCTTCACTTACCGCGAACTGGTCGAAGCCATCGGCAGAGCGATCGGCCAGTCGCGCCCATTGCTCAACGTGCCACCGGAAGTCGGATTCTGGCTTGGCAAATTCGTGGGTTGGCTCATGCACGACACGTTCATCACCCGCGACGAGATTCGTGGCTTGATGTCGGAATTGTTGTGCGTGAAAGCGCCGGCCACAGGCAAAACATCATTGGCGACCTGGTTGCGAAGCAATGCTGGCACGCTGGGTTTACGGTATGCGAGCGAGCTGGATCGCCGACGCAACCGCCGGATGCGGTGCTTCCCAGACCAGATTTGAGATCGCGACCACGCTTGTCGCAATCCGGTTTTCTGTTATGCTCCATGCGGCTGTGGCGGAAAACCAGCCGATAAAAACCGCATGAACCAGGCACTTTCTGATTTCGCCGCGCGGCTGCGCGCGCTAATTGCCATTGGGCAGCCGGCAATTGCCAAGCAGCAATTCGCCGAACTGGCGCTCGATCTTTTCGCGCTCCAATTTCGAAGCAATTCCGCCTACCGAAAAATTTGCCGGGCGCAGGGTGCGACGCCGGGAAGCGTCGAACACTGGACGCAAATTCCCATCGTGCCAACGAGCGCGTTCAAGGAACTCGAACTTTCCTGCATCCCGCCGGAGGAACGCGCCTCCGTTTTTCATTCCAGCGGCACGACGACGCAGAAGCCCAGCCGCCACTTCCACGGCGTCGAATCGCTGGCGCTGTATGAAGCGTCGTCGTGGAGGTGGTTTCTGGAGAACGTTCTGCCGGATCTGCAATTCAAACGGGGCGCCGGCGGGGCCGCGGGAAGCTCACCAAGCGGCAATCCTCCGCCGGCGATTTTTCTGACGCCGCCGCCCGCACAGACGCCGCGCTCGTCCCTCGTTTACATGTTGGACGTCGTGCGACGGCGGTTGGGCGCGCCGGCAACAGCCTTCGTCGGAAAAATCAACGCCGACGGCGCGTGGGAGCTGAATTATGACGCCCTGCGCGCCGCGTTGGCTCCGGGATGCCAGGCGGCGGACGCTCCTCCGCTGCTTTTGCTCGGCACCGCGTTTTCGTTCGTGCATCTGCTCGACTGGCTCGGGGAACAAAACTTGGCTTTCAAACTGCCGCCAGGCTCGCGCGTCATGGAAACCGGCGGTTACAAGAATCGCTCGCGCGCGATGTCCAAAATGGAATTGCACGCTCTGATTGCCGCACGGCTCGGTGTTCCGATTGTCAATATCATTTGCGAGTACGGCATGAGCGAATTGAGTTCGCAGGCGTATGACGGGGAAAAGCGGAATGCGGAGGGCGGAGGGCGGAGTTTCTGCTTCCCGCCGTGGGCGGCGGCGCGGATCATTTCGCCGGAAACCGGGCGCGAAGCGGCGGACGGCCAGGCGGGCCTGATCCGCGTGTGCGACCTGGCGAACGTCTTTTCCGTGGCGGCGATCCAAACGGAGGACCTGGGAATCCGCCGAGGCGCCGGATTTGAATTGGTGGGGCGGGCCAGCCCGGCGGAAGCGCGCGGCTGCTCCTTGATGAACGCATGAACCTGCCGAATTACTTTCTCGCCGATTTGCCGCCGGAAGCCAAGCTGTCACCGGCGATGATTCTGGAGGCGTGTCAGACGCTGAAACGCAACCGCGGGCGTTATCTGGCCGCGCGCCCGACGCAGAGCCTGGTCAATTTTTTGAGCGGTTTGGCGGAAAGCTGGCGCCGGCGGGAGTTTCCATTTCGCCGGTTCGCGCTGGAGAACGCCGGGAAGGCCGGCTTTTCCCGCGCGACGCTCGAACGCGGCATGGATGATTTTTTCGTGGAATTCACGCGCGATAAGTTTGAGGCGCTGCTCGTTCAGGAATTCGGCGGGGCCGGACGGCTCGACGGGATGTCCTTGGCCGGCGCCGAAAAGCAGCCTTCGCGGGCGGCCTTGGTTCGCACACCGGAATTTCAAGTCCACTTCGGCGCGGGCAACGTTCCAAATCCGACCCTGATGAGCGTCGTCCTGGGGCTGCTCACACGTTCGGCGCAGTTTGTGAAGTGCGCCAGCGGCAGCGCCTTTCTGCCGCGCCTGTTCGCCCACTCGATCTACGACGCGGATCCGAAACTGGGCGCCAGCCTCGAAATCGCCGAGTGGCCCGGGGGTAATCTTGAACTGGAAAACGCGCTCTTTGCCGAAGCCGATTGCGTGACCGCGGCGGGCGGGGATGAGACGCTGGATGAAATCCGCAAGCGGCTTCCCCTCCATGTCCGGTTTATCGGCCACGGCCATCGCGTCAGCTTTGGTTTCGTCGCCAACGGAGTGCTGGCCTCCGCAGGGAGCGCGGAAAAAATCGCGGCGCGAGCGGCGGACGATGTGGTCGCCTGGAACCAGCTCGGCTGCCTTTCGCCGCACGTGATTTACGTCCAAAGCGGGGCCGCTGTTTCTCCCGAGGCCTTTGCCGGGATGCTCGCCGGGGAGTTGGAACGCCGCGAAACGAGCCAGCCGCGCGGCGAAATTTCCCAGGAGGAATCGGCGGCCATCGCCTCGCGCCGGGCATTTTACGAGGTGCGCGCCGCCCATTCGCCCGAAGCAACGCGGCATTGGTGCAGCCAAAATTCCACGGCCTGGACCGTGGTTTTCGAGGCGGACTCCCTCTTCCAGCTTTCGTGCCTGAACCGGTTCGTTTATGTCAAGGCGGTGGCGGACTTGAAGACAGCCCTGGAAAGCGCCGACGCCGTCCGGGAGAAAGTTTCGACGGTTGGGGTGGCGGCGCCGGAGGAAAAAATCGGAGATCTGGCCGAACAACTGGCGCGCTGGGGCGCGACGCGCGTCTGCCCGCTCGGACGGATGCAAAACCCGCCGCTGACCTGGCGCCACGATGGACGCCCGGCGCTCGGCGACCTGGTTACCTGGACGGACTGGGAAAAATGACCGCCGAGGCGTCTTGGCGGGACGTTCCCCGGCACCTCGCCGATCCGGCATTTCAAGAATTTATGAAAATCGAGTTGCGCAAAACCTTCCAATTTGAGGCGGCGCATTTGCTGCCGCGTCTGCCGAAATCGCACAAGTGCCGGCGGCTGCACGGCCACAGTTTCAACGTGGAAATCGCCATGGCGGGAGAATGCGACAAAAAGCTCGGCTGGCTGATGGATTACGCGGACATCACGGCGGCCTTCAAGCCGCTTTGGGAAAAGCTGGACCACAACTACCTCAACGAGATTCGCGGCCTGGAGAATCCGACGAGCGAGGAAATTGCGGCTTGGATCTGGAAACGGCTGAAGCCCCGGTTGCCGCTGCTGTCCGAAGTTGTCGTGGCCGAGACCTGCACGGCGCGCGCGGTTTACCGCGGCGGGTGAGTTTGCGGGCCTCAGTCCTCGCGCGGCTCCAGCGCGGCAATCGCCGCCATGATTTCGTCGGCGATCTCCTGATAAATCTTCTTCAATCTCGTCTTGTCGCATTCTTTTGCCTCCGCCCGGAGGATTTCAAAATGCATCGGCCGGCCGTATTTCACGACGACCGGTCTGGGCCGGGGAACTTTTTTGTCCCGGCCGTAGGCCTCATAAGTTCCGAACACACGCGCGGGCACGACCGGCGCATTGGATTTGACCACGGTCAGCCCGATGCCCGGACGCGCGGGCCGCAGTTGTCCATTGGGCGAGCGGGTGCCTTCGGGAAAAAGGACGATGCCACCGCCCGCCAGCAGCCGGTCCAGAATCGCCTTCAAGCCCGCCGCCCCGCCGCCGTCGCGATCCACAGGCACGACGCTCCAACTGCGGAGCAGCCACCCGATGAAGGGAAAACGAAAGAGGGATTCGCGCGCCAGATAATTGATTTGACGGTTCAAACCCGCGCCGACGAGCGGCGGATCAAGGTAGCTCGCGTGATTCGCGGCCAGGATGACCGCGCCGGTCGGCGGCACGCGGTCCGCGTCAAAGACGCGCCAGCGAAAATAGGCCGCGAAAAGCGCGCGGAAAAACACCCAGCCCAGCCGGTAGGAAAGGTTCATTCGAGAGGTGGTGACAGATGCCCGGCTCCTGAATTCGGACGGCTGAAAAACGCCGCATCCCGGAGCTGGACATCCGCCATTTCAATCTTGGAAGATTTCCTGGTCATCAAGGCTTCGCTTTAAGTCATTTCTCCGCGATCTTTTCCCGCGGCAGGCGGGACCGGATTTCCTTCAAGATCAATCCGCTTGTCTGCTCCGCGGTCAGGTTGGAGTTGTTGATCACCTTCGCGCCGAGCGGGACCATCAACGGCGCCACGGCGCGCTGGCTGTCACGCTGGTCTCGCGCCGCCAGGTTTTCCCGGACCCCGTCGGCGGCGCGGCGGCGCGAACGCTCCTCCAATCCGGCGTCGAGATAGAACTTGAATTCGGTCTCGGGAAAAACGTTCGTGCCGATGTCGCGGCCTTCCATCACCAGGTGGCCGAACTCCAGGCACTCGCGCTGGCGCCCGACCATCCACCGGCGCACCTGCGGGACGGCGGCGACGCGGGGCACGGCGGCGCTGACTTCGGCGGTGCGGATTTCCTTTTCAGGAAAACAGCCGTTCACGAGCAGGCGCACGGCGCGCAAGCCGCTTTTCTCCACGCACTCCAATTCCGTCTTCCAGCGGCGGCACGCGGCGGCGACGGCCTTGGCGTCGTCCACGTCAATGTTGTTTCTCTGGCAATGCCAGGCGAGGGTGCGATACATTGCGCCCGTGTCCACGTAGGCATAGCCGAGCGCGCGCGCCACGAGCTTGGCGTTGGTGCTCTTGCCGCTGGCGCTCGTGCCGTCTATGGCGATGACAATCGGTTTCAAAATATTTACAGAAATAGGTACAGGTTAAAAGTTGCAGGTTGCAGGTTAAAAAACGTCGGTCCAGGCAAATAGCTTGCAGCTTGCAACCTTCCAATTTCAACCTTCAACCAAGGTTTAATCGGCAAATAATTCGTTCAATTTCAACGTCCGCCCCGCCTTCCCGTCCAGAATGGTTGCCCCCAGACCGTGCGGCGGCGGCGCGGCGAGCTTCTGGAAGAAATTCGGGAACGTCTTTTTGACGCACGCGGGATTCTTGATTTTGATGCCGGGCACTTTCAATCCCAGAATCGCGAAACACATGGCCATGCGATGATCTTTGTAAGTTTCAATCTCCGCTCCGTGAAGCTGGGACGGGTAAACCGTCAGCGTGTCATCTTCTTCAACGACTTTTGCGCCGCACCTGGTCAGTTCGGTTCGTAACGCAAAGACACGATCACATTCCTGGGCGCGCAGATGGCCGAGGTCCGTGAATGTGCTCGGCGCATACAGAAAAGGCGACAGTGTTATCGCGGTCATGATGCTGTCGCCCAAATTGTTGCCACCCAAGTCTGCTTTTCGCGAGATGCGAATCTCCGGGAGTTGTTTGAATATTCTCGGGAAGCGACCATCGGGTTGCCACGAGTTGATCGGCCAATTTCGAACCGTGACGTTACACCTCCATAATTCAGGCATTTTTGGAAATTCAAACGCCCGCCCGAAATCGATGAGCCCGACTGCGGAAAAGTAGCTTGCGCTTGAAGCATCCGGCTCGATTTGGAATGTTCCGCCGCGCTGCGGAAACCTCTTGATTAGTTCTGTTGTCATCACAACGTATGCCGATTCGTCCCCATTTTCGCCGACTACTTCAACACTCCATCCGCCTATTCCCGCGCACAGCAAGAGCGCCGACGCAAATTGCGAACTTTCTTCGATGCTCACCGTACAACTGATTTTCGCTTTCCGCTTTTCGCTTTCCGCTTTTCCGAAAATTTTCACGGGCAACCTGTCATTCCCCTGTTCCGATTCGACGCGATAGCCGAGTTCGCGCAACGCCTGAAACAGCGCCGCCTGCGGACGCTCGTGCATTCGCGGCACACCGCTCAGGCGATAAACGCCGTTTCCCAGGCAAACGAACGCCGCCAGAAACCGCGCCGCCGTGCCCGCGTTGCCGACGAAGAGTTCCAGAGGCTTCTCCGCCGTGCCGCCGTTTGGAATTGTGCCGCCCAGACCCTTGACGGTGACGGTGCGGTTGCAAAATTCCTCGGGGTCGTTTTCGACGTGGATTTCAAATCCCAGTTTCCGCAGGCCTTCAACCATGATTTGCGTGTCCTCGCTCCAGAGCGCGCCGGTGAGCGCGACCTCGCCGTCCGCGAGCGCGGCCAGAATCAGCGCGCGGTTCGTGATGCTCTTGGACCCGGGCACGGTGATTTCCGCGCGCACCGGCTTGTCGAGCGGCACCATTTCAATGAGGTCGGGCAGCACTTCAATTTTGAGTTTTGAATTTTGAGTTTTGAGTTGCCGGGCTTTCAGCGGTTGTTTTGACAATTGAAGTCCGAATCCGAATCAATTCATCATTGTTCTCAAGCGCCAGATTCAACCCGACTTTCGTCAGGCCTGATTTTTGCAGTAAAAGCAGCCAATAGCGGGATTCGTGCGCCTCTTTTGAAGCAACTGCCATCTTCGAAAGGGAATCCCTTCGGCTTTGCGCTGCCAGCGCTTCTTCGACATTTGCGCCAATACTCGTGCCGCTTCGCAGCAACTGTTTGGACAAAACATATTCATGTCCAGCCTGAAGCACTTTGAAAGGCTTGATAACTTCCAGTGCGAACAAAAAGCTTTTTTCCCGAATGACGCTTCTGGCCATAACTTAAAACTCAAAATTCAGAATTCAAAATTCGCGGATGCCAGGCGTCGCGCCGTGATTTGGCCCGCTCGAAAAATTTTGAAATCGCCTTCGCGTCGGCCCGGTCCAGCGACTTTTGGAATTGGCGCAATCCGGCGATGAAGCGGTTCAAGGACTTCGCCAGGTTCCTGCGGTTGGCGAGGGCGATGTCGCGCCACATCTCGGGCGAGCCGGAAGCAATGCGTGTCGTGTCGCGGAACCCGTTGGCGCAAAGTTGCGCCTGCGCCTTCGGCCGGGCCGGGTCCAGAACCAGGCTGGCCAGCGTGGCGGCGACGATGTGCGGCAAATGGCTGGAGCGCCCGACCAGGACGTCATGCTGTTCCGGCGGCAGCTTCAACGCGCGCGCGCCCAGCGCCTTCCAGAATTGTTCCACCCGACGGACCGCGGTCGCAGTGGATTTCTTCGTCGGCGTCAGGACGCAGACGGCTTTATCAAACAAATTTTCACGCGCCGCGGCCACGCCTGTTTTTTCCGCGCCGGCCATGGGATGGCTGCCGACGAAATGCGCCCCCGCCCGGGCGACGAGCGGCTCCAATTCGCGCACCACGCCGGTCTTGACGCTGCCCACGTCGGTGACCACGGCGTCGCGACTCAGCGCGGGCAGAAACTTTTCGGCGAGTGGACGCATCTGCGCCAGCGGAATGCACAGGATCACCACGTCGGCGTTGGAAACGGCGGCAAGCAAATCCGTGGTGGCGTAATCGGTCACGCCGTATTTCTCGCATTCCGCGACGGACTTCTCGCGGCGGACAAAACCGGCAACCTCACCGGCCAGACGGGTTTTCCTTGCGGCCAACCCGATGGAACCGCCAAGCAATCCGACGCCGATGATGCTGATTTTTCGAAACGACACGGGCGCAGGATAGAGGATGGAGCATGGGAGATGGAAGATGGAAATGATGCGTGGTTCGTGAGAAATGATTCGTGCAGCGCGAATCACGCCTTGCTCCGAATGGCAACAACTCACAACTCAACGCCGCCGTTTCGCCGGGCCGCTTCGTAACACGCATCCGTGACCTGCTGGGTCTTGAGCGCCCACATCGGCCATTCGTCGTTCAGTTCCCCGGAGAGAACCTGGTTGGCGAATTTGCAGATCATGCTGACGTCCTGCGCCGGCGCGGATTCGTCGGTTTTGACAAGATGGCCGTTGACTTCAAAAGCAACGTGGCTGCCGGCGGCCGGCAGGACAAAATCGGGCACGCGCAAATGGCCTTTCACGCCGCTGACGTCGGCCCATTGCCGGTACACCGTGAGGAACGAGCAGTAAAAGCCCGAAGAAACGCCGCCGTCGAAAATTAGCTCGGCGGAAAGCTCCAGGGGCACGCCGGCCTGGGTTTGCGACAGGGCGCGCGCCTCGATGCGGCGCGGGAGTTGCCAGCGCAGCGCCCACAGGGCGAAGCGGATGCAATACCAGCCCAGATCACCCAGGCAGCCGAGAGGTTCAAGATCACTTTGGGCGCGGATGTTGCCGCGCAAAAATTCCTCCGAGCCGGCGAAACTGAACTGGGAGGTGATGCGCTTGATGGGGCCGATGGAATCCGCGCGGCCGAGGGCTTCGCGAATTCTTTCGAGGCGGCGGTTGTGCATGAACATCACGCCGTCCATGAACTGCACGCCGCTTTTTTTGCACGCGGCAATCATCTCCCCGAGGTCGGCGGTCCGGATGGCGCAAGGCTTTTCACAGAGGACGTGTTTGCGCGCCTGCGCCGCGCGGACCACCCATTCCTTGCGCCGACCGGTGGGCAGGGGGATGTAAACCGCGTCCACCTCCCGGGAGGCCAGCACGTCCGCGTAATCGCCGAAGGCCGCCGGCGCCGTTTCAAACGGGGCCTGCGCCTGGCATTCCTGGACGAACCGCCGGGCGCGTTCCGGGTCGCGGCTGGCCACCGCGCTGACGACGGCGTTGCCCGAGTGAAAAACCGCCTTCCAATTTTTCCGCCCGATATTGGCCGTGCTCAAAAAGCCGATGCGCAAGCGTCTCATAATTTGCAGATTGCTGAATCCTCAAGCGTTCAGGAGCGGCGGCGTCTCCGAATCCGTGCGCTTCGGCGGTTCAATACCTCAAGGCCGCGGCGCGCGCCTCGCGCACCCGTTCCAAAATCACCTCCGCCAGGTCCGGCGCGGTCCCGACGGCGGAGGCATACCAGACGAGCTTGCCGTTTTTCTCGGTCGGATTCCGCCACGCCGGCCGGCCGGCGGCCAGCCGCTGTTCCACGTTTTTTTTCGTCTCCCCCAGCAGCACCGGGATGTCTTCCTGTGTGTGCAGGCCGTCGCTGATGAAAAACGGAACAATGACCAGATTCTTTGTCTGTGCCAGCCGATAGCAGTCGGGGATGCGCGGATTCTCCTCAAGAAAAATCGCATGGGCGTCCGCGTAAATGTTTTGCGCGCGAATGAGTTCCACCTGCCGCTCGGCGGGCTTGCGGGAATTTTCATTCTTTTCCGTGCCGTGTCCGGCGATGCACAGCGTCGTGTCCGACGGCTTGGGGGCGCGCGGGAAGGGGAATTGTTTCAGCACTTCCCCGGCCCGGGACAGGATCACCTTCGTCATGCCGTCGTGCGTGCCGACGGGGTCGCAATAAATCAACGTGCGTGCTGCGTGGCGCGCAGAGTGTGATTGACCCAGGCCGAGCGCGGCCGGGATGAGCTGGCCGCCGAAATAACCTTCGCTGACGAAGAGCGGGGCAATGAAGATTTCCGGGGCGGAAATTCCGGCCAGGACGCTTTCGATTCGCGGTTCCTGCTTCCAAAAGGCTTCGCGGACCTCGCGGAAAATCCCCCGGCGGCGCAACTCGGCGGCGTGTTGGAAGACCGGCGCGGCGGAATTCTCGTTGCGGTCCGTGCCGTGCCCGAGCAGGACCAGCGCGGCGTTGGTAAAGTTATCATTGCCCACGTGTCAGGGTTAACGCGGGAGGCTTGAAAAGGCAAGCAGCCGGACTTCACGGCTTTGGCCGGCCTCCGGGACGGGCATCCCTTTCTTCAGTCTGGCGAAGCTGCCGCTTGAACCAACTTCAGCATGGCTAAAGTAAAAATTGATTGAACCTTTTTGACAGCGGGATGGTCTCATGCTCAAATTGTCCGCCAAAAAATGAAAACAACGATGCTGATTCCCTTCACAGCCGGGGCCTTGGTGCTTGCGGTCGGGCTGGCCGCAACGCGCGCCGACGACGCCGATGCTTCGCCAAACACGGCCCAATTGCCGCCGCCCTCGACGCGGCGGGGCGTGACTTACGCGGCGGACATCAAAACCATTTTTGACCATTCCTGCGTGAAGTGCCACAGTGGCCGGAAACCCAAGGGGCATCTGAAGCTCGACACGCTGGCCGACGCGCTCAAAGGCGGCAAGGACGGCAAGGTCATCCTCCCGGGCGACAGCGCCAAGAGCATGCTCATCCTGAATGTCGCGCACTTGAGCAAGGACCACATGGATTGGATGCCCCCGCTCCACAACAAGGCCGGCATCAAGCCGTTGACACCGGAACAAATCAGCCTGTTGCGCGCGTGGATTGACCAGGGGGCGAAGTGAATATCGGGCGGATGCCGGGGGTGGGGAACCCCATGATTCGCCGGGTCGCCTAGGTGGACGTTGCAGGCTCCGGCTCGGCGGCCAGGGGCTGGCGTCTCCGGCGTCGAAGCTCCTGTTGCCGCCGGAGCAGCTCAATCTTTTCCGGTTCGGAAACTTCCGGGTGGGTGGCCTTCCGGGTCAGCGCGCCGATTTGCCGGTCCAGAAACAGGTTCCGCAGCTTCAAAATCACGTCGGCCAGTTGCTGTTCCGGGTTGGGAATCGGCCGGTTTTCGGTGGCGGCTTCGGTGACGAGGCTGCGCATTTCGGGCGACTCGCAGTCGTCCAGGAACGCGGCGAGGCTTTTCCAGGTCCCGTCTTTTTGCGCTACCAGCCGGCGTCCGGCAATCGCCCGCGCCAGCGGATGTGAAATCCAGTTCGGATCCAGGTGCAACGCCGCCCAGGCGGCCAGATCGTCGTGAAGCAAAAGCAGTTTCAGCAGCCAGATTTCCGGCGGGGGCGGGCGACTCGGGGTTTCAGGCTCCGCCTCTGGAGCGGATTCGTCCGGTTCGGGACTTTGCGCGCGGGATTTTGGACTCTGCGCCTTGGCGAATTCTGCGCGCACGGCTTCGGGCGAGACGCCCAATCGCAGCGCGGTTTTCTGTGCGTAAGTGTCAACCAAAACAGCGCTGCCGGTTTTGTGGACGGCCTCGGCCATGCCGCGCAGAATGGCCAGCCGGCCTTTGTCGCCGCTCGCGTCGTGCCGACGGCAGAGCCGGTTCAGGTAATAATCGAAAAACCCCTCCGCGCTTTGAATCAGCGCGCCGAATTTTTCGCCACCGAACGCCTTGATGAAACTGTCCGGGTCGTGTGGCGCGGGCACGACGGCAACACGCATGGCCAGGCCGGACGCCAGGAGATGATCCAATGAGCGGACGGCGGCGTTCTGGCCGGCTTCGTCGGAATCGAAACAGAGCACGGCTTCGTTGGTGTAGCGTTTCAAGATCCGCGCGTGCTGGTCGGTGAAGGCGGTGCCCTGCGGCGCGACAACATTCTTGACGCCTGCCAGGAAGCAGGCGATTAAATCCAGTTGGCCTTCGCAGATGACGGCAAATCCGGCCTCCAGAATCGCGCGTTTGGACTTGTCCAGGCCGTAAAAAATCCTGCTCTTGGTGAAAATGGGCGTCTCCGGCGAGTTGACGTATTTGGCCGTTTTCTCGTCGCCGGACAAGATGCGTCCACTGAAGCCGACGACGCGGCCCTGCTCGTCGCAAATCGGGAAAATCAGCCGGCCACGGAACCGGTCGTAAAAATGGCCGCTGGTTTCCTTGCGCAAAATCAGTCCCGCCTTTTCGACCAGGGCCGGTTCGTAACCCTTGCTCCTGGCCCAGTTGACGGTGTCGTCCCAGGCGTCCGGCGCGGCGCCCAGGCGGAACAATTGCGCCGCTTCCGCCGGCACGCCGCGCTTGGCCAGATATTCGCGCGCGGCCTGGCCGGCAGCCTCGTTGAGCAGACAATGCTGCCAGCGTTGGGCGATGTGCTCATGCATCTCCAGCAATTGGTCCTTGAGATGGCGCGTCTGCCGTTCCCCGGGCGTCTGATCGGATTCCAGCGGGATTTTCGCGCGCTCGGCCAGCCGGCGCACGGCGTCCACAAAGCCGATGTTTTCATATTCCTTGACGAAGGTGAAGACATCGCCGCCCTTGTGGCAGCCGAAGCAGTGGAAAATCTGGCGGTGCGGGTTGACGCTGAAGCTGGGCGTCTTTTCCTGGTGAAAGGGGCAGAGGGCGACGAAGTTGGCGCCGGCCTTTTTGAGCGGCAGATACGAGCCGATGACGTCCACAACGTCGCTGGCGGCGCGGACGCGTTCAAGAGTTGCGGACGAAAAAACGGCCATGCGTGTGCGGTGCTGCGCGCCGGTTACTTGCCAATGTGAATGACCGGCTGTTTTTTGGGCGGCGCGCCGAACCCCTCCGGTCCGCTGCCGTCCGGCGCGGTGCTGACGAGCATCGCGTCCAGGTACCTCCTGATCAGCGGGCCGGTGAAGGAATCGCGGAAGACCTGCCTTTGGATGATGGAGAGGTGCGGAAAATAATTGCCGCTGAACATTCCGCCGCCGAAGTTCTTTTCATCCGCCGCCCGCTGCGCCTCAATTTGCTCCTCGGTGTAAAACGGGGCGTTGAGCAGGGCCAGCGCGGCCAGCAACATGCACGCGAAACGGATCATCCCCGCCGGGATGCCCAAATAAAATTCGCGGGCGCCAAAATAATTGCTCGTCTCGACCTTCTTGGTCATGGCGCGGTTGATGAAGGCGAAAATCAGATACAC
>JAGWMQ010000021.1 GCA_028873125.1 Verrucomicrobiota bacterium | reverse complement strand
AACCACCATGACGCTGAAATGGATAGCGGAACGATTGGCGATGGGCAGTTGGAAATACTTGAACGGACGGCTGTATGAACAGCGCAGAGAATCAAAATCGAAACAGTAATGTGCCAATAGTAGGAACTGACCCCTTTATTTACTTTCTGACCCCTTTACTTTTTATGGAATCACACCTCAAACTACTCACACACCGTTTCGGAGACCACCTTTCGCCAGACAGCCAGCTCACGCTTAATGCTCTACAGTTCTGAATGGCCCTTGGTTAAGGCCTCGATAATTGCGGGGTCTGCCTTTCCAGTAACGAGCGCGGTGGGTGATTTCCACAAACTGACGGCGCTGACGGTTGAGCAGCGGAAATGGTTTCAGGCGGCGTTTGAGACGGAATACCGCAACCAATAGCATGGCGGATGCCACCTATTTTGAAACGGCGCCGGAGCAGCTTCTTGGAGTTCGCGGCCTTGCAACGAGGCAGGTGCGCCTTTTCTGGTATTCATCCGAACGCTTCAACACCCGGGCCACCCACATCCAGTGCTGTCCTCGTGAACCTCGGAAACGCCTGCTGATCACCAAGCGTCCCCTGCTAACCAAGTTAGAAGCGCGACTGTCTCCGGCTCTGTGCGCCATGAAGGGGGCGGTGCATCGTAAAATAGTATTTTCTGTTGGTTTAAATGGGTCAGACCTGAGTGGCGGTTAGTTAAGGCCCAAAACTTTCTTGGATAGGTGTATGAAATTTTTCTTTGCTGCCGAGCAGCGCGGTTCAACCGACGGCCTGGCGCAAGACGGCGAAAAAGGCCCGGCCGGATTCTTGCGACACGGGCCGTTTTGCCCGGTCCTCCGGACGCTCCACGAGTTCGGCCGGCAACTCCTTGAGGAACGGCGACGGATGGCAGGGCAGCAGTTGGCCATACTTTTTCCGGCCGACGCAATGACTGAGAGTCAGGCCCTCCATCGCGCGGGTCACGGCCACGTAAAAAAGCCGGCGTTCCTCGTCCAACGTGCCCTCGGCCTTCGAACGCGAGTGCGGCAACAGCCCGTCTTCCAGCCCCACGATGAACACGTGCCGGAACTCAAGTCCCTTGCAGGAGTGGATCGTGATGAGCGTCACGACGTCGTCCTGGTTTTTTTCATCCTCATCAAGCCGCGCGTCCAGGGTGATGTCTTCAAGAAACGCCTGAAGGTCCGCGGTCAGCGAGGGGCCAGCCGACGGGGAAGCCTGCATCGTGGCCACCAACTCCCTGACGTTCCGAATCCGGTCCTGGGCGTTCTCGGGATTTTTTTCCTGCCGCCGCAGTTCATCGAAATAGCCAAGTTCATGGAGAAAGCCCTCGGCCCAGCTTTGGAGCGACGGGGGTGGCTTCCCCTGGCCTCCCTCTGTCGGGCGGCCGTCCAACTGCCCGCCGATTCGCTCCACCAGTCCGACAAATCTTTCGATGCTGTCGCGCGATTTGGCCGGGAACGCGGCGCAGACGGCAGGATTTTTCATCGTGGCAAACACGGACGCGCGGCGCTCGTGGCTGGCGGCCAAAAGACGTTCCATGGTCACCTCGCTCAAACCGCGCGCGGGCACGTTGGCGATGCGCAGCAGGCTGATGTCGTCGCGCGGATTCACGAAAACCTTCAAGTAGGCCAGAAAATCCTTCACTTCGCGCCGGTCGAAAAAGCTCTGGCCGCCGACCAGGCGGTAACGCACGCCGGCCGAGCGCAGCGCCGTTTCCAGCGGACGCGACTGTTGGTTGGTGCGGAAGAGGATGGCGCAATGACGCCAGGGAATGCGGCGGGCCATCCGTTGGTACTCGATCTGCGCCACGATTTCACGCGCCTCCTCCTCGTCGTGGGCGTGTGTCTGCAGGCGGATTTTCGCGCCCGCGCCCCGGTTGGACCACAACGACTTGCCGCGCCGGCGGACGTTGTTCCGAATGAGGGCGTTGGCCGCGTTGAGAATCGTCGCGGTGCTGCGGTAATTTTGCTCCAGCTTGATGACCTTGACCTCGGGAAAAAATTTTTCCAGGTCCAGCAGGTTGGCGATTTCCGCGCCGCGCCAGCCGTAAATGCTCTGGTCGTCGTCGCCCACCACGCACAGGTTGCGATGGGCCTGCGTGAGCGCCAGGACGATCTGGAACTGGACGGCGTTGGTGTCCTGATATTCGTCCACCATCACGTAACGGAACTGGTCGCGGCAGGCCTGGAGGGCCTCGGGATGCTCGCGGAAGAGCCGCAGGGCAAGCAAAATCAAGTCGTCAAAGTCCACGGCGTTGCAGGCGCGCAAGGACGATTCGTAACGCCGGCGCACGTGATCGGCCAGGGCGCGGACGTTCGCGTCGGCGAAAACCCCCGCGCGTTCCCCGCCGTTCCTGAGCCGGCTCAACAGCGCCAGCACGGCGCCGGGATCCACTTTCTCGCCTTTGACGGAGATGGACGAAAGGATTTTTTTGATGGCGGCCAACTGCTCCGATTCGTCATAAATGACGAAGTTGCGTTTGTAACCGAGTTTCTCGATGTGCCGGCGCAGAATGCGGACGCAGAGCGAGTGGAAGGTGCAGAGGGTGGGGCGGGCATCCAGGACCGCGGCATCAGAGCCGCTGCCCCGGCTGCCTGCCTTCCGACCTGTTACCGGCTTGGGCAGAAGTTGAGCGACCCGCTCCTGCATTTCCCGGGCGGCCTTGTTGGTGAAGGTGACGCCCAGAACGTGGGAGGGGGAGACGCCGCGCTGGATCAGGTGCGCGATGCGATAGGTGATGACCCGCGTCTTGCCGGTGCCCGCGCCGGCCAGGATGAGCACCGGGCCGTGCAGGGTCTCGACCGCCAGGCGCTGCTGCGGATTCAGACTGGACAAATTCAACATCGGGCGGGGAGTTTAGGTCGCGTCGAACCGATGGCAAGCGCACAGACAGGTTGGTGGAAAATTATTCACGCCGGGCTGCGCCATGCAGCAGGTTGAGCGGTGACTTCCGCTGCGGGCATGGACCGGCTGGCGCATCCAGGATGCGTTTCGGGCCGGCTGCTGGGCGCGTGAGTTCGGGCGTCGCGGAGGGACGCCGGCGAATCCCGACGGATGAATCCGGGCGCGGAGGAGTTTCAGGAACCATTTGACAGGCCCGACGCAAAAGCAGATTTTCCTCCGAAGACCATGTTCGTTCCGGCGCATCGGGAAAAACTGCAACTCCTGGCATTGATCGTAGGCGTGATCTTGGGGCCGTGCCTGCCGCTTCGAGCCTACCCGCTGCAAACCCTGACGACCAACGTGCGGCCGCTGAACGGCACGGACAACGGCGGCGAGGAGTTTCCGGGCGCCGTCGTCCCCTTTGGAATGCTTCAGTGGAGTCCGGACACGACCCCGGCAGAATCGGGCGGTTACCTTTATTCAGCCACGCAGATCGTCGGGTTCGGGCTGGATCACCTCAGCGGGGCGGGTTGCGACTACGGCGGGGACTTTGATTTCACGCCGATCCTGGGCAGCATGACCAACTCGCCCTACGCCAGCGGCGGCAGCGGAAAGAACAGCTTCGCCTCGGCCTTTTCTCATGCCGACGAAATCGCCACGCCCGGCTATTATTCCGTCCGGTTCAGCAATGGGATTCGCACCGAACTGACTGCGACGACGCGAACAGGGTTTGGCCGCTTCACTTATCCGTCGGGTTCGAGCGCCGGCCTGGTCATCAATGCCGGCAGCGGCGCCGCCGGAACCCTCAACGCCTCGATCCAGATCAGCACCAACGCGCAGGAGATCAGCGGCTGGACGACCCAGGGCGGCTTCTGCGGCTCGGGTCAACATCCCACGCTGTATTTCGACGCGATCTTCGACCAGGCCTTTGCCGGCTGCGGCGTGTGGAACGGCGCGACGTGGGCGCCCAACGCGACGAACGCCGACGGAGCGCAGGCTGGCGCCTATGTCGGTTTCGATCTGCCGGGTGGCGGCATGGTGCTGGTGCGGACGGCGGTTTCCTACGTGAGCGTGGCCAACGCCCGGACCAACCTGCAAGCCGAAAGCCCGGTCTCGTCGTTCACCAGCGCCGGTTTCGATGCCATGGCCGGCGCCGCCAGCAACACTTGGAATGGCTATCTGAACAGGATCCAGGTGAGCGGCGGAACCCCGGCGGACACGGCGACCTTCTACACGATGATGTATCATGCCCTGCAGGCGCCAAGTGTCGTCAGCGACGTCAATGGCCAATACATCGGCTTCGATGGTCAGACGCACACGGTTCCCCAGGGACACGCCAAATATGAATTTTTTTCCGGGTGGGACATTTACCGCAACGAGTGCCAATTTCTGGCCATGATGGACCCGGCGCGGGCCGGCGACATGGCGCAGTCGCTCGTTCTGGATGCCCAGGAAGGCGGGGCGATGCCGCGTTGGAGCGTGCCCAACGGGGACACCGGCGTGATGATGGGCGACCCGGCCACGCCGATCATCGCCGGAATGTATGCCTTCGGTGCGTCGAATTTCGACACGGCCGCCGCCTTGGGGGCGATGGTGAAGGCGGCAATTGATCCGGCGACGGAGGCCCTGAACGGCATCCGCGAACGGGACGCCGAGCGCGATTACCTGAACCTGGGCTTTGTCCCAGAATACCAGAACGGCGGCTACGGACCGGTATCCATGACGCTGGAGTATTGCAGCGCCGATTGCGCCCTGGCCCGTCTCGCCCTGGCGCTCGGCGACACTACCAATTACTTGCTGGCCATGAACCGCGCCCAAAACTGGCGCAACTTGTTCAACACCAACTCGGGCTATCTGCAGATGCGGCGCTCCGACAGTCTCTGGTCGCCCGGGTTTGTTTACGACGGTCTCAGTTACGACGGATGGCAGGGCTACGTCGAGGGCACGGCGTCGCAGTACACCTGGATGGTGCCCTTCAATTTGGGGTCACTCGCGGACATGATGGGAGGTCCGCAGGCGGCGTCAACCCGTCTGGACACTTTCTTCAACGTGCTCAACGCTGGCATGAGTTCCCCGAACGCCTACATGGGCAACGAGCCATGTTCGGAGACACCTTGGATCTACAATTTTTTCGGCGAGCCTTACAAGGCCTCGAGCGTCGTCCGGCAGATCATGACGCAACTCTATTCGACGGCGCCGGGCGGCCTGCCCGGCAACGACGACCTGGGGCAGATGGCGTCATGGTATGTCCTGGCGGCGCTCGGGATGCATCCGGAGATTCCAGGCGATGACGTGCTGGTCTTGAACGGGCCGCTCTTTCCGCAGGCCGTCGTCCATCTGACCCACGGCGACGTGACCATTACCGGCAACGGAGCGGCAGACGACGCGCCCTATGTGCAGAGCTTCACGGTGAATGGCCAGCCGTCAAATGCATCCTGGATCCGCTTCGCGGACATCGCCAACGGCGGGACGCTGGCGTTCACCATGGTAACTAGTCCGAATACCAATTGGGGTTCAACGGTTTTTGATGTGCCGCCTTCCTACACGGATGGAATGACTTCGCCGCTGGCTCCGAACTATTTCTGGGGAACCGGCTTGGAGACGAGTGAACCCCAACTCACTTGGACAAATATGGTGGACACGGGGCCTTATCCGGCCGGCGGCATCACCAATGTCGGCCCCATCCTCGGCACCTTGTCGGGGCCGGAACTGGGCGTCCGGAGCGAGAACAGCCAGAGTGGCAAATACGAAATCCTGTATTCTGGAAAGGCGGAAGGCGCAGCGTCGGACTACGCCTACATGAAGATGTTCGATTTCAGCAACCAAAACGTGACCATCGCCCCCGGGATGCGCTTTTCCTACTGGATTTTTCCGCAGAGCCATACCAACGACAGTCTGGCCACGGGGAACAACAGCGCTTGCGTGGCGCTGGATCTCATCTGTACCGACGGAACGACGCTCCGGGACAGCGGCCTGACCGACCAGCACGGCGTGCCGATAAATCCCACCAGCCAGGGCGGCATCCTGGCGCTGGATACCTGGAATTACGTGACGGTGGATTTGACGCCCCTGGCGGGCAAGACCGTGACGCGAATTGATCTGGGCTACGACCAACCGGGCGGTTCGGGAGGTTACCGCGGTTACGTGGATGACCTCGCCTTCACCACTCCCGCCAATTGGTTCGCAAACAATCTGGCTTTGAACCGATCGGCCAGCGCGGACAGCCAGCAGGCGGGCAATCCAGCCGGCAACGGCAACGATGGGGATTTGGCAACGCACTGGAGCGCCAACGACGGGAACGCCGGTCATTGGTGGGAGGTGGATTTAGGCAGCCTCTGCAACCTGACCGACGATGAAGTCATCTGGCCGACGAACGGAGCGGGTTACGATTACACGGTGGCTGTGTCCTTGGACAACACCAACTGGATGACGGTGGTCAACAAGACGGCAAACACCAGTCCGGCCCAGGATCAAGCGGACCCGTTCCTGGCCGCCGGGCGTTTCGTGCGAATCACCGTCACCGGCCTGCCGTCGGGCGAGTGGGCCGGCTTTGACGAATTTCGGGTCTTCGGGATGGTGATCACGTTTCCGTCCGCTCCGGCCGGTCTCCAGGCATTGGAAGGTTACGGACTGGTGGCCTTGAATTGGAGAGCTTCCGCGGGCGCAACCAGCTACAACGTGGCGCGTTCCATCAGCAGCGGCGCGGAAACCGTCATCGCCGCCACGACCACGACAAATTACACCGACACGGGACTGAGCAACGGCGTGACGTATTACTACGTGGTTTGGGCCGGAAATGTGTTGGGCCAGAGCGGCAATTCCAGCGAGGTGGCTGCCACGCCGGAGGCGCCGGTGCCGGATTCCTACGCCGCCGCGCTGGTGGCCGACCACCCGCTGGCCTATTGGCCCCTGGACGAAACAAACGGCCCGGTCGCCCTGGATCTCGTCGGCGGTCACAATGGAACCTACGTCGGCGGAGTCAGCCTCGGCCAACCGGGCGTGCCGTTGGCGGGCTTTGTTCCCGCCGGTCATGCCGCGCTTTTTGACGGAGCATCGGGCTACGTGGACATTCCCGGAGGCCCGTTCAACATTACAGGCGCCATCACCGCGATGGCCTGGGTCAACGTTCCATCCCTGTCCCATTTTTCGGGAATCATGGGGCACGGCGACAGTTCCTGGCGTTTGGCCATGTGGCCCGATGGCGATCCTTCCTGTGCGGATGGCAGCAGCCCGGACGCGATCAGTCCCATCTCCATCGCCGGCAGCGGCTGGCACATGGTGGCCTATACCTACACGGGCGTCCCCAACGCCACCAACAATGGTTCGCTCTACGTGGACGGCGCGCTGGTGGCTCACGACACCGTCGGCCCCGTCGCCGGGTCCGGCTATGATGTCTGGATTGGCGGCTCGCCCGACTATGGAACGGCGCGCTTGTTGTCTGGCAGCATTGCTCAGGCGGCCATCTTTACCAACGCCCTTTCCGCCGCCCAGGTCCAGGCGCTTTATGACGCGAGTTTGACGGCTCCACCCTTGACATTGAACATCGCTCCCGCCGGCACGGGAAACCTGACGCTCACGTGGTCCTATGGCACACTCCTGCAAGCCACCAATGTGACCGGGCCGTGGGCCACGAACATGGCCGCATCACCTGACACGGTGGCGCCGACCAATTTCCGGATGTACTTCCGGGTGCGGGCGAATTAGATGTCGTCAACGGATTTTGCCTCGACTTTAATTTGTTTGCGGACCTTGAGTTTCAAACGCCCGCAGGACGTGGACCATATTGCCGCTGAATGTGAGGCGACGACAGCATCGGTTATGAAAGGTAAAAACGCTCTGGCAAAACTGGCCTTCATGTTTTTGGCGGCCAACGCGGCTCTCGCCGGAACCCTCAGCAACGCGGATTCCACCCGCCCCGCGCCCGGCGCGGGCTTGGCCGCACAATTCCAAAACCCTCCCGCGTCGGCCCGCCCCTGGGTCTATTGGTTCTGGCTCAACGGGAACATCACCCGCGCCGGCATCAAGGCCGACCTCGAAGCCATGCGGCGAGTCGGCATCGGCGGCGTGCTGATCATGGAGGTGGACCAGGGCGCGCCCGCGGGTCCGGTCGCGTTCATGAGCCGGCGATGGCGCGACCTGTTCCAATACGCGGTTGCCGAGGCGAAGCGCCTGGGCCTTCGAGTCAACATGAACGACGACGCCGGTTGGGACGGCAGCGGCGGGCCGTGGATCAAACCGGCGCAGGCCATGCAAAAAGTCGTCTGGAGCCAAACCAATGTGGACGGTCCCAGCCACTTTGACGGCGCGTTGCCGCAACCGCCGACCGTCGCCGGGTATTATCGTGACATCGCCGTGGAAGCCTTTCCCGCGCCCGGTCCGTATCGCATCGCCAACATTGAGGTGAAGGCGGATTTTCAAGTCGGCTTTCCGGAGCCGCCTGCTACAACCAATGTGCCCGCCAGCATGGAGATTCCCCGTGGCCAGATCCGCGACCTCACGGGGCGGATGGACTCCGATGGCCGGCTGGTCTGGGACGCGCCGTCCGGTCATTGGACCGTGCTCCGCTTTGGGTACACCTGCACCGGCGTGGACAATCATCCGGCCCCGGCCAGCGGTCTCGGCTTGGAATGCGACAAGCTCAGCCCGGCCGGGATCGAGGCCAATTTCAACGGCATGATGGCCAAGCTGGCCAGCGACGTCGGTTCCGCGACCGGGCACACACTGGTCCGGACGCACATTGACAGTTGGGAGAACGGCGCCCAGAACTGGACCGCCCGCATGGCTCAGGAATTCCGAAAGCGGCGCGGCTACGATTTGCTGCCGTTTCTGCCGGTAATGACCGGAAGGGTCGTGGACAGCCTGCCGGTTTCGGAACGTTTTTTATGGGATTTGCGCCAGACCATTTCCGAACTGGTGGTGGAGAACTACGCCGGTCGCATGGCCGAACTGGCCCACGAACATGGCCTGCGTCTTTCCATCGAGGCCTATGGCGGGCCTTGCGACGATCTTCCCTACGCCGGACAGGCGGATGAACCGATGTGCGAATTCTGGACCGGCGGCGGCATGTTCCAGACGGTCAAGGAAATGGCCTCGGCCGCCCACGTTTACGGCAAACCGGTCCTGGGCGCCGAATCCTTTACGTCTGACAGCCGGGAACGCTGGCTGGATTATCCGGCGACAATCAAGGCCCTCGGGGACGAGGCTTTTTGCGGAGGGGTGCAGCGCTTTGTCTTTCACCGTTATGCGCTGCAGCCGTGGAAACGGGAATACCGCCCCGGCATGACGATGGGCCCGTGGGGCCTGCACTACGAGCGCACCGAGACGTGGTGGAATTGGACGCCCGCCTGGCATCGGTATCTCGCCCGCTGCCAATACCTCCTGCGCCAGGGCCGGTTCGTCGCCGACCTCTGCTACCTGCGTCCCGAAGCCGCGCCGCAAGGCGCCCATCCGCAGCACCCCAAGGGCTATGATTACGACGAGTGCTCCGCCGATGTGGTGCTCAGGGACATGACGGTGAAAGACGGCCGCCTGGTTCTGCCCGACGGCATGAGTTACCGGCTGTTGGTGTTGTCAGAGGAACGCGCCATGACTCCGCCGTTGCTCCGGAAGATCACGCAGTTGGTCCAAGCCGGCGCCACCGTCGTCGGGCCGCGCCCCTTGCGGTCGCCGAGCCTGAGCGATTATCCCGAGTGCGACGAGGTGGTGAAGCAACTGGGCCGCGCCCTTTGGGGCGATTGCGATGGCGAGTCGGTCTTTGAACACCGCTTCGGGCAGGGCCGCGTGGTGTGGGGGATTCCGGTGGAAAAAATCCTGGCCGCGGCAGGCGTGCCGCCGGATTTCACCAGCCAACCGCCGTTAAATTACATCCATCGCCGGGCGGATGGCGCGGATATTTATTTCGTCGCCAACGGCGAGCCTTACACGGTTTCGGCGCGGTGTCGCTTCCGTGTTGGCGGCGAACAGCCCGAGTTTTGGTGGCCCGCGACAGGACGCACCGAGTCGGCGGCGGCGTGGAAGACGGGAGGGATGGTCACGACCTTGCCGCTGCGGTTGGGGCCGTCAGGGTCGGTGTTCGTCTTGTTTCGCGAGCCGGCCGGGCACTACGACCCCATCGTGACCGTGACCCGCGACGGCAAGTCCATTTGGCCGGCGGCCAGCCAGGCGCCCCAAATCACCATCGAGAAGGCCGCGTATGGGGTGTTGAGCGATCCGAAACGCACCCGGGACGTGCGCCCCAAAGTGCAGCATCTCGTGGATGCCGGCGAATACCGGTTTCGTGTCGCGCAGATGGCCCGGGGCGACGATCCGGCGTATGGAATCGTCAAGACCCTTGTGGTCCGGTACACGGTTGCCGGCCGGCAACTGACCGCCACGGGAACGGACCCGGAGACGATGGATTTGGCCCAGTCGCCCGCGCCCCATGGCCTGTATGGGCCACAACTCCACCGCACGCCGGACGGCCGGTTGTATTTGGAGACCGGGCAGCCGGGCCGCTATGTATTCAAGACCGCTTCGGGCAAGACTCATCAAATTGACGTGCCGGCGTTGCCGTCGCCCCTGAAAATTTACGGTCCGTGGAAGGTGCGATTCGCACCGCATGAAGGAGCGCCCGCCCGCGTCACCTTTGATCATCTCATTTCCTGGTCTCAATCCACCAATTCCGGCGTGAAATATTTCTCCGGCACGGCGGCTTACAGCCGGACCTTTAACGTCCCCCGCGACCTGATTGGCCGGCAACGGCGTTTGTATCTGGACTTGGGCCGCGTCGAGGTCATGGCGCGCGTCGAACTCAACGGCCACGATCTGGGCGTGCTCTGGAAACCTCCCTACCGGGTGGACATCACGCGCGCCATTCGGGCGGGGAGAAACCGGCTCCTCGTCGAGGTCGTCAACCTGTGGCCCAACCGGATGATTGGCGACGAACAACTCCCCGAGGACAGTGAGCGCAACGCCAATGGCACGCTCAAGCAATGGCCGCAATGGGTCCTGAAAAACCGGCCCAGCCCGACGGGCCGCTACACCTTCACCACCTGGCGCCTCTGGAAAAAAGATTCGCGTCTGCTCCCGTCCGGTCTGCTCGGTCCGGTCACCGTAAAGGCGGTCGCCAGGGTGGTTGTTCAGGACAACCCCGCCCGGGATTAAACAGACGGTGCCAGCACTACACACCGGACGTCGGATTTGCCCGGCTGCATTCGGAATTCAGATTCCTCTCCAACGATCACCGCGCTATTCCAAAGAATTGGACGGCGTCAGGATCAGTGTTTTCGTCATCGGACAGGCTGCGCCCGGAAAAACCTGGCGCCGTCGTCGGGGGGAAGCGGCAAATCATAAGGCCACCAGGGATAATCGTCCTCCAGCCAATCCGACCAGTGGACGAGGTCTGTCGAGGTCTGAATCACATAGGGCGCTTCGACTTCGGGCGGCAGCATAAGGCGCAGGGGATTGCCGCCGGTCAGAGTCAAAATCAGCCGCCCGCGCACCTTGCCGTCCGGGTTCACGCGCGCCAGGCGGCGGCGCGGCTGGCCGTTGACCGAATCAAACGCGCCCGCCAGCACCAACACGCCGTTGGGCTGGAGCGTCAGCGAAGCCGTCGGTGGTGTGCGGGACAGCACCGGCGTGGAAAGCGGCGGAACATTGAACCACAATGGCCCGGGCCATTCGTGCAAAAGCGGCAGCGCACAGGTCAGCATTTGGAAACTGCTGTCCCAGGCGCCGTCCGGGAGCAACCGGCCGATGATGGCCACATCGGGTTCCGAAGACGCGGGAAGCAGGCTGGGTTTGTTGGTGTAAATCGCCGCAGAAAACAGAATGCGGCCGTCAGGTTGAACGAGAAGCTGGCGAATGTCAGAAGAAGCGAAGTAAATCGGCGGAACGTTGCGGAGTCTGAAACTCGTGTCGGCCTGGCCGTTGGCGGTGAATTGTTGAACCGCCAGCCAGTTGGTGGAAACTCCCGCCGCGTAGTACCAGTAGCGCAAACCAGCGGGATAAAGGCCATGACTGCCAGCGAGTAGTTTGCCTTCTGGAGAGAGCGTCAGAGAGCCAGCGTCAAAAATGGGGTTAGGCAAAACGTAGTTGGTTGCAAAACTGGTGTCCAACAGTCCGTCGAGATCCAGCCGAACGAGTCGCCCCGGATAAATTGCCGCGACGAGCTTGCCGTCCGGCTGCTGGACTAGGGCCGTTAACCCTGATGCTGTGACGACCCAACCACTATCGGTCGATTGGAGCCAAGCCGGCGGCTTATTAGTCCACGGGTACCAAATCGGCGGGAGGGGAAGTGGCCGGGGCGTAATGAGTGGCGGAATGAACGGAGAGGAAAAGGTCGGGTCAACGCCGCCGCTGGCGTTCAACTCGGCGATCAAGTAACTGGCATGGTCATTGAAGGAAACAAAGTCACCCGCCACATACACGCTCCCGTCGCTTTGCGGCAGTAGCGCGTTTATGAACGGCTTTCCATTCGTGCTTTGCGCGCCCAAGCCGGGATCGAACGAGGCGTCAAGCGAACCGTCGGTTTCCAACCGCGCCAGACCCGCGCGCGGCACGCCGTCCACGGCGCTAAAGTCCCCGGCGATGAGAACCTTGCCGTCCGCCGGTTGCACGGCCAGGGCGGTCACGTCGGCGTTGGGGCCCGCGCCCGGATCGAAGTCCGCGTCCACTTCGCCGTCGGGCAGCAGCCGCGCCACGCGGATGAGCGGCACGCCGTTCACGCCGGTGAAGTCGCCCGCCAGATAAACGCCGCCGCCCGGCGCGTTGGCCATCGCCTCAACCACGCCCGCCACACCACGCGCAGGACTGGTCGGGTAGTTCAAGTCGTCCAGGAGCAACTCGGCGCTGGCGCGCGGGCCGGCGATCACCCGGCCTAATGTAACGAGGTTCAACTGAAATTCCCGGGTCGGTCCGTGCTGTGGGCTGTCGGTGATCGGGATGCGAAACCAATTGGTCCCGAAGCGGCAGGGAATGGTCAGGCTGGAAATACCCAGATCGGAGGCGCTGCCGGTGACCGGCACGATGTTGACCACCGCCTGCAATCCGGTTGAAATCAGCCCGCTCCATTTGACCGCCGCCATCGCGAATCCGTCCTGCTGGACGGCGTGGAACTGGTCGGCGGTGAATTCGACGGCGGTGTCATCGTTCGAGACGCTGACCGTCACCACGTCCGGCTGCGCCAGCTCGTAGCCGCCCGTAGGATCTGACAGCGCCACGGTGAATTGCCGCGTGCCGTCGGCGATGCCGTCATCCAAAATGTTCACCGTCAACGTCCGGCTCCAGACGCCGGGCGCGAACGCGAGGGTCTCGTCGAGGGGCTGATAATTCAGTCCGGCGACGGCCGTGCCGTCCTGAGTGCTCACCGTCACACTGGCCGGGTTGCTGGCGTCACCGTTGCGGCGGACCTCCAGCGCGATCGGGCCGTTGGTTTCCCCGACGATCACGTTCGTCACGGTGAACTGGAAGGTGAGCGGCTGCGAGACCGCTTCCGGCGACAGCTTCACGAGATACGGCTGGTTGAACCCGTCGTAGCCGCCAAAATCTCCACCCAAAAGCCAGCCGCCGGCCGGCAATGCTTCGAGCGCATTGACGGCGGTGTATCCGTATGCCGCCGGGCGCGGCTTCAGGCCGGTGCCTTGGTTGAAGCTCAGGTCCCACGAGCCATCCGCGTGCAGGCGGGCAAGCGTCGAGGCGAAATTGGTCGAGCCTGCGAAATAGCCGGCGATTAAAACTTCGCCGTCAGGAGAAACGCTCAACGCATCCACCGACTGGAGCTGGCCCCAAGGGCTGGCGGTGGCCGGCAGCGCGAATCCCACGTCACCCGAGCCGTCCGGGTTCAGGCGCCAAACGGGCGGCTGGGTCTGCGAGTTGCCAGAGTCGCCGCTGAACACGATTGAGGGGAAGGGAAAGCCCGCGGCCACAACACGTCCGTCGGGCAGCAAACCCACACGGCTGTCGGTAAACTCGAACTGCCAATCCGCCCGCGGAATGAAATTAAAGTCCAACGATCCATCTTCGTGCAACCGCACGACCGCGCTGCCCAAGCCGGCGCCGAGCGCATAGAAATCGCCATCCGAATGCGGCAGGAGTGCCATCACCTGGGCGCTGGCGGCCATCTGGTTGGTGAACGTTTCGTCCAACACGCCGCTGGGCGAAAATTTAAGCAGTGCGCTGGTCCTGTAATTTCCCGACGGAACAGAGCCGCCGCAGACAATATTGTCGTCAGGCAAGACGGCCACTGCCGTCATTTGAGGCGCGTAATAATTGGTGAACCATCCGTTGAAAGGCGTGAACGAAGCATCCAGCGAGCCGTCGCTTTCGAATCGGGCCAATCCAGGTTGCCAGACACCGTCCACGTGCTGAAAATTGCCGGCGACCAGGAGCCGGCCCTGCGCATCCAGCGCCAGCGACTCCACGTCTCCATCGAGGGGCACCGCGCGCGCGAAGTTGGTGTCGCGCGCGCCGTCGGGCTGAAGTCGGGCCAAGTTTGGACAGAACTGCCCGTCCACATTGCTGAACGCGCCGGCGATGATCGCGCGGCCGTCGGTCAGCGGCAGGATCGCCTGCACCGGGCCGTCCAAGCGCACGACGTAATTCGTGTCCGGCGACCCGGCGATTCCCGGCGGAAAATCTTTGATAACCACCGTCGTATTGGTCAAATCGCCCAGCGTCGCTCCGCCGCCGGGCTGGCTCAAAATGACCTGAAACGTTTCCGGCCCGTCGGCGGTATTATCGTGGAAGAGCGGGATGCTGATGGACTGGCTGCGTTCGCCGGGCGCGAAGTGCAGGGTGCCGCTCACGGGGTCGAAATCCACGCCTCCCCGGGCCGAACCGTCTCGCGTGCTGAATTGAACGGTCTGGCCCAAATCCGCGCCGCCCTGCCGCACGACTGGGACGACGACCTCCGGTTCGTCCTCGCGGGTGGTCAGCGTGGGCACCGCCATTTGAATCACGCCCGGAGCGCAGTTCGTGGCTGGCAAAAGCCGCAGCAAGTTGGGATGCCGCTGGCCTTGCAAACCCGCGAAGGAGCCGCCCACCAGAACGCCGCCATCAGATTCCGCGGCCAGGGCGAGCGGATACAAATCCGCGCTGAAGGACACATCAAAGCAATAATCCAGCGTGCCATCCGGTTCGAGGCGGGCGATCTTGGCACGCGGCGCGCCATTGACATCCAGGAAGCCACCGCCGAGGAGGATTTTACCGTCCGCCTGCAACGCCATCGCGGAAATCCCGAAGGGGAAAAGAAAACCACCCACCGGAAACGTGACGTTGAAAGTTGAATCCACTGAGCCGTCGGGATTGAGCCGGACCAACTGTTGCTGTTCTGGAAGCGGAGGCCAAATACCGAAAGGACCGGCGGTAGAGACCAACAACCCGCCGTCCGGCAGCAACAGCACGCGGGAGACCTGCTCGTCGGGCGAGAGGCTGGATTGGAACGACGGGTCCACCGAGCCGTCCAGGTTCAGCCGGACGAGATTCGTCGTTGCCACGCCCGCGACATTTGTGAAGAAGCCGGAGATGAAAGGCTGCCCGTTGGCTTGCACGGCGCGAACGAAAGCGGTTTGGGCTGGTGTGAACGGAGACTGGAAGGCCGGGTCCACCGAGCCGTCGGTGAGCAACCGCGCCACATGGATGCGCGGGAGGTTGCTCAGGTTGGTGAAGAAGCCGGTGACAAACACCGAGCCGTCTGCCGCAGCCATGGCCTCCACCCCGACCGAGGGATTAATGGTGGCGGGCGGAACGAAACTGGTGTCCAGCGCGCCATTTTCCAGCAACCGCGCCAAACCCGGGCGAAAGATGCCGTTGACATTGGTGAATTCGCCGAAAATAAAACCCCCTCCGCCCGGCAGCAATTGAATGGATGACGGCCGGGTATCGAGTTTGGGCGCGAACGTAACGTCCACGGCGCCGTTGGTGTCGAGCCGAGCAAGATACGCCTGCGGCACGCCGCTGACGTTGGTGAAGTAGCCGCCGATCAGCGCGCGGCCGTCGGATTGAAGGGCGAGGGTTACGACAACGTTGTCCGGGCCGGCGCCAGCGGGGAATGCCGGGTCCAAACTCACCCACTGTGCGTGCGCCGATGTCGCCAAGCAGCACGCCAGCGCGCAAGCCGTTGAGGCGTGCCATGCCAAACGCTTCGCGCTGCAGCTTCGTTTCATGTCCGTCTCCAAACCGGGAGAAGTCCTTTGACACGATCCAAGTCGGGCGGTTCGCCGCGGACAAAGCACCTTGCCGCTGTTCGCACTCAGTCAAGCCTCGCGGCCAAGGCGCGTGTGAATCCAAACTAGAACGGCGGATGTCTAACGTCAATTCAAATCTGCTTATGAAAGACGGCGCTGTTTCGTCGGGCCTATTTTGATGCAGAATAATCCAACCTCAGACAAAGACGATCCGGGTGGTGGTCGCCTTCTCATCCCAGCCGCGCGTGGGTTGAGCGGTGACCGAGGCGATGTCCTTGATGGAAATCTGCCGGCCGCGGGATTTGGCGCCTTTCACTTCAATGTCGGACGGCCGGCAGGTCTGCTGGCTGATTTTCTGGTGCGGCGCGGGTTTGTAACGCACGTAGAGATTCGGAGGCGTATCCGGGGCGAAGAACAGGAGGCGCGATTTTTCCTGAATGCAGCAATAGGCCTTGTTCAGGATCATGCCGCCGAACGTGAAACGCTTGAGGTAGCTGGCGTCGCGGTTCGTGTAGGCGCAGGTGAACACCCGGTCGCGCTCGGGCAGGCCGCAGTAAAACAGGTCCGGGCCGACGAACTGTTTTTCCGGGAGATCGGTCATCTTGTAGGTTCCGTCCTTGAACACCAGCAGGACCTTATCGAACTTCGTGCATTCCAGCTTGAACTCCTCGCCGTTGACCTTGTGACCGACGTAGCCGGTTTCGCGATCGTAGGCCACCTTGAACGCCTTGAAGGCCGCGGCCTTCGCGTCCACTTCCTCGTGGCGCGCCGACTTCGTGGTCAGGCGCGGGTATTGCGGGCCATACTTTTCCAACAGCGCCTCCAGGTGGCCGATGACGTATTTCGTCAGGTTCTTGAGGTTTTTGCGCGTCTCGGCCAGGTCGGTCTTGACCTTCTCCATCTGCTCGCGGTGCTGGTGGATGTCGAACAGCGAGATGCGGCGGATGCGAACCTGCAGCAGCCGGTCCACGTCCGCGTCCGCCAGCCCGCGCACCAGTTCCTTCGTGAAGGGATTGAAACCGTCATAAACCGCAGCCACCACGGCCTCGTTGGTCCTGCATTTCTCGATCAGCTTGTAAATGCGCTCCTCGATGAAGATGCGCTCCAGCGTGCGGTAGTGCAGTTCGTCCTGCAGCTTCTGCTCCCGCAATTCCAGTTCGCGCTTGAGGATGGCGACCAGTTGCCCCGTGTTCTCGCGCAACACCTCGCTGACCGTGAGTTCGACGGGGCGGTCGTCCTTGATGACCACGATGCGGCTGGCGATCGTCACCTCGCAATCCGTGAAGGCGTAGAGCGCGTCCACCATTTTTTCGGCATCCACACCGGACGGGCATTTGATCTCGATCTCGACGCTCTCGGACGTGAAGTCGTTGATGGACTTGACCTTGAGCTTGCCCTTGCGCACGGCGTCTTCGATGGAGGCGATGAGCGAATCGGTCGTGGTCGTGGGCGGGATTTCCGTGATGAGCACGGTGGCTTCGTCCTTGGCCTTAATGCGGGCGCGGACCTTGACGCTGCCGCGGCCGTCCCGATAATCGCGCGCGTCCATCAGTCCGCCGGTGGCAAAATCCGGCAGGCACTTGAACGGCTGTTTCTTGAGGATGGCCATCTGCGCCTCCAGCAGCTCCGGAAAATTGTGCGGCAGGATCCGCGCGGACAATCCGACCGCGATGCCTTCGGCGCCCAGCATCAGCGTCAACGGCAGTTTGGAGGGCAACGCCACCGGTTCCTGGTTGCGCCCGTCGTAGCTGGACACCAGTTGCGTGATTTCGTCGTTGAACAGTTCCGTGCGCGCCAGTTCCGTGAGCCGACACTCGATGTAACGGGGCGCCGCGGCGGGGTCGCCGGTGAAGAGGTTGCCGAAATTGCCCTGGCCTTCGATGAGGTAACGTTTGTTGGCCAGCACCACCAGCGCTTCGCCGATGGAGGCGTCGCCGTGGGGATGAAATTTCATCGTGTCGCCCACGACGTTGGCGACCTTGGTGAACCGCCCGTCGTCGTTGCGATGCATCGCCCACAAAATGCGCCGCTGCACCGGCTTGAGGCCGTCGGCGAGATTGGGAATTGCGCGGTCACGGATGACGTAGCTGGCGTAATCCAAAAATCCCCGGTCCACCCTCCGGTGCAGCGCCGCCTCGGTCTTCTTGGGGTCGAACGGGCGGTGCATGTGGGTTTGGGGCATTTTCTCCGCCAGCACGTGTGATTGGCCGTTGCCGCCGGCTTTCCCGGTGTTCTTCGCGGGGGTGGCGCCTGGAATGGGCCACTCCGCCTGGTTCGATTGATTCTTTTGTTTCACTGGCTGAAATGAGTTGAAAGGCCGCGGCCGAAGTGACGTTCACTCCTCCGCCGGCACGACGAGGCGTTCCATGATGTAGTCCTTCCGCTCCGGCGTGTTCTTGCCCATGTAAAAATTGAGGATCGGCGCGGACTCGGCGCGCGGGGCGTATTCCACCTTGCTCAAGCGCATTTGCTTGCCGATGAACTGCGCAAATTCCTTCGGGCTGATCTCACCGAGGCCTTTGAACCGCGTGATCTCCGGCTTGCCGCCCAGTGCCTTCACCGCCGCGTCGCGCTCGGTGTCGCTGTAACAATAAGTGGTTTTCTCCTTGTTGCGCACGCGGAACAGCGGCGTTTCCAAAACGTAAACGTGCCCGTCGTGGACGAGTTGCTCGAAGAACTTGAAGAAATACGCGATCATCAAATTGCGGATGTGCATCCCATCCACGTCGGCGTCGGTGGCCAGGATCACCTTTTCGTAACGCAGGCCCTCGAGATGGTCCTCGATGTTGAGGCTTTGCATCAGGTTATACATCTCGTCGTTTTTATACATCACGTCGCGGTTGAGGTCCCAGACGTTGAGCGGCTTGCCTTTGAGGACGAACACCGCCTGATTGTTCACGTCGCGGCAACTGGTGATCGAGCCGGCGGCGGACTGGCCTTCGCAGATGAACAGCATCGAACCCTTGCCCTTCTCCTTCCGCTTGTCGTAATGATTCTTGCAGTCCTTGAGCTGCGGGATGCGGAGAGTGATGGCCTTGGCGCGTTCGCGCGCGAGCTTCTTGACCGCCTGCAATTCCTTCCGCAACTGCTGGGTGTCCTTGACCTTCTCGACGATGCGGTCGGCGATGGCCTTGTTGCGCTGGAAGAAATGCAGCAATTCCTCGCGGACGCTGTTGACCAGTTCGGTGCGGATTTCCGTGTTGCCGAGCTTGTTTTTGGTCTGCGACTCGAACACCGGGTCTTTCAAGCGGATGGCCACCGCGCCGACCATGGCCTCCCGCACGTCGTCGCCGTCGAATCTGCCGTTGGCAAACTCGTTGACCGATTTGAGCAATCCTTCCCGGAACGCGCTCAAGTGCGTCCCGCCGTCGCTGGTGTATTGGCCGTTGACAAAGGAATAAAACGTCTCGCCATAGCGGCTGTTGCTGTGGGTGAAGCAAAATTCCAGCGTCTTGCCCGCGTAATGGAGCGGCGGATAGATCGGCTCGCTGCCGTCGCCGGCGAGGTCTTCCATCACCAGGTCCATCAGGCCGTGGCGTGACTGAAAGGTCTTGCCGTTGTAAATCAGTTTCAGCCCGGTGTTGAGATAGCTGTAATGGCGCAGGCGGCGTTCGACGAATTCGGGCCGGTACTCCGTTTCGGGAAAAATGTCCGGGTCCGGCTCGAATTCGATGAACGTGCCGTTCGGCTCGCGGGTCCGGCCGGTATCCTCGTGTTTGAGCTTGCCCTGCTTGAAACTGGCCTCGGCGAATTTCCCGTCCCGGTGGCTGCGCACCAGAAACGTCCTGGACAGCGCGTTCACCGCCTTGGTGCCCACGCCGTTGAGGCCGACGCTGAACTGGAACACGTCGTCGTTGTATTTGGCGCCGGTGTTGATCTTGGAGACGCAGTCCACGACCTTGCCCAGCGGGATGCCCCGGCCAAAATCCCGGACGCTGACCTGGCGGCCCTCGATCTTCAGCTCGATTTCGCGCCCAAAGCCCATGATGTATTCGTCCACGGCGTTGTCAATGACCTCCTTGAGCAGGATGTAGCAGCCGTCGTCGTAATGGCTGCCATTGCCGACGCGCCCGATATACATGCCGGTGCGGAGCCGGATGTGCTCCAGCGAGGACAAGGTCTTGATCTTGCTCTCGTCGTAATTGTGTCTGTCGCTCTGTGCCATAATTCAGAAAGCCATGAATTTCCCGCGGCCGCGAAAGAAAAGCCCGTTCCGCGAAAAATTCCCAACTCGGACGGTGTGACGTCCACGCCGCTTTGTCGAGTTTGAAGATGGGAAAGGGCGCAAAAACTTTGTGTTTGTCCATGAAGAACGTCTTGTGAAATGTGCAAGGCAGGCATAGAGTGGAAGCGAGTCTGACAAAAATTCCGCGAAAATGGGATTAACGACTGAAAGACGCCAAATTTCAAGACTTTCTTCACACGGCTGCAGACATTCGTCAAAATCATGAAAGCCTGGCAACTGACGGCGCCCAATGGCCCCGGAGCATTGAAGCTGAACCACCTGCCCGACCCAAAACCCGCACCGGGCCAGGTGCTGGTGCGGGTCTGCGCAACCGCGCTCAATTACCGCGACCTCATGGTGGCGAACGGCCGTTACGGCGACGGCACGCCGCTTCCGTTGATTCCGCTTTCCGACGGCGCGGGAGAAGTTGCGGCGGTCGGCGAAGGTGTGACGCAATGGAAGGTTGGGGACCGCGTCGCCGCCACCTTTTTTCAGAACTGGCAGACTGGCCCGGCGCGTCGCGAAATCTTCAGCGCCGCTCTGGGCGGTTCCATCAACGGAATGCTGGCCGAATATGTCGCGCTCTCGGCGGACGGCGTCGTAGCCCTCCCGCCCCACTTGAGCTTCGAGGAGGCCGCCACGCTGCCCTGCGCGGCGCTCACGGCCTGGCACGCGCTGGTGACCAGCGGCAACGTTTCCGCCGGACAGACGGTGCTGGTGCTCGGGACGGGCGGCGTGTCCATCTTCGCGCTCCAGTTTGCCAAGATGCACGGCGCAAGGGTGATCATCACCTCGAGCCGCGACGCGAAGCTGGCGCGCGCCAAGGCGCTCGGCGCGGATCTGGCCATCAACTACCGGACGACGCCGGACTGGGAAAAGGAAGTCTTTCGTCTCACCCACATGGCGGGCGCCGATCACATCGTCGAAGTGGGCGGCAAGGATACATTTCCCAAATCGTTGCGAGCGGTGGCGATGGGCGGGACGGTCAGTGTCATCGGCGGTGTGAGCGGTTTCACCAGCGACGTGGCACTGCGGGACATCCTTGGAAAATCCGTGCTCATCCGCGGCATCTTCGTCGGCAACCGAGACATGTTTCAGGCGATGAACCGCGCCATTTCGCAGCAAAAGCTCAAACCGGTGATGGATCGCGTCTTTCCGTTTTCCGAGGCGCCCGCCGCCTACTCCTACCAGGAAAGCGGCGCGCATTTTGGCAAGGTGGTCATCACTGTTTCCCCGCCCAACGGGCATCCAAATCCCTGACCGGATCCGCCACGGCGCCAGCCAGCGCCGACAGTCGGCAGGTCATCCGCTCTCCGTGAATTATTCTCACTCCGGGCGGGGTTATTGATTCAGCCGCAGGATGAATCCTCCGCGCGGAGGCATTTTGTGGCGCCACCGACTCGAAGCGTTCAAAGGCGTGACGGCAACCTGCATGTCGGCGTTTTTTCCTTCGGTTACCATGATGCGGTGGGGAAACCCTTTGAATGCCGACAGGTCCAGACTCAGCGGCAGGGGATCAGCGGTTCCATTGATGCCGGCGATGAACCAGCTCCGTCCGGAACGCCGCGCGAAGACCGCAACTTTTCCCGGCTCTCCCACCAGGCAGCGGGTCGCGTCCCAGCGCGCGGGTGCGTCGCGCAAAATTTGCCGCACCGGCGGCGGCAGCGACTCAAAAAATTGCGGCTTGTCGGCATAGTGAATGAGGCCCGAGGTGAAAATGAGGGCGGCGGCCAGTTGATGCGCCGCCGTGGTCAGGCGCGCGTATTTTTTGGGCGAACAGGCGACGGGCGTCAGGTCCATCGGGCCGACGGCATTCCGGGTGAATGGCAGAACGGTGTCCAGTTCCGCCGCCTTTTCCGTGTAACGCGGTTCGTAAAAATAGGATTCGCTGCCGAGCACCGCTTCACAGGTCAGAAAATTCGGCCAGGTCCGTTCCCAGCCGCGGGGAATGGTACAACCGTGGAGATTCACCACCATGTGGCGTGCGGCGGCTGCTTTCATCAGCGCCTGCTGAGCGGCGATCGCCTCCTGGCGGTCCGAGCACCAAACATCCACCTTCACGCCGCGAATGCCCGCGGCGGCCATTTCATCCAGTTTCCCGGCCCGCTTGGCGGCGTCATAAAAATCCGCGGCGTGCAACCAGGCCAGCGGCATGAGTCCCTTGGACTCGGCATAATTGGCAATCGGTTTGAGGCCCGGCTCCCACCAGCCGGCATCGAACAAGGTGTATTCCCAGCCCATTTTGGCGGCGAGGTCGGTAAATTCGTCGAACAAGTTTGTCGTGTCCGGCCCGTCGGGATGCGACCACCATGCCCACGAGGCGCGACCCGGTTTTATCCATGATGTGTCGGCAATGCGCGAAGGCGGCGCCAGATCGGTCATCAGCGTTTCCAGCGCGATGTCACCGGCCGATTTGCCCATGACGATGACGCGCCACGGCAGGGTCCAAGGCAAGGAGTATCTGGGGTCGGGACCGAAGCGGTTTGTGCAGCCTGGCGTGGTTTCGTCGGCCAGCGGGAAGGCGATGCGATAAACTCCGCCGGCCGAATCCGGTGCCAGATGACAGGCGCAATAAGAGCCGTCGGTCCCGGATTCGGTCAACAGCACCCAAGTTGCCGCCTCCGAAACATGGAAGAGGGCCGGAAATGCCCACCCCACCGCCGGCGCCCGCGAATCCGGCGGAGGATCGTCCGGGGCAACATGAAAATAAAAGTCCTCATAGGCCGGCGTGTAGGGACCCGCAGCATGAAACGGCTGCAGCCAGCCGCGGGCGTTCGTCGGCAGGGTGAAGCCGGTCTGTTCGGACCGGATGATGCGTACGGTCCGGTTGGTTCCGGGGAACCGGTAACGGAAGGCGACGCCCTCATCGCTGGCGGCCAGGTCCATTTCAATGGGAGCCCCGTTGGCATTGCGAAACACCAGATGGCGATAATTCAGGAGATGATTCACCTCCGGTTGAACGCCCGCGAACAATTGATATTTCTGGCGCCGACGGTGAACGCTCCCGGCGCGAGTGAGCGTCAAACCGCGTTCAAAGTCCTGATCGTCGCGCCGAAGCCCCAGCGGCGATTTTTGAATGACAACCTTTTCACGTCGAAGGGCCTGGTAGCTCAGGCTGCCGTCGTTGCCAGACGAAACCAAAATTTCACATTGCCCATTTGGGGAAACCAGCGACCACGAACCGCTTTCGGCCGCGCCGGCCCCAAAAGATATCGCCGGCAATAATGCGAGAGCAGCGATGGAGAGAAACGACCACCGCGTATTTCCTGATTTTATCCCCCTCATGCCTCGCTTACCACCAACCGCACTGAGGCAGGGGATAATCCGGTTGAGTGGGCGGAGACACGCAAGGTTCCGGCGGTCCGGCCTGCCCGGGCCAGCACCATGCAGTATCCGTTGAAGGCGCTGCGGTGGCTCGCCTGATTCGGCTCGTGGCAACTGGGATCCCCATTGCCCACGCCGGCGTTTGCCCCGGCGCCGGAGACGTCGAAGACGATCTTGTTGCCGGCGGTCGGCACAACCCGTCCATGGGAATCCACCACGGCTACGGCAACCGGAACGGTATCCTGGCCGTCGGCAACCAGGCGCCTGCGATCCGGCATGAGTTTGAGGGCGGCGGGCGCGCCGGTGGTTTCGACCACTTGGCGGGCAACAACCCGGCCTTTGAGATAACCCCTGGCTTCAAGCCGTCCCGGTTGATAAGACACGTGGTCCCACTGCAGGTGGCTAAATTCCGGCATGGTTTGCCTGCCCAGACTGCGGTCGTTCAGGAACAATTCCACCTCGTCGCAATTGCTGAAGCACCAGACGGGAATATTCTGTCCCTCCCTGCGGGGCCAGTTCCAATGCGGGAAAATATGCACCAGCGGTTTGCTGCGCTGCCACCAGGCCTTCCAATAGAACGCCTGGTCCTTGGGAAATCCGCACATGTCCAGAAAGCCGAAGTTGGAATTGATTTCCGGCCAGCCGAACGGGGTCGTTTCGCCGCGGTAGTCAAAGCCGGTCCAGTAAAATCCCCCGGCGACGAAGCGGCGCGATCCCAGCGGTTGCCACGACCCGTCGGGCGCCATGTAGCTGGTCTGGTGGGCGGTCTCCTTGTCGGTGTGATAGATCCCCCGGCATTCGAGGTTGCTGCCGATTTCACTGCCGAAAATCATCTTCTCGGGATATTCCCGGCGCAGGATGTCGTAATCCTCGGGGTTGTAATTGACTCCCAGGATGTCCTCCGCCTCGGCAACCCCGCCGCGCCAGGCCTGCTTTGCCGCCGGGCTGTTGTTGGCGCACGTCACCGGCCGGGTGCGGTCGTGCTTGTGAACGGCCTCCATGAGCGCGGCCATCATCTGGCGGGCGAAGGGCGTGTTCTGAATGGCGAACTCCTCGTTCCACATGGACCACATGATGACGCTGGGATGGTTGCGGTCCCGCAACACCATGGATTCCACGTGCCAGGTGTCGGCGTAGGGCTGGCCATTCCATGATTTGACGGCCACGGAGGAACCGGGATGGCGGTTCTCGTCCATGACCAGCAATCCCAGTTCGTCGCAGGCCTCATACATGGCCGGCGTCATGGGATTGTGCGAGCAGCGAATGGCGTTGCAGCCGAATTCCTGAAGTTTTTTCATGCGGTAATACAGGAGGCTGTCGCTCATGCCGATGCCGACCCCGACAAAATCCTGATGGTTGCAGACGCCGTTGAGTTTGACCGGCTTTTCATTCAGGAAAAAGCCGTCCCGGGGATCGAACCGCAGCGTCCGGATGCCGAACTTTTGCCTGTGGCGATCCACGACCTTGCCGCCCCGTGAAACCTCCGTCACGAGGGTGTAACGGTTGCGTTCCTCCAACGACCAGAGTCGCGCGGAAGGCAGGTTGATCTCCTGCACCAATTTGGCGCCGGTGTGCAGGTGACTGGGCTGATCCGCATCGGGCGAAGAGAGAATCTTCCGGCGGGCATCGCCCGGAATGGGGGTTGGCGGCGCCAGCAGGATGTCGGTTGCCGAGCCAGCCACGCGGCCCGCCGGATCCAGCACGGTGGTGGCAATGGAGCACTCCTGGTTTTCCTGCGTCCGGTTGGCGACCGTGGTTTCGATGCGGAGTTTGGCGGAGGGGGCGCCAGCCAGGTCGGCCACCTCGCTGGTGACATAGACACCCCATGGGGCGACGTGGGTTGGGTCTGCGACATTCAGCCAGACGTGGCGGCAGATCCCGCCGCCCTCGTACCACCAGCCCTCAAAGTCCGTCGGATCCACGTAAACTGCCAGCAGATTTTCCTCTCCGAAATGAATCGAGTCGGAAATGTCCACGTGGAAGGAGGTGTATCCGCCGGGATGCCTTCCCACGAGGTCACCGTTGAGATAAATCCGCGCGTTGCGGAAGACGCCCTCGAAATAAAGCCACACGCATCGGCCCTGATCCGCCGCGTCCAGGGAAAATCTCCTGCGATACCAGGCCGGATAGACCGGCAGCGACCCGTGGCCGGTGTCGGCCTGGGAACTGTATTGGTCCTCCACGATGTAATCATGCGGCAACTGAATTTTACGCCAGGAGCGGTCATCGCATTCGGGCGAGAAGAACTTTTCCGCCGCCGACAGCCGGCCCAGGGAAACGTCGCCGTAAATGCCGCCCAGCCCGCCGGTGTTCTCCACGCGCACGGCCAGCACATTGGGGCCGCCGGTTTTCCAGGCCGGGTCGAGATTTACGACAAAGGGTGCAGACCAGCCTTCATGCGAATCCAGCCGTTTTCCGTTCAGATAAATCTCGCCGTTGTCATCCACGTGAGTGAAGGCCACGGTGCGTCCCGGCCCCCTCAATTCCGGCAACACTGCACGAAACCAGGCGTGGCCGACATAATCCATTTGCGGATGGTCGGTGTTCACGGTCTTCCAATCCGGCCCGGACGCATCCAAATCGGGCCGGGACATCCTGTCCGCCTGTCCCGGCTTCTCCCGGGTCCACACCCATTTATCCAGAGCCGTCGCCTCCTTGAGTGCGAGGGCGGGCATTGGCTTGAAACGCCAATCGAAGTCCAATAAATCGCGGCGGCGGGGCGCCATCGCATCGTCCGTCGGCAGAATGCCGCCCGGCGTTGGTCCGGTCCGGCCAGCGCCACGGGTCAGTTTGTCGGCGCAGGAGGGCAGGGCCGCCAAGGCCGCCGCGCTCAACCCCATCTTGATGAATTCACGTCTTTTCATTTCGGCGCTTTGGATGCAACTCGGTCGCTTGGACGATAAGCAACGCAACCGTGCCCCGCAATGCGGTTTTGAGGAAATCGAGCGGAATCAGGAGGCGGCTTTTATGCTTCGGCAAGGCAGGTCGTCGTCGCTGCCGAGGCCAAAAGCGGCCGCCGCCCCCAATTGCGGACGGGGATGGGGGCATTCGCCACACGGTTCAAGCCGAAGCGCAGGCCGCTGCTCGGCGGACAGGGAAACCCAACTTCAAATGCATGTCCCGATGCGGGCGAACGGAGCAAGGCTTGCTTTGGCGAACGTCCCTCACTGAAGCCGGGTTGTTGCTTCTTAGGCCAATGCTCCGAACACCACCGCGCCCGGTGTTCCCCTGTTTTCTCCTGTTGACTTCGGGCCTGGTGCGGCTGAGGATACACTTACAGAAAGGAACCAAATTATGGAAATCAAACGAAGTGGCTCACAACCCTCCTCCAAAGGACCGGCCGACTGGTTTACCGGCACGGTGCGCATTGATCCCCTGTTCCAGCCAAAGGCTCCGGACCGCGCACTCGGCATCTGCGTCACGTTCGAGCCCGGCGCTCGAACATTATGGCACACCCATCCCTTGGACCAGCACTTGATTGTGACGGCGGGCTGCCGACGCGTGCAGCACTGGGGCGGAGCGGTCGAAGAAATCCGACCGGGCGATGTGGTCTGGATCCCGCCGGGCGACAAGCACTGGCACGGTGCGGCGCCAGCCACCGCCATGACACACATCGCCATTTACGAACAGCTCGACGGCAAAGGGGCTGACTGGATGGAAAACGTCAGCGACGAACAATACCAAGCCTCACAATAAGCAATAACCTTTGGCTGATCTGTTCCGCCCCGACAGGGCCGAGTGGGGTTTGGCAAGGGGTCTCTGCGGAGACCCCGCCAGCGGCGCTGCACAAGAGAGTCAGCGGGCCGGACTGGAATGAAAGGAGAGGCGTATGTTGAACAAGGCAGTTTTTCCGCGCAAATATATCCAGGGCGTTGGTGCGATCAGCGAATTGCCCGTGCTGATCAAGCTGCTGGGGAAACAGGGTCTGATCCTGGCCTCGCCTTCCGTAAACAACAAAGTGCTTCCCCGATGCGGCCTTGATTTGAAGGCTCAAGCCATCCCTATCGAGCTATTCGGCGGCGAATGTTGCGAGGAGGAGTTGACCCGGCTGGTTGCCGTCATTGAGCAGAAGCGGGTGGATGTGCTCGTCGGCATGGGCGGAGGCAAGACGATTGACACAGCCAAGATCGCCGCCGACCGGGCGGGCATACCCGTGATCATCATTCCCACCGTCGCTTCGACCGATGCGCCGTGCAGCGGCTGTGCGGTGCGCTACTCCAAGGAGGGGATTTTCGACGCGGTGCTCTACCAAAAGTCGAACCCGGCGGCGGTGCTGGTGGACGTGGGCATCATCGCCGCGGCGCCGACCCGGTTCCTGGTGGCGGGGATGGGCGATGCGCTGTCCACGTGGTTCGAAGCGCGGTCCTGCGACCGCACCCGGTCGGCAAACGAGTGTGGCGGATACGGCACGCTGACGGGTCTCGCCGTCTCGAAGCTCTGTTACGAAACCTTGCTGACCTCTGGCGCCGCCGCCAAGGTCGCCAGCGAGCGGCAGATTGTTACCTCCGCGTTGGAGCACATCATCGAGGCGAATATTCTGTTGAGCGGGCTCGGGTTTGAAAGCGCCGGCTTGGCGTCCGCCCATGCCATCCACAATGGTCTCACCGTCCTGCCGGAAACCCATGCGTTCTATCATGGGGAAAAGGTCGCCTTCGGCGTTCTGGCCGGTCTGCAGCTCACCGACGCCCCCGTGGACGATGTCAAGACGGTTTTCTCGTTCTGCGAGGAGGTCGGTTTGCCGACCACGCTGGCAGACGTTGGGCTGGGAAAGGCCGGCCCCGAGAAATTGATGCTGGCGGCGAAAAAGGCCAGCGCTCCGGAGCAACCCATCCATCACGAAGCGGGCATCGTCACGCCGGACAAAGTCCTCAATGCCATGCTCGCGGCGGACGCCATCGGCCAGGCACGGAAAGCAAGGAAATAGGCGGCATCGTTCACCACCGGCATCGGCGCGTCCGGCGCGGGCGGTTCGTTAAAAGCGATGTGACCGTTGATACCGATGCCTCCGTAACAGACATCCACCCCGCCACGCGCGGCAATGAGTTGCGGGACCATCGAGAGGGCGCCCGGATCGGGAAAAACTCGATGCTGGCGGGACGGTGCCAGCGCCGGATCCATCAAGTTATAGAACATGCGGTTGAGGTAGCCGCGGAAACTCAATGGATGGTCCTCCGGCAGCCAGGCATTCTGCTCGTCCAGATATTCGTCCATGCCAATGAAGAGCACATTCCGGCAGGAAATCTTCTCCTCGTTGAACCGTCGCGCCAACAGCGGATACTGGTCCACGGGACCGACAGGGATGATGAAAGTGGCCTCGCGTCTTTCTTGATTGGCGGCAACGATCTCGGCCTTCAAATTTTCAGCCAGATCCAGGCCGAGCGACGGCGGGTCGCCACAACGCCCAGGACCCGGCGCAGCCTTCAAGAAGTTGCCGAGGCGTTCAGCCGGGAACGCCAGACCATCGAGTCCGACTCGGCGGCAAAAGCCTGAACGCTCCCAATCCACGGAATGTGAAGCTTGTCAAAGCCGGCTTTTTATTTGATTGACGCTCGAATTCGCCGCTAAATTTCAGCATCAATTCATGAAAGCCACTACTTTAGCCGGCGGACGCATCAATTCCATATCGAGGGCAAGGACCAACAAAGCAACGGGTTATACGAACGGACAAGCGCATGCTGTGGCCGGCTCAGCGTCGCCCCGCAAGCACATGCGGTGGTGCAGCATCTCCGGCACGCTTCAGCTTGCGCTCGGAATAGGCACCGTTTTCAGTCCCGAACTTTTTCCCGTGAACGGATCGGGCGCGCCGCTGCAATTGGCCGGGCGCGTCCAGTCGGCTTATTCGATTTTGGTCGGCCCGGACGCGGCGCCGACGGAACGTTACGCTGCCGGACAATTGCGGCATTATTTGGCCCAAATGACCGGTGCCCGGCTGGCCATCACCGCCAATGCCGAACGGACCCCTCTGATCTCGGTGGGCGACACGCCCTTCGCCTCCAAAGTCGCCGTCCCGTCACGCTATGCGGGGGATGACGCTTTCCGCATCCGCACGTTGGGGACGAGTCTGGTGCTCAAGGGCGCCATGCCACGCGGCACGCTGTTTGCCGTGTATGCCTTTTTGCGGCGGCAGGGCTGCTGGTGGTTCGCGCCGGACGCCGGACCCATGAAGGGCCACGAGGAGTTTGTGCCGCACAAGGCCGGGTTGACGTTGGCGCCGATGGACGTCCTCGATCAGCCGGCGATGAGATACCGGCGGCAGGATCCCGGAACGAGCTACGCGCCCAATGATTACGCGGCGCTGGCCGACTGGATGGCCAAGCAAGGCGCCAACACGGCCGTATTTCATTATCGCGTTTATGAGGCGAACCGGGAGGCCATCCTCCAGGCCATGCAACTGCGCGACATGAGGATCGAGGTCGGCAAGCATGAAATCATGTCGGTTTTCTTGTCGCCAAAAAAATTTGGCCGCGCGCACCCGGATTGGTTCGGTCTGATCAACGGCCGGCGCGTGCCGGAACAAAAAAATGTCGTGTTCGAGACCGGCAACCCGGCGGCTGTCAAGACGTTCGCCGAAAACATCGTAGCCTATCTCAAACAACGGCCGGAGATTGACGTGTTTCAGCTCTGGCCTCCGGACGGATGCCGGTGGTCGCAAAGCCCCGAATCGCGGGCGCTCGGCGCCCCTTCGGACCGTCTGGCGAGATTGGTGCGGCAGGTCACGCTCGCGGTCAAGGCCGCCGGCCTGCGGACGCGGATTTCCACCATCGCCTATGTGCAGACGATGAGACCGCCGCGCAACATGAAGGATTATTCGGCGGACAACATTCTTGAATTTTGTCCCATTCATCGGAATTACTCGGTGCCCTTTGACGCGCCCCAGAATGCCGTGTTTCTGAAGGACCTGCGGGGTTGGCTGGCCCGGTGTCCCGGCGCAGTGACCGAATACAGTTATTACTCCAAGGAAAGCTGGGCGTCGTTGCCCGTGGTGCTGCCGCGGCAAATTGCCGCCGACATGAAACTCTGGCGCACGCTGGGTGTGTGCGGCGTGAACTTATACAATCATCCTGACAACTGGCTGCCGCTGGAGGCCAACCGCGATGCCTTCGCGAGCGCCGCCTGGTCGTCCGATTTCGACGGCGGACAATGGTATGACGGCTGGCTCAAGGCCCGCTTTGGAAAAGCCGCCGGGCCGATGCGGCGCTTTTTCCAGTCCGCGACCCGGAGCCTCGGCGTGCTCATCCCGCAGAGCATGTCCGGTGATCCCGCCCGTTTCCAGGCGATGGTGGGACAGGCGCGCAAGGCGATGGAACAGGCTCTGAAACAAGCCGACACCCCCGGGGCGAAATGGGCGGTGGACAAGCTGGCCTGGCAGGCGGATTATCTGGCGGATGCCCTGCGGTTGCGCCTGGCGGTTTACAGGGAGAAATCCGGCGCCGACGTGGAGGCAGCCCGGACGGCGCTCCGCACGTTGACCGAAGCACATGCCGACGACGGCACCTGCGAATCGGGGTGGGAACTTCGCTATTAAAATCGAGATGGACAGCATGAACGACATGAGCGGCCGCGAGTTTGTGTGGAAAAGCCTTGCCGGGCTGGCGGCAACGGCCGCGCCCGCCGTCATCGGACGGGCCGGCGCCGCAGGTTCAACTGCCGCTTCCCGCCCCAACATTCTCCTGTTGATGTCTGAATTTTAAAGCAAGCAATTCCGAGGCGAGCAGTGAGTGTGCGAGGACGCGAACAAGGGCACGCATCCCTCATTTCGCGAGGTCAATAACCGTACACGCGATAGTAGCGACCGCTTGCGTCCGAAGGCACCGCGTCCGTGACAACCAGTTTTGCGCCCTGGCCCACGACGGGCCGGCCCACGGGCGCCCAATTCGACTCCGTGAGTGAACTTTTCGCCTCCAGTTGATAGACGCCGCCTGCAAGGGCTGGCCAGGACAATACGAAACTGGATCCGGAATCCGCATTGCTTCCGTGCAGCCTGAATGGTGTCGAATTGGTCAGGAACGGGTTGAAGAAACTCAAAGACGCCGTCCGGCTGTTTGTGGCCCCATACAGATTGGATACCACCACGCTGTAACCGTGGGAGGCTCCGGAAGGGTCCGGCAGGGCATTGCTCACTGTGTAAAGGTCGGAAACGGCGCCGCGGAGGTCGCCGCCATCGAGGAGCCATTGATAACTCAACGTGCCAACGCCGGAGGCGCCGACGATGAAAGACACATTCGAACCGGCGGTGGCCGAGGCATCTTGGGGTTGTTGAGTAATGGTCGGCAGGCCGATAAAAGGCACGGTTTCCAGACGGATCTTTTCCAAGTCGATCTGGGAAAGCACCGTGCTGAAGACCCGCACGTCGTCGAACCAGGCCGGCGGTGTACGGTCCGAGGTGGTCGCCGGCGTGCTCCCGATGCGCAGGTCGTTGGTCGTGTCAATGACCGGACCGCTGTCGCGGCTGGTGGTGGCCAGCAGGCTCACGCCGTTGTTCAGGTCGCCCTTGTACCACTTCACATTGGAGGACGCGCCGGTGCCATCGTAGCTGACCGCCAGAAAGATCCATTGATGGTCGGCGCCGATGTTGACCGGCAACGTGGTCTGCTGGGCCAGGGTGATCTGGAGGGCCAGGGTGAAGTTGGACGCGCTGATCGTGCCGCTGGTCGGACTGATGATCCGCCAGCCAAAGCCCCCGTTGGGGGTCCCGCTGACCTTGTCAATCAACCGGTCGCCGTTGGCGGGGTCTCCCCGGAGATTGAACCAGGTGGTCAAGGTGAAATTGGTCAGGCCGTTCAGCTTCGCGGGATTGCCCGCCGTGACCCAGTCATTGTTCCCATCACTCAAATCCAGGGCGCGACCGGTGCCCCAAGGCGTGTTGGTCGTGTGGGTGGCCAGGCCGACGAACGCCCCGTCGTCCGCTGGCGCGATGCCGCTGTCTAGGGCCGGCCCGGTTCCCTCATCGAAGGCGTAGTGCAACCGCAGGTCGGTCCAGCCGGGCGTGGTGGTGATGTTGGTGGGCACATATTGGTCGGCCCCCGCGTCCGCCCCGATTGAGGGCCGGAAATCGCCGTCGTAATCATCCGAAACCGGCACCGGCGGCGCCACTCCCAGCCCGCGCGCGGGCGATGAGGAGGTTAAATGGAATCCGGCTGCCTCGGCGCTGTTTTCCAGGAGGGGATCAGCCACAACCGAGTTGCTGTCTCCGCCGGTCCAGCTCCGCCAGGCGGAAAGGTCGCTGGTGCCGGAATATCCCTTCAAGCCAAAAATGGCCCCCGGAGCGGAACCCTGCCAAAAAAGGTTGCCGTCGTGGGTGTTGCTCAGCGCCTCGGCGAGGTCCTGGCCGTTGAGGCATATCTGATACCCGTCTCCGAAATCACCGCTGCCCCCGGTGGAATTGAACGCGACGATGTTGTTGAAGAGGTGATTGTCACCGCTGGCCTCGGCGACCCGGTCGTCGGCCTGGATGAACAGCCCGTTGCCGGCGCAATCACAGACGGTGTTGTAAACGATGTTGTTGCTGGTGGAGTCGGTGATGCCGATGCCGCCGCCATAGCGCCAGGGATACGTCGGCGAAAATTGGGTGCCGAAGACGACGTTGTTTTGCACCGTGTTCCCGGTTGAATTCAGTTCGAGAAAAATGCCAAACAGGCGGTTGCTATAAACGGTGCAGTTCTCGATGAGATTGCCCCGGTTGTTGGTGTCCAGCCAGATTCCCGGTCCAAGGTTGCTCCCGGCCTCCTGAAAGCGGATGACCGACGCGGTGGTATAGACCCATTTGCCGCCGCCGGCCTCCCAACTTTCGGCGTAATAGTCCTTCCAATTGTTTCCCAGAGACTTGTTATGATCAAACAACAGATGGTCGCCGCTGACGGCAAAGCCGAGTTGCCCGTTGTTCTGAACGAGATTGTTGCTGCAGGTGATGTAGCTTCCGCCCACCGAAAGCCCGCCGGCGTTGGCCCAATCCACGGTGTTGTTTTCAAACACCACGCCGGTGGCGCCATTGCCCCCCACCTGCACCATCAGGTCGTGAACGGCATTGCAGGCATGGCGGAACGTCAGGCCGTTGATCACCAGATAACTTTTGCCCATGGCCACAAGCGCATGGCTGCGTGTGGCCGCTTCCACCTTGTGGCCCAGGGGAGAAGCGCCTCCGGGGAAGAGCGCGTAAATGGCCGCGGGGTTTGTGTCCGGGCCCTCAACCCAGAACGACCCATTGGTCAAGTCCGCCCGCATGCCGACCGGCCGCAACACCTGGCCGTCAAAAATGACCATTTCTCTGCGCAGAATGGTCGGATCGGCCAACCCGCTCACGTAGGGGTTCGACGAATTGTTGGTCATGCTGGAGGGAAGACTCAGGGTCCAGGGAAGTTTCCAGGCATTCGGGACATCGCTGGTGTCCCAGGTCCAGTTGGTCTCCACATCCGCGCCGGAAATCACGGGAGCCTCGCCCGGATAAGCCTGGTACGTAATCGGGCTGCTGCTGGATCCACTCCGAACCGGCGTGACCGTTTCCCGGTAGGTGCCGCCACGAATGAAGACCGTGTCGCCCGCAACCATCGTGTTGGCGGCCTTCCCGATGGTGTTCCAAGGCGTGTTGATGGAAATACCGGCGGCGCCGTCGTTCCCGTTGGTCGCCACATAATAGATGGTGGCGTGAAGCTGGAAGGCAACCGTTGCCAGCGTCAGGGAGATCGGTAAACGCCAGCCTCTCGGCCGGTCTTTCGCGCGGACGGCAGGATTCATACGATGTATGCGGCGTTCAACTCCAGCCTGCATCAAGCCCCCAGCCTCTCTCATCGCGGCGCTTTCAGACAAACCGTTGCGGGTTCCACAGCCTCCAGGCCTTCCGGCGGCGTTGCAAGCTGAAAAGGACGGCCTACCCGGCGACCATCATTGCCCAAGTCGAAGGCTCTGGCGCCGGTGTGGGAGATATGGCCAGGAAGGTGGGGCTGCTCAAGCCCGTGGCGAAAGTCGCCGTAATCAAGGTTCCGCAGGAATCGAATTCCTCACTCTGGCCCAGGTTCAAGCGCATCACAAACAGGTTGCCGCTGCTGTCAAACGCCAGTCCTTCCCGCGAGATCAAACCGGAAACAAAAGACCCGTTGATCAGGGTGCCGTTTGAATCGAATTCTGAGATGGTGCCGTCGGCGGCGTTGGCCACAAAGAGGTTTTGGGCACCGGCGTTTTGGAGGGACAAGGCGCCGGCGAGCGTCAGTGCCGCGGCGTAACCTGCAAGCGATGATTTCATTTCAGCTATTGTTTTCGTTTCTTTGAGTCTGACGGAGTTGGAACAGGGTAAGTCCGGCTGGCCGCGGGGGAACGGAATCTATTGAACGTAAGGAAAATTGGGGATGGCGGTTTGCGCGAGCCGCACCCAATCACGATCGGTCGACGACGAACCGTTCCCCTTTCCAGCATAGTTGTCCAGCCAATGCCAGTATTCGGCATGGCCATCCGCGAACGAGAGCACACATCCGTGGTCGTGACGGTCGGTTGGGACGTCCCAGTAGGAGGGCGGCAGGCCAATGCCCTCGATGCCGAAAGCGCCGTTGCAAGGATTCAGAGAACTCTGCGGGTCGGTGGTCTGCTGATCCATGAAAACCAACGCCTCCGTTGGCCCCGGATTATGGATGTTCGAGAGCTTTTTGAAACCCAGGACCTGGGAATCATAGTGCGGACTGCCTGCCGCATCCGAGGTGACCCAGTTCATGCAAACGCTGATCTCGTAAGTGCGCACGCGGAGCGTTGAACTTCCCAAAATGTGCGTTCGATCGGACGGACAGTGGTAAATGCCCAAGGATTTGTTGTAGGGCCACAGGACAACTTTCATAATGTTATTGGTCTGAATAATAATCGGGTCGTCGCTGGCGTTGCCCACAACCCACGCGGTGTTGGCCGACCGACTGCCCGCGGTCCAATTGTTGACGATGCGGTCATTGTTGTCCCCGGAATACATGGTCCAACACAAGGTCAATTGCTTGAGGTTGTTCAGGCAACTGGTAGCCTGCGCCTTCTGTTTGGCCTTCGCCAGCGCCGGCAGCAGCATCGCCGCCAAAATGGCGATGATGGCGATGACCACCAGCAATTCGATCAAGGTGAAGCCTCGCGCGCGGTGAACGCCGGCCGGCGTTTGCCGGCGCCAATCCGTTTTCCGGCATCGGTTATTCGTTCGACTCTGCTTTGTTTGCATACCCATTGCGACTACTTGCTTCCGCGGCCCGAAACAATTTGTCTGGTTAAAAACCGAGCACGCGATACACCCGGTTGCTGGTGCCGACACCCGGCAGCAAGATATTGGTCACGGACAAAGACGACCCGCCGGCGAGGGTGGGCACGCCCACCAGGGACCACGCCGGATCCTCCAGCGAATTCTTGCACTGCGCCTGATACATGTGGCCCGCTTCGGCCGTCCATGAAAGGACGGGCAACGAACCCGGGGCATCCGTGAATTGAGTGATGCGGAAAGGTGTCAAGGCAGCGTAATTGGTGTCAATCTGGTAGGCGGCGATGCCGTTGTTCGAATCCAGGACAAACAGGTAGTTCTGTCCGACGGTCACCGCGCCGACGCCGCCAAGGGTCGAATTGTCCGAGACCACATTGATGCCCT